>NZ_JBKFBA010000020.1:0-100619 GCF_053345925.1 Rhodococcus sp. C26F
CGGTCCCATTCCGAACCCGGAAGCTAAGCCTGTCTGCGCCGATGGTACTGCACTCGACAGGGTGTGGGAGAGTAGGACACCGCCGAACACCCGTTACCGAAGACCCCCAACATTGTTGGGGGTCTTCGGCTTTGAAAAGGGGATCCGCTTTCGCGGGTCCCCTTTTCTCGTATGCGCACATCCGGCCGATCTATGCTCGGAGACGTGGGACGGATCGAGCCGGCGACAAGCGTATTCGGTGATTTCGAACTCACCATGGACGAACTGCGAGCGGTTGCCCGATACGTGGCGGAGAGTGCACAGGCCGTGCTCCCCGTCTTCGAGGAGTTCGTGCCCGACGACCGTCGTCCACGTGCAGCACTCGACGCAGCACGGGAATTTGTCGACGGTGCGCGACGAACGCGACTCCAGCGCGTCACCGCCTTGGATGCCCACCGAGCCGCGAAGGACGCACCGACCGAAGTGGCGTCCCTTGCCGCACGGTGCGCCGGTGATGCCGCGGCGGCTGCCTATCTGCACCCGATCGCGAAGGCCACTCAGGTCGGGCACATCCTGCGTGCCGCAGCGAGTGCCGCGCGCATCGCCGAACTCCGTACGGATGGCCACCCGGGAGCCGCGGAGGACGTGCTCGAAGACGCCCGGCGACGCGCGACTGCCGTCGTGGTCGACGTCCTCTCCAGATATCCGCTCGCCCCCACGTCGAGAAGTCGCGTCGGACAGTTGATGAGTGCACTGGATGCGTCTCTACGTCGTCGGCCCTAGACGACATCCGGAGGGGGACCCGATGCTCGGGTCCCCCTCCGGATTCCCATCCCCCGCGACCGGTGCCCATCCCACCGGTCGGCGTCCGGAAGATCGCGACTACAGGTACCAACCACCGTTGACGCCGATGGCCTGCCCCGTGATGAAGCCGGCGTCGTCCGTGCACAGGAAGGCAGCCGCCGCGGCCACGTCGTGCGGCGTGCCGGTGCGGCGCACCGGAGTCATGGTCGCCAGCACGTCCAGGTCGATCAACTGACCGGGCTGGTCCTCGGCCCGCGCCATCGGTGTGTCGATGATCGACGGTGGAATCGTGTTGGCGGTGATGCCCTTCGGCGACAGTTCGAACGCGAGGACCTTGGTGAGCGCGATGACCCCGCCCTTGGACGCGACGTAGTGTGCTCGATCCGGTGCGCCGGACTGCGCGCTCGACGACGAGATGGTCACGATGCGCCCCCACCCCGCCTCGAGGAGATCGGGGAGCGCCGATTGGATCGTGTTGAACGTGCCGGTGAGATTCACGTCGAGAGTCCGCTGCCACGACTCCGCGGTGATCTCACCGAACGGTGCGCTCTCCTGGATGCCGGCACTCGTGACGATGATCGAGATCGGGCCGAGTTCGGCGCGTGCCTTCTCGACGGCCGCATCCACGCTCGCCCGATCCGAGACGTCCACCTCGAGCCCGATCACCCGAGCGCCGTCGTTCGCCAGTTCGTCCGCCGCGGCTCGGACTGCGTCGCCGCTGCGGTCGAGCAGGACCACGGGGTGGTTGCGTCCGGCGAGTTCTCCGGCGATCGCTCGCCCGATGCCGGACGCGGTGCCCGAGACGATAACCACCCGATCTGCTGTGTTGTGCTCAGTGGACATGGGCGCTTCCTTCCGTGACGGAGACGGGAGTGAACTCGAGATGGATCTCGGTCAGTCCGCGGAGGATGTAGGTCGGTTCGTAGGTGAAGTGCCGGTCGTCGGCGGGTCCGTGCTTCTCTTCCGAGATCCGGATGTCGCCGAGCCGGTCCAGGAGACGTTCGACGGTGACACGTGCTTCCACCCGGGCCAGCGGACCGCCCGGGCACGAGTGGACACCGCGACCGAACGCGATGTGTTCGCGCGAGTTCTCCCGATCGATCCTGAACTCGTGGGGGTCGGTGAATCTGCGCGGATCGCGGTTGCCCGCCGGCAGGGACACCATGACGGTGGTGCCCGCCGGAATCTCGACGCCTCCGAGGTTCGTCTTCTTCCTGGTCAGTCGGAAGTCGCTCTTGACCGGACCTTCCAGCCGGAGCGCTTCCTCCACGAACTGCGGTACGAGACTGCGATCCTCGCGAAGTTGCTTCTGCAGGTCGGGATTCTCGGCGATGAGCCGGAACGCCGCGGTGATCAGGCGTGCGGTGGTGTCCTGCCCGGCACCGAACAGGAAGGTGGCGAGCCGGACGAGATCGACGACCGCGGGAGTATCGTCGTCCGCGTAGGTGGAGCCGGCGAGGATCGACAGGACGTCCTTCCCCGGATTCTTCCGCCGGTCCTCGATGTAGGCCGAGAACTTCGAATCCAGGAACTCCAGCGGATTGGTCCCGAGGGCGCCGTCCTCGGCCATCGCCCCGGGTGTCTGCGTCGACAGGTGGGCGACGAAGGCGGCGTGGTCCTCCTCCGGTACGCCGAGGAGATCGGCGATGGTGAGCAAGGCGAAGGGTTGTGCGTACTGGTGGAGCAGTTCGACCTTGCCGGACTCGTGGAAAGTGTCGATCAGACGGTCTGCCAACCGCCACATGAAGTCCTCGTTCTCGGCGAGGCGCCGCGGGGTGAACAACCCACCGAGTAGACGCCGGACACGGGTGTGCTGGGGCGGATCCATCGTCACGAGGTGTTCGTTCAGCGGGATCTCGGGACGATGACGTTCGATCTGTTCGCCGATATCGTCGCCCTCGGGCTCGAACGGCATGCCGGGGAACGGTCCCGTCGCGGCGTTGATGTTCGAGTACGTCGCCGTATCACGAAGTACGGCAAGACATTCCTCGAATCCGGTCACCGCGACCACGTTGCGGGGACCGGTGAACCGCACCGGGCATTCCGAACGGAGGTGATCGAAGTAGGGATGCGGGTCGGGGATGAAGGACGGATCCGTGAAGAAATCCTTGGAATCGAAGTCGTTCACTCGGGCTCCTGACGTCGTGCGCACACGAGGTGCGCAACTGCGGTGTTTTCCGATGAGAACGCCAGCCTCGCCCGATGCTGAGCGCCTGCCTAGCAGTGCTGGTCATATGGATAGCACGGGGGCCGAATGTGGTCAAGAGCACACTCGCCGGTGTGGTTACGATGAGCACGCATCGGTGCGCCGCACCGGCCGCGCGAAGCGGACGCCGACTACCACGGAGGTAGGGGATGACGTCGTCGAGGCGGATCGGCTCGCCGGATGCGAAGAACAGGACCGTTCTGCTCGACGCGGCCGAGCAGTTGATGCTCGAAAAAGGCTACGCTGCGGTCACTTCGAGACGCGTCGCCGAACGTGCCGGGCTCAAGCCGCAACTCGTGCACTACTACTTCCGGACCATGGACGATCTCTTCCTCGAGATGTTCCGCCGGCGCGCCGAGGAGGGCCTGGCGGTCCAGGCCGAAGTGGCGAAGTCCCCCAACCCTCTTCGGGCTCTCTGGGAGTTCAGTACCGATCCCGCCGCCGTGGCCGTGACGATGGAGTTCATCGCGATGGCGCGTCATCGCGACGCGCTCCGTTCCGAGATCGCGCGCTATTCGGAGCTGTTCCGCGTCGGGCAGCGGGATGCCGCACGCACCGCTCTCGCGCGGTCGGGATACGACCTGACCCGGATTCCTCCCGTGGTGCTGTCGGTGCTGATGACGAGCATCTCGCGAGTGCTCGTGATGGAGGAGTCCCTCGGCCTGACGGCGGGTCATGCCGAGACCTACGAACTCGTCGAGTGGTGCCTGTCGATGCTCGAAGGTGGTGCCGATAGCGGCGGAGCAGAACCTGCTTTCCAGCGCCGTGACCTGGCCTGATAAGCCTCGGTAAGGACTGGAAACCGAAGTCCTCCGAAATCGTGTATTGCAACTACGAGAATAGTATTCTACTTTTGGCTCGGGCGGACAGCCCGGCTTCGGCACCCGATCGCCCGCGGGTCGCCGAGGCGCTGCGCCACCGAGTGTGACCCGGCATCGGCCGGTCCCGCCCGTGCGCTCCGGTCGACGATGCGCTCGTCGTGCCGGATCTCGAAAAATTCTCGAAAAGTCTGCGAACACAATCTGTTTCGGCGATGCTTGCGACCGTTCGATGGTCGGTGTCGTCCACGCTCATCTACTCCTGGAGGGGAGCAGCCGTGACACCTACGAGGTGGGGGTCGAGACGGTGGGGTGTGCTCGATGTCGGATCGGTGCGGTAGGCCGCGATGAGCACGACGGCCACGAAAGAGATCGGCGCGTGGGCCCGCGGCTACCTCCGGCGACACCCGATGGCGGCGCTCGAAACCGTCGGTGGTCAGTGTGTGCTGGGCATCCGTGCCCTCCAGTACCTGATCCTCGACATCGCCACCCTGAGGTTCCCGTTCGCCGAGTTCGTCCGTCAGGCGGCTTTCATGGCTTCGGCCTCCGCACTGCCCACGATGTTCGTCGCGATCCCGATCGGGGTGACCCTGTCGATCCAGTTCGGGCTGCTCGCCGGCCAGGTCGGCGCGACCTCCCTGGCCGGCGCGGCGAGCGGTCTCGCGGTCATCAAGCAGGGCGCACCCATGGTGGCCGCCCTGCTCATGGCGTCGGCGGCCGGTTCCGCCGTCTGTGCCGATCTCGGATCCCGCAAGATCCGCGACGAGATCGACGCCATGGAGGTGATGGGCCTGTCGGTCGTCCGACGGCTCGTGGTGCCGCGCCTGGTGGCCGCGGTGGTGGTCGGTCTCGCCCTCACCGGCCTGGTCTGCTTCGTCGGATTCCTCTCCGGATACATCTTCAACACCTTCGTGATGAACGGAACGCCAGGCAGTTTCGTCACGACGTTCGCGTCGTTCGCGACGATCGGCGACTTCGTGCTGACCATGATCAAAGCGGCGGTCTTCGGGGCGATCGTCGCGGTCGTCGCCTGTCACAAGGGGCTGTCGACGCGCGGTGGGCCGGCGGGCGTCGCCGACTCGGTCAACGCGACCGTCGTCGCGTCGATCCTGCTCCTGATGATCGTCAACGTCGCCTTCACGCAGCTGTACGTGCTGCTGTTCCCGAAGACGGGGTTCTGACGATGGCGTCCCGCTACTTCCCGCCCGGCACCCGGCCGCTCGTCGTCGTCGCGACGGCACAGATCCGGTCGGTCCAGCGTCTCGGCCACATGGTCGTCTTCCTCCTGCGTGCCGTGGCCGCGATCCCGATGACCCTGCGTCACTACCGGAAGGAGTTCCTGCGCATCCTCTCCGACGTCACCTGGGGTAACGGCTCCCTCGTGGTCGGAGGTGGCACGGCCGGGGTGATCATCGTCCTGGGTGCATCGGCCGGTGCGATCGTGGCCATCGAGGGATACAACGCTCTGCACCTGCTCGGACTCGAACCCGCGACGGGCATGGTGTCCTCGACCGCCACGACCCGCGAACTCGCGCCCATCATGGCCTCGCTCGCGTTCGCCGCGCAGGCCGGGTGCCGGTTCACCGCCCAACTCGGTGCGATGCGTATCTCGGAGGAGATCGACGCCATGGAGTCGCTGGCGATCCGGTCGATCCCGTATCTGGTCACGACCCGGCTGCTCGCCTCGGTGGTCGCGGTGGTGCCGCTGTATCTGGTCTGCCTCACCGTCAACTACGTTGCCGTGCAATCGGTGATCGGGCTGACCGGGGGAGTGTCGGCCGGCACCTACGGCCACTACTTCTCCCTCGTGCTCAACGGCACCGACATCGCCTACTCACTGCTCAAGACCGTGGTCTTCGTCGTCATCACCACCACCATCCAGTGCTACTACGGCTTCTACGCCGCCGGCGGGCCGCAGGGTGTGGGAACGGCGGCCGGCCGCGCCATGCGGGCGAGCATCTCCGCGATGATCGTGGTCAACCTCCTCATGACCGTCGCCCTCTGGGGCATCGGTTCGGGCGCAAGGCTCGGAGGGTAGGCATGGCCATCCTGCTCGAGAGCGACGTCGGACGGGTGACCTCCACCAGGTTGTTCGTTGCGGGTGCGGTGGCACTGCTCCTCGGTGTCCTCGGTGTGGGGGCCGTCGTGGCGAAGGCCGACGGCAGATTCACTCGGACGGTCGACGTGGAGGCCGTGCTCTCGGACATCGGCGACGGACTCCCGGCGCGCTCGGACGTGAAGTTCCGGGGCGTGCTGGTCGGTGAGGTCGGCGAGGTCGTCCGCCCGGACGACACGTCCTCCCTCGTCGTGAGGATCGCGCTGAAACCCGAACATGCGCACTCGATTCCGAACACCGTCACCGCACGGGTCGTGCCGAGCAACGTGTTCGCGGTGTCGTCCGTGCAACTCGTCGACAACGGTCCGGCACCCGCCCTGACCGCCGGGGCGACGATTCTGCAGGACACCGGCCTCGAGACCGTCCAACTGCAGACCGCGCTGACGAAACTCCGCGACATCACCGCGGCGACCGCCCACGTCGACACCCGGCACACCCTCGGCATCCTCGCCACCGTGGCCGAGGCGACCGATCGCCGCGGTGCCGACATCGTCGCCGCCGGAGAGAAACTCGACCGGATGGTCCGTGAACTCGGAGCGGTCCTCACCCCCGACGGCGGACCCTCGACGCTGGTCGCACTCTCGGATGCCGTGCGCGGGCTGCAGGAATCCGCGCCGGATCTGCTCGACGCCGTCAACCATGCCGTGGTCCCCATGCGGACTCTGGCGGAGAAGCAGGCGGAGTTCGGAAGGTTCCTGGCGGCGAGTGCCACCACGCTCGACCACGTGGCGAACGGTTTCGAGAAGCACATCGACCAGGTCATCGGTGTGACGACCTCCCTCACGCCGGTGCTGGGGGTCATGGCGGACGGAGCCGACGAGTTCCCACGCATCACCACACGGATGCGTCGCATCTCCGACAAGTGGTTCGAAACCTTCTGGCCCTACGGCGCACCGCGCGGGATGGGCAAGTTCATCTTCCAGTTCACGCCGCACCGGATGTACACGCGCGCGGACTGCCCCCGCTACGGCGACCTGGCCGGCCCGAGCTGCGAGACGGCACCCGAGACCGGGGCACCCCCGGTCTCGTCGATGAACACCGGACCCCGGAGCGGAACGCAGGTGCTCAGCAGCATCCCGTCCGGTGGCAACGTCGGCCCGGTCGGCAGCGACGAGGAGAAGAAGCTGCTCGGTGCCCTTCTCGGCGGCGATCCGTCGGCCGCCGCCGAAGTGCTGCTCGGACCGGTGGCGCGCGGAGCGATGATCTCTATCCTCCCGGACGAGGGGAGCGGCCCGAGGTGAGCTACCGCAAGCCGCTGATCGGCCTCGTCCTGTTCCTGCTGCTGGCCCTCGCGGCGACGTGGCCGGTGGTCGTCACCCTCCAGCGGAACGTCCACGGCGACACGGCCGGCTACCGCGCGGTCTTCAGCGACGTCTCCGGCCTGCGGGTGGGTGACGACGTCCGGATGGCCGGCGTGCGGGTCGGACGCGTCGATGCCATCGAACTCGACGGGTCGACCGCGCGGGTGGCGTTCCGCATCGAGACCGGGCAGACGATCCACGACGACACCGAGGCCGCGATCACCTACCAGAACATCATCGGCCAGCGATATCTGGGACTCTCCCGCGGAGAGGGCGGCTCCGGGGCGCCGGTCCCGGAGAACTGGGAGATCCCCCTCGAACGCACCGATCCGTCGTTCGACATCTCCGTGCTGCTCAACGGATTCGAGCCCCTGTTCAGCGTGCTCGATCCCGAACAGGTCGACCGCATCACGAGCGCGATCATCGCGGCACTGCAGGGAGACGGTGGTGCCGTCACGGCCCTCGTCGCCGAAACGTCCCGTCTCGCAGAGTCGCTCGCCGAACCCGACCGGATCCTCGGCGACATCATCGTCAATCTGGACGCGGTCATCGGCGACCTCGCGACGCAGAGCGAGGACGTCGATGCCGTCCTGACCAGTGCTCGTGCGATCTTCTCCGAACTGTCGGCACGACAGGACGAGACGATCGGCTCCCTCGACTCCCTGTCGGCGACCGTCGACCGGATCGCGGCGATGAGCCGGGAGGTGCAACCCGATCTGCACGCGATGATCAGCCGCCAACCGGGTTTCACCCGTCACTTCCTCGACAACAAGGACAGCTTCGGATATTTCGGGGCGAACCTGCCGGGGCTGCTCAAGGGCCTCGCACGCGTCAGCCAGGAGGGCAGTTACCTGAACACCTACCTGTGCAACTTCAACGTCACCCTGATCCCCGAAGTGGGATCGATCATCCCGTCCGTCGTCTCCGAGGTCACGCCCGAAGGGCGGATCACGCATTCCCAGGTGTGCAGGTGAGATCGTGACACGGAAACCGACCCTCGAAGATCGCAATCCCCTGGTCATCGGGACCGTGACGGTCGTGGTGATCGCCCTCGCGCTGGTCGCCACCGTCGTCGTCTCCCGCATCGGATTCTCCTCCGTGCGATACGAGGCCGAGTTCGCGCAGGCGGCCCGGATCAGCGCGGGCGACGCCGTGACGATCGCCGGCGTCCAGATGGGAACCGTCGAAGGAGCGCGACTTGCCGGGGATCACGTGGTGGTGGCGATGGACATCGACCGCGACGTCGAACTCGGATCCGGCACCGTGGCGTCGATCAAGCTCACCACGCTGCTCGGATCCCGCTATCTCGAACTGCAACCCGCAGGAGGAGAACCCCTGGCCGACAACAGGATCCCCCTCGAGAACACCGTCGTGCCCTACGATCTGCAGGAGTTGCTCGCGGACGCGACGACCACCTTCGAGCAGGTGGACGCCGAACGCCTCGGGGAGACGATGACGCTGATGGCGGACGAACTCCACGGCGTACCCGAACTGCTCCCGCAGGTCCTGCAGAACATCGAGAGTCTCTCCGGCACTCTCGCCGACCGGCGCAGACAGATCGGGTCGATCCTCGAGGCGACCGCGTCGATCACCACCATCGTGCGCGCCCAGCAGGACAGCCTCGGTGTCCTCGTCCGCGACGGGTACAGCATGCTCGCCGAACTCGAGAACCGCCGTAATCTGGTTCAGCGACTGCTCGATTCGACCACTCGCCTCGTGGACTCCCTGCACTCGGTCGTCGTGGAGGACCGGACGCACGTCGACGCGATGATCGCGGATCTCGACGAGTTCCTGCAGACCCTCGCGAACAACGACGCGCTGCTCCGCAACATCCTCCAGATCCTGCCCGTCCCGCTCCGGAACTTCACCAACGCGTCGGGGACGGGCAACGAGGTCGACTTCACGGCGCCGGCCGGACCGATGATCGACTCCTGGATGTGCGCCCTCGTGGGGCACACCGGCGAGCCGAGCCTGCGCGACTATCTCGGGGAGTGCCGATGACGGTGAAACGGTTGGTGAAGGGGATCGTGCTGGTCGCGGTCGTCGCGCTGGCGGGAGCCCTCGTGTTCGACCGGGTCCTGTCTCCGGATCGGCCTGTCACCGTCACCGCACGGTTCGACAATGCCGCCGGTCTGTACGAGGGGAACGAAGTGTCGATCCTCGGAATACCGGTGGGGCGCGTGCTGACGATCGAGCCGCAGGGCACCCACGTCGCGGTCGCGATGGAGATCGACGCCGGTGTCGATGTACCTGCCGACGTCCGGGCGGTGGCCGTGTCGACCTCCGTGCTCACCGACCGGCATGTCGAACTGACTCCCGCCTACCAGGGCGGACCGACCCTCGCGGACGGCGCGGTGATCGACCTGGACCGGACCCGGACCCCGATCGAGTTCGACCGCCTGCTCGCGATGGCCGACACCCTGGCCCTCGAACTCGAGGGCGACGGGACGGGCGACGGACCGGTGGCACGACTGCTCGACGTCGGAGCCGGGATGACGGTGGGCAACGGCGTCGGTATCAGGGCCGCTCTCGGCCGCCTGTCGGACGCACTGCGGATGAGCGCCGAGAAGGGCGCGGTGACGGGCAACGAGATCACCACCATCGTCGACAACCTCTCCGCCCTCGCGGACATCGCCGCCGCCAACGACGTCGAGATCCGCGAATTCGGCGAAGCCACCAGGAGACTCAGCACGGTGCTCGCCGACGCTCGGGTGGGTACCGGCGACACCGGAACGAAACTCAACGAGATCCTCGCGCACGCCGAGCAGCTGCTCGAGACCCACCGCGACGAGGTGCACTCGGCGGTGACGAACGCCGAATCGGTCACCCGCGCGCTCGTCGACTACCGCAACGAGGTCGCCGAATTCCTCGATCTGTCACCGCTTCTCCTCGGCAACGCGTACAACGCGATCGACCAGGAGCACGGTGCGGCCCGCGTCCACGCCCAGCTCGAGAAGGTCTTCTTCGACGGGCATCTCGTCTCCCAGGTATGCGCGGCGCTGGAGATGCGCGATCTCGGGTGCACCTCCGGGAACCTCAAGGACTTCGGCCCGGGCTTCGGCATCGCCTCAATGCTCGAAGGGATCGCGGGGTTGCCACGATGAGACACCGACACACCAGCGGGCGACGGGCACGAGCCGTGGTCGCGACGATCGCCGCGTCGGTTCTCGGCACCACCGCCTGCTCTGTCGGCCTCGAGAGTCTTCCCCTTCCCGAACCGGGAGTGGGTGGCGAGTCCTATCCGCTCCACGCGACCTTCGAGAACGCGCTCAACCTGCCGACGAAGGCCAAGGTGAAGCTCGCGGGTGCGGACGTCGGGGAGGTCGCGTCCATGCGGGTGGAGGAGTACTCCGCGATCGTGACGATGCGCATCGCCGAAGACGTGTCCGTCCCGGTGGGAACGGGCGCCGAGCTGAGATCGGCCACGCCGCTCGGTGACGTGTTCGTCTCGTTGCAACCCCCGGCCGATGCGACCGGTGCCGCGGCTCTCGCACCGGGGGACACGATCCCGTTGTCGTCGACTGCGGCAGCGGCGACCATCGAGGAGGTGCTGTCCACCGCATCGGTGCTCGTCAACGGCGGAGCGCTGCGGAACCTCACGAAGATCGTCGATGGGCTGGGGGAAGCGGTGGGGGACCGCGGCGACCGGCTCGGGGCGCTCGTCGACGAGTCGACGCGGCTGGCGGGCCTCATCACCGCACGCACCGCCGAGATCGAGGAGTCCCTGACCCGCACCGACCGGCTCATCGTGACCCTCGCGGAAAGGCGATCGACGATCGACGAGGTGATGCTGGCCGCGCGCCCGGCGCTCGACGTCGTGGCCGCCGACACCGCGCAGCTGCTCGACCTCGTCGGTCAGGTCGACCGGATCGGACAGCAGATGGGACGGTTCCCCTCGGTGCAGGGCACCGACACCCGCAGCACCCTCGCGGACCTCGACCGGATCGCCGAACAGCTGAACACCGCGGCGACCCATCCGGACGCCAGCCTGAACTCGGTCAACCGGTTGCTCGCACCGATCATGCGGGTCACCAACAGCACGTCGGCGAACGTCGATGCCGACCTCGAGCAGCTGGTGATCGGCGCCGTTCCCGCGCCGGGCCATTCGGGGGATCCGGGAAGCCGCCTGCCCGACGAGACCGACTGGCAGGCGTTCGTGGGAACACTGACGTACACGCTGATGCGATTGCAGCAGCGACTGGACGGAGAGGGCCCGTGAGCCGCCGCGGCCCCCTCGAGGTCACCGCCGGCGGCATCGTCGCGGGGGTGCGGTACGGCTACGCGCGTCGGCTGGGACTGTCCGTGGTCGCCCTCGCCACCACCTTCGTCGTCGGAACGGCCTACCTGGTGTTCGGTGTGTTCGACGCGGACCCGACGGCCGAGACCTACCGGATCCGGGTGCACTTCGACGAGTCGGGCGGCTTGCTACCCGGCCGGGACGTCACGCTGCGGGGTGTTCCCGTCGGCACGGTCTCGTCCGTCGACCTGACGGAGGACGGGGTGGTCGCAGTCGCCGAGATCGATTCGCGGGCACGGATTCCGACAGGCGGCGAGATCCGGGTCGCGGGCCTGTCGCTCGCGGGCGAGCAGTATCTCGACCTGCGTCCCGACCGCGACGACGGCCCCTATCTCGAGGACGGTGCCGAGATCTCGGCCGAGGACACCTCGACACCCGTTCCGCTGTCGACCCTCATGCACGACCTCGACGGGATGCTCGCCCAGATCGACCCCGGCTCGCTGCGGGTGATCGTGGAGGAACTCGGTGTCGGACCGGACGGTCCGCGCAAACTCACCGACATCGTCGAGGGTGGAACCTTCCTCGTCTCGACGCTCGACGGAGTTCTGCCGCAGACGGTCTCGCTGTTGCGCTCCGGCAGGATCGTGCTCCGCACACTCGCGGACGCCGCACCCGGACTGCAGGGCATGTCGGCGGAGATGTCGACCCTGCTCGGCGGAGTCGAAGCGATGGACGAGGGATTCCGCAGTTTCGTCGACAGGACACCGGCGACGATGCACTCCGTCGACGCTCTCCTCGCGGAGAACTCGCCGACGATGGTGCAACTGCTGGGCAACCTGACGACGGTGGCGCAGATGGCGCACGTGCGCGTGCCCGCCCTGAACGAATTCTTCTTCCCGAGCGATCGTGACGGATCGACGCTCGAAGCGCTCATGACCGCCTTCCGCGACGGCGGCATCTGGGCGCTGGTGAACATCTACCCCCGCAACTCGTGCGACTACGACCTGCCGCGACGCCCACCGACGATCGCGGATCATCCGGAGCCGTATCTGTACACCTACTGCACCGACCCCGACCCGTCGACGCTCGTGCGCGGCGCGCGCAACGCGCCACGTCCTCCCGGTGAGGAGGGCGCCGCGACCATCCCACCCGGCGTCGATCCGCTCCGTACGTCCGACCCGGCTCCCGTCGGACCGTACAGCGTCCCACTCGAGTACGGCGGACCGACAGTGCCGAACTGACCTGTGCCCGACGATCGTGCAGAACCCAGGAGAACCGATATGAGCACCGACACCGCGACCCGCACGGACGGAACCGGGACGACCGACGACACGGATACGGGAGTAGCCGAGAAGAGTTCGAGGAGAACGCGGTTCGCGCGGATTTCCCTCCTTCTGCTCGCGCTGGTCGCGGTGGCGGGACTGGTGACCGCGGCGGTGCTGGGGGCCCAGCTCCGGAACGCCCGCGCCGTGGAGGACGCTGCCCGCGCGGCGTCGGAGGCCGCGCGGCAGTTCGCCGTGACGTTGACATCGGTGGACTCGGCGGACCTCGACGCCGACTTCGCCGCGGTACTCGACGGAGCCACCGGCGAATTCGAGAAGATGTACGCCGAGTCGAGTGCACAACTCGAACAGGTGCTGATCGACAACCAGGCACGCTCGGAGGGTGTCGTGGTGGAGTCGGGCATCAGGTCCGCGACCACGACGAAGGTCGAGGTCCTGTTGTTCGTCGATCAGAGCGTCACGAACACTCTCGTCCCCGAACCGCGACTCGACCGCAGCCGCGTGGTCATGACGATGGAACTCGTCGACGGCCGGTGGCTCGCGTCGCAGGTGGATCTGCCATGAGAAGAACTCGCGTCAGGCGGTCGGTGCCGGGGGAAGCTCTCGAGTGCTCAACCACGCCTCCCACAGCGGCCGGAGCGAGACGTCCGAGAAGCGCGCGGCGAGATCCTTGAACTGCGCCGTCGTCACGTTGCCGTGCCGGTGTTCCGCGGTCCACGTCCGCAGAAGGGTGAAGAACGGTTCGTCGCCGAGTTGCAAGCGCAGAGCGTGCAGTGTCAGTGCCCCGCGTTTGTAGATGCGGTCGTCGAACATGTCCTTCGGGCCCGGATCCTCGAGCAGGATGTCCTGCGGCTTGCGGGCCAGACCCCGGTGCGCGTCGAGCGCGTGCGCGTGCGCCGGCCTGCCGCCCGAGTTCTCCGACCACAACCACTCCGCGTAGCACGCGAATCCTTCGTGGAGCCAGATGTCGCACCAGCGGTTAAGTGTGAGGCTGTTGCCGAACCACTGGTGCGCCAACTCATGTGCGACGAGCCGTTCCTCGCGGCCGGTGCCGTCGCAGAAGTTCGCGCCGAAGATCGACAATCCCTGTGCCTCGAGGGGGATCTCGAGGTCGTCGTCGGTCACCAGCGCGGTGTAGTGCGCGAACGGGTACGGGCCGAAGAGGCGTGTGAACAACTCGAGCATCTCGGTCTGGCGCGCGAAGTCCCGATCGAACTCCGCGCGCAGGCGAGGCGGGTGGATTCCGTACTGCGGTACGGGTTCTGTTGCGAGGGTGCGTATCTCGTAGTGCCCGGTCTGGACCGTGGCGAGATAGGTCGCCATCGGTTCGGGTTGCTCGTACACGCGTGTGGTGCGGCTCGCCTTCGTGGTCTTGTGCACGAGCGTGCCGTTCGCGATCGCGACGAACGGAGCGTCGGTGGTGACCGCGATGCGGTAGGTGGCCTTCGAACCGGGATGGTCGTCGCAGGGGAACCAGGTGGGTGCGCCGTTGGGCTGGCTCGCGACGAGCGACCCCTCGTCGAGTTCCTCCCAGCCGACCTCACCCCACATGGTCCGCAGCGGGATGGGGGTCCCCGAGTACTGCACACCGAAGACGAGGACCGCCCCGGCGGGGAGTTTCTCGGCGGGGGTGACGGTGAGCTTGCCACCGCGATGCGCGAACTTGGCGGGACGTCGCCCGTTGACGGTCACCTTCGCGACCCGCATCGACTGCGCGAGATCGAGCGAGTACTTGGCACGCACGTCCGTCGTCGTGGCGATGATCTTCGCCCGGCCGTCGAGTCGGTTGGACACGACCTTGTAGGTGAGTTCGAGTTCGTAGCGGGAGACCCGGTAGCCGCGGTTCCCGCTCTCGGGCAGATAGGGGTCGAGCGGCCGATCGGCGGCGACCGGCGCGACGGGCTTGGCAGCCTTGATGGGCTTCACCGCGGCGACCAGTCGTTCGGCGTGGTCCACGGCGTGATCGGATTGCCCTGCCAGCGAGTGGACGGCGGGACGACGTCGCCGCGCATCACCAGCGAGGCCGGGCCGACGGTGGCACCGTCGCCGATGCCCGAGGCGGGCAACGCGACGCATTGGGGGCCGAGCGTGGCGCCGGCGCCGAGGGTCACGGTGTCCATGGACATGATCCGATCATGGAACAGGTGGGTCTGTACAACGCAACCGCGTTCGACGGTCGCACCGTCGCCCAGGGACACCAGGTCGGCCTCGGGCAACCAGTAGCTCTCGCACCACACACCGCGCCCGATCCTCGACCCCAGCGCGCGCAGCCACAGGTTCATCACGGCGGTGCCCGCCGCGGCCCGGGCGAACCACGGTGCCGCCACGGTCTCCACGAAGGTGTCGGAGACCTCGTTGCGCCACACGAACGAACTCCACAGTGGGTGCTCGACGCGTCCGATCCGACCGACGACGAGCCATTTCGCGATCACGGTCACGAGGCACGCCACGGCTCCGGCCACCATGAGCACGAGACCGCCCAGCAGTGCAGCGGCAAGATAGCCCAGGTGCACGGCGAGGGTGTTGAGGGCGAAGAGTACACCGAGCCCGATGCCGTAGGTGACGACCATGGGCACGAGCCGGAAGGTCTCCACCGCGCCGCGCGCGATCTTCAGTTTCAGCGGCGGTGCGAAGGTGCGGCTCGCGTCGCTGTCGCCGCTCGCGCGCCGCAGGCGCACCGGGGGACTGCCCAGCCACGACGAGCCGGACTTCGCCTTCTCCGGAGCTGCGGAGAGCACCGCGACGAGTCCGTGCTTCGGGACGCGCCGACCCGGCGCCGCCATGCCCGAGTTTCCGAGGAAGGCGCGCTTGCCGACCTTCGCATGCGAGATGTACAGCCATCCGCCGCCGAGTTCGTAGGAGGCGACCATCGTGTCGTCGGCGAGGAACGCTCCGTCGGCGACCTTCGTGAACTTGGGGACCATCAGCACGGTCGACGCCTCGACGTCCTTGCCGATGTCGGCGCCGAGCAATCGGAGCCAGATCGGGGTGAGCATCGACGCGTAGAGCGGGAACAGGAAGCTGCGCGAGGAATCCATGAGGCGCTCGGTGAACCACACCTGCCAGCCCACGCGGCTGCGCACGGGATGCCAGCCCTCCGTCATCCCGACGGCGAGCAGCCGCACCGCCATCAGGGTGAGCAGGGCGAAGACGAACATCGTCAGCAGCGCCGCGACGGGCAGCATCGCCAGGGAGTGCACCACGGCGTCGGAGACGGTGGGGGTGTCGTGCACCCACCACACGAGGAGCGCGACCCCGGCGGCGATCGAGACGACGGGCAGGCCGCCGAGCAGGATCGACGACACGGCGTAGACCGGCACCCATCTGCTGCCCCGTGGCGGCGTCGCGGCGGGCCACGGCCGGTCGGCCTTGCCGGCCTTGCGGGCGGGGGAACCCGACCAGTTCTGCCCGGCCTTCACGCGACCGAACACCGCGGATCCGGCCTCCACTTCGGCGTTCTTACCGATCCGCGCGCCGGGGGCCAGGAACGAGCGGGCGCCCACCGTGGCGCCGGCACCGATCCGGATGCTTCCGATGTGGACGACGTCGCCGTCCACCCAGTAGCCGCCGAGGTCCACCTCCGGCTCGACGGCACACCCGTCGCCGAGTTCGAGGAGACCGGTGACCGGCGGAAGACTGTGCAGGTCGACGTCGCGACCCACCTTCGCGCCCAGCGCCCGCGCGTACTGCCGCATCCAGGGAGCGCTCGAGATGTTCACGGCACCCACGGCCTCGGACAGCCGCAGGGCCGTCCACAGCCGGAGGTGGACGCTCCCACCGCGGGGGTGGCTTCCGGGCTTCACGCCGCGCAGCAGCAGACGCGAACCCGCGACGGAGATCGCCATGCGTCCGACGGGCGTGAGGAACAGCAGGACACCGAGCGCGACCCACCACCACGACAGAGTGACGGTCCACGGAACGTCGACGACGAACGCGACGACGTTGTTCAGGATCGCCAGCCAGGTCACCCACTGCAGTCCGGTGAGGGTGGTGAGGACGGCGGTCACCGCGATCTGCCCGAGCTGGGCGAGTCGCGGCACCGGCATCACCTCACGCGGTGTCGCCGCTTCCGTCGGCGCGAGTTCGTCGAGATAGACGGCGAGCGATCCGAGCCTCGGGTGGTCGTACAGTTCTGCAACGGTCATCTCCGGATACCGGCTCCGCAGCGCCGTGACGAGTTGCGCCGCCGCGAGGGAACCACCGCCGAGTTCGAAGAAGTCGTCGTCGACGCCCTCGATCCGGGCGCCGAGGATGTCGGTCCACAGTTCGGCGACCCATTCGGCGGTGGGATCGAGACCGAGTGCTTCCACCGAGTCGGCATCGGCGCCGGGCAGCGGCCACGGCAGAGCGTTGCGGTCGACCTTGCCGGACGTGCGGGTGGGCAGTTCGTCGACGAGCGCGAGTCGCGGGACGAGTGCGGCCGGGAGTTGTTCGGACAGCAGGTCGTGGGCCGACGCGATGTCGAAATCCGGATCGGTGGAGGCGATGTATCCCACGAGGATCGAATGCCCCGCGGCCGTCTTGCGGACCGCGCACGCACCGCCCGCCACGCCGGGCAGGTTCTGCAGTGCGTTGTCGACCTCGCCGAGTTCGATGCGGCGGCCACCGATCTTGACCTGGTCGTCGGCGCGTCCCTGGAACAGCAGACCGGCGCGGTCGAGCGTCACGAGATCACCGCTGCGGTAGGCGCGGTCCCAGCCGAGAGTGGGCATGGGAGCGTACTTCTCGGCGTCCTTCGCCGGATCGAGGTAGCGCGCGAGACCGACACCGCCGATGACGAGTTCACCGGTCGCGCCCTCCTCGACTGGGTTGCCGTCGGCGTCCACGACAGCGAGATCCCATCCGTCGAGGGGCAGGCCGATGCGGACCGGTCCGGTGCCGTCCATCAGCGACGCGCAGGCAACGACCGTCGCCTCGGTAGGGCCGTAGGTGTTCCACACCTCGCGTCCCGGAACGGCGAGACGTTCGACGAGATCGGGTGGGCAGGCCTCGCCACCGAAGATGAGCAGACGCACCGCCTCGAGGGCTTCGGCCGGCCACATCGCCGCGAGGGTGGGCACCGTGGAGACGACGTTGATGTTGCGCGAGACGAGCCACGGCCCGAGGTCCATGCCGGAGCGGACGAGCGCGCGGGGCGCCGGAACCAGGCAGGCGCCGTGCCGCCAGGCGAGCCACATCTCCTCGCACGAGGCGTCGAACGCCACGGACAGCCCGGCCAGGACCCGGTCGCCGGGACCGAGCGGCTCCCCCTGGCAGAACATCCGCGCTTCCGCGTCGACGAAGGCCGCCGCATTGCGGTGGGTGACGGCGACACCCTTCGGTGTTCCGGTCGAACCGGAGGTGAAGATGATCCACGCGTCGTCATCGAGGTTCGGACCCCGCACCACCGGGGTGCCCGACGGTGCGGCCGTGCCCGGTCCGATGCCCTCGTCGGTGACGATGGCGGTGACCTGCGCTTCCGAGAACACGAGTTCGGCCCGCTCGTCGGGATCGTCGGCGTCGACGGGGACGTACGCGGCGCCCGCGGCGAGAATGGAGAGAATCGTCACATACAGGTCGCTGCGCCCGGAGGTCATGCGCACCCCGACCCTGTCGCCGGCCCCGACGCCCGCGTCGTTCAGCGCATACGCACCGGCGATCACCGCCTCGACCAGTTCGGCGTATTCGAGGACCGTCGAGCCGTCGTCGATCGCGGGGGCGTCGGGATGTGCTTCGGCAGTGCTCCGCAGCAGGTCGACGAGGGTGCGGGCGGGTGGAGCGTGCGACGCGCGGAGGAACTCGTCCGGGATGGGGAACCGGCCGACGGGGGTCGAGGTTATGGCTGGCAACTCCGCGGGTCCTTCTGCTCGATGGTGCTTCCGGTTATCTCACGTCCGGGTGGACGGCAGGTGAACGTTCGGCGCGCAGAACGCGTGTCGGCGTCGTGCGGTGCCGGATGACGCGGAGCTGTGCGGGGTTGACACGGCTCTGTCGTCCTGCCATTCTCTTCGCCAGGTCATGAGTACCAGCGTCAAGCCCCGGCTAGCTGGTCGGCAACCCTCCAACCGCGGTGGGGTGCTCCGGGTGACGACCGGGCCGTGAATCCACTACCGGACACGGCAAGCGCGGACTCCGCCGGCGACGAGAATTCTCCGTCGTAGGCGTCACCGGCGGGTCCCCGAGTACACGAGGGATTTGTCATGACTGCTGTAGCCACCACCACCTGCATCGCTCCGTTCGCCACCGTTTCCGGCTGTGACGTGCAGGTTCCGCTCGTCCAGGGTGGTACCTGCACCTACGCGAACTTCGACTACGCGGCGAGCGCACCGGCGCTGTCCGCCGTCACCGACCGCATCACCGAGCTGCTGCCCTTCTACGCGAGCGTGCACCGCGGCGCCGGATACGCTTCGCGGATCAGCACCACCGCCTACGAGGACGCCCGCACCTCCGTGTCGCGCTTCGTCGGCGCGGCCGACGACCAGGTCGTCGTCTTCACGCGCAACACCACCGATTCGCTGAACCTGCTCGCGAGTGCGGTCCCCGGCGATGTCGTCGTGCTCGACATCGAGCATCACGCGAATCTGCTGCCCTGGAAGAACTCTCGCATCGTCGAGGCTGCGGCCACCGTCTCCGAGACGGTGTGGCGCCTCGCGGTCGAACTGCAGCGCGCCCCCGCGGCCCTGCTCGCCGTCACCGGTGCTTCCAACGTGACCGGTGAGGTCCTGCCGATCGCCGAACTCGCCGAGCTCGCACACGCTTCCGGTGCCCGGATCCTCGTCGACGGTGCGCAGCTCGTGCCCCACCGTCGTGTCGATCTCGCCGAGCTCGGCGTGGACTACCTCGCCTTCTCCGGCCACAAGCTGTACGCGCCGTTCGGTGCGGGAGCGCTCGTCGGCCGCCGCGACTGGCTCGACGCCGCCGAGCCGTATCTCGCCGGTGGCGGCGCGGTGCGCGAGGTGCGCCTCGATCACACCGAATGGGCCTGCGCCCCTGCGCGTCACGAGGCCGGCACTCCCAACGTTCTCGGTGTCGCCGCTCTTGCCGCCGCGTGCGATGCGCTCGCCGATTTCGACGCCGACGCGGTGACCCGTCACGAGGAGGCCCTGTGCGCCCAGCTCGTCGACGGTCTGCAGACCATCGACGGCGTGGAAGTGATTCGCCTGTGGAACGATTCGGCCGACAGCGTCGGGATCGTCACCTTCACGGTCGACGGCTACGAGCCCGGCCACGTCGCCTCCTATCTGTCCGCCGAGCACGGCATCGGCGTCCGTGACGGACGTTTCTGCGCCCATCCGCTGCTCGCGCGGGTCGGTCGTGCCGGTGGTGCCGTCCGGGCGTCGCTCGGACTCGGCAGCTCGTCCGACGACGTCGAGCGGCTCCTCGGAGCGCTCCGGTCGCTGGTCGAGAACGGACCGACGTGGGTGCACGCGAAGACCGACGGTGTGTGGAACCCCTCGCCGGAGACGCGCCCCGGACTCGGGGCGACCGACGGCGACGCATCTCCGTGCGTCTAGCGGTCGACAATTCCCCATAGGATCAGTAGGGTAATTCGCATGGAACGGACGAGGACGATCGCTGCGGCACGCTGGTGCCGTCGCCATGTCGACCTCTGCCGTACGGCATCGGGAATCTGTCCGGACTGAAGGTCTTCTCCCTCACAGTCTTCCGGCTCACAGGCCGATCCCTCCGTGCCGCTCCGCGGCCCGTACCGAGAGGCATCCCATGTCCGTCGCATCCACTGTCACCCGTGTATCCGCAGACCCGGCCGTCGTCGAGTCCGCCGCCATCCGGCCGTTGCGTGTCGCCGTCGAACTCACCGGGCACTCCGGGCCCGACTACTGGGCCGACCTGACCCTGGGGCGTGCCGGCGATCCGCCGCTCGACCTCAGCGCCGATGCATCCAACGTCGTGCGGGTGCGTGCCGCCGACCTGCGTGAGGCCGGGAAGCTGCGCGACCGCATCCGTGCGGAGGCCGCCGAGGAGGGCCGCGATCCCGATTCGATCACGGTGCTCGTCGACGTCGAGGTCGTCCTCGCCTCCGATGCCCGCACCGCCCGCACCCGGCGCACCCGCCCGGAATCCACTCGCGGGGCGGCCGGCACGTTGTCCTATGTCGGAACGCCGCACGGTCTCGCCGGGCTGATCGCGGACATCCATGCCGTGCAGGTCGCCGACGGCGTCACGTTGATCCCGCTCGCCGCGCCGTTCACCGTCGAGCATCTCGTCGACGGAACGCTGCCGTGGCTGGAGTCGCGCGGCCTCATCGAGGTCTCGCCGACCGTCGTCGAGGTCCTGCGCCGGTTCGGTGAGGGCGCTCAGACATCCGTGCGCGCTTCCTGACACGCATCCGTATCGCGAAGGAGGGGCAGGAGTTTCGACTCCTGCCCCTCCTTCGCATGCGTTCACGCCGTACGGCGGTCGAGTGATTCGACGACGTGTACGCGCGGATCGGGATCGAACCGGTAGCCCGACCCGCGGACAGTGGTGATGATGTTGCCGAAACGTCCCAGCTTGGAACGGATCCGGGAGACATGGACGTCGACACTGCGGTTGCCGCGGTCGGTGTCGAAGTCGTCGTTCTCCGAGTATCCGGCGCCGAGCGGCCTCAGTGCCGCGCGGGACACCACGACGCGGGGCCGACGCACCAGGTGCGTGAGGATCTCGAATTCGCTGTGACTCAACTCGACCCGCTGATTGTCGAGCACCAGCCCGCGGGCGGGCAGATCGATCACCAGAGGGGTCGGGCCGGGGCTGAGGAGAGTGTGGGTGCGCGCACCCGGAAGCAGATCGAGCGCGGTCTCCCGCAGAGCATCGGCGAGGGCGGCAAGATCGCCCGCCGATCCGGCGTTCGTGTCCGAGATCTGCACGATGAGAACGAGTTCGGGGGAATCGACCGAGCTGCCGGCCGGGTTCTCGATGGAGGACGTGGTCATGGAAGGGCTCCGCTGGTCGGAAGGTGAACGGCGCCGGGCAGGCAACTACCCGCAGCTGTACGGCGCCGGGAAAGAGGAAGGGATGGTGCGGATCTCAGAACGCACAGAGGCACGAGCGGGTACGACACAGGTCGACATGCCTGCGGCTCCACGCTCGGACTGTCACGACGGAGAGTGTACCCGGATAAAGATGCCGGTGGTACCGGTAGGTGGACGGTCTCAGTCCACGTCGACGTCGATCGCCGCGGTGATGCGCATGAGCTCCGAATAGACGGTCCGGAACAGTGTGTTCGGGCATCCACCCGACGCCCACAGATCGGGGTAGTGCTGCAGCGCACGGTCGATGTAGGTGGGCAGGTTCGTGGGATGACCGAGCGGTGCGACGCCACCGAGCGGCTGGCCGGTGACCTCCGTGACCAGGTCGGGGGAGGCCGGCACGAGTTCGCCGCCGAGCCGCTCGCCGGTCCGTTCGACCGACACGCGGTGCGCGCCGGACACGAGCAACAGGATCGGGTCGTCGTCGAGCAGGAAGACGAGCGACTTCACGATCGCGCCCACCTCCACACCCACCGCGGCGGCGGCCTGCTCGGCGGTGTGCACGGTCTCCGGCTGCTGGACGATCAGACCGTGATGGCCGCGGGAGATGAGCGTGTCCGACACGCGGTGGGCGTTCGGATGCAGCGACCTGGTCATGGATCAAGAGTAGGAAAATCGCCGCCCGATGGGCGCGGTTCCGAGGACGCGTCGTCGTTGTGTCGTGGGGTGCGGTCGGTGCGAAACGAAGATCCGCAAGTTACCCTTCGGTAATGTCCGATCACTCGCCCTGGAAAGCGTTCACCGTCGAACGCAAGGATCACGTCGCACAGGTCACGCTCATCGGCCCCGGCAAGGGCAACGCCATGGGCCCCGACTTCTGGGCGGAACTACCCGTCCTGTTCGGTGAGCTCGACGCCGACCCCGAAGTCCGCGCCGTCGTCCTCGCCGGTTCCGGCCGGAACTTCTCCTACGGCCTCGACCTCGTCGCCATGGGCGGCAGCCTCGGCGCCGTCGTCTCCGGCAAGGCGCTTGCCAAGCCGCGCACGGACTTCCACACGTTGATCAAGAACATGCAGGCGGCGATCACGGCCGTCGCCGACTGCCGCAAGCCGGTCGTCGCCGCGGTCCAGGGCTGGTGCATCGGCGGAGCGGTCGACCTCATCTCCGCCGCCGACATCCGTTACGCGAGCGCCGACGCGAAGTTCAGCGTCCGCGAGGTCAAGGTCGGAATGGTCGCCGACGTCGGCACCCTCGCCCGGCTCCCGCTCATCATCGGCGACGGTCACGTCCGCGAGCTCGCGCTCACGGGCAAGGACATCGACGCCGCCCGCGCCGAGAAGATCGGTCTCGTCAACGACGTCCACGACGACGCCGACGCAGTGCTGGCCGCCGCCCACGCGACCGCCGCGGAGATCGCCGCCAACCCGCCGCTCGTCGTCCAGGGCATCAAGAACGTCCTCGACCACACGCGCTCGCCGCAGGTCGACGACAGCCTCCGCTACGTCGCGGCGTGGAACGCGGCGTTCCTGCCGTCGGAGGACCTCACCGAGGCGATCACCGCCGTCTTCGAGAAGCGCCCGCCGCAGTTCAAGGGCGAATAGGCCCCGCAGACGACGGATCCCCCGGANTCGTCCGGGGGATCCGCGTTGTGCAGGCTCGGTGTCAGTGCCCGCCGTTGTTCTTCAGGCGCTCGACCGACGCGGTCACCTCGGCCTCGGCCTCGGCGCGACCGACCCAGTCGGCGGCCTCGACGTGCTTGCCCGGCTCGAGGTCCTTGTAGTGCACGAAGAAGTGCTTGATGGCGTCGAGCTCGAACTGCGAGACGTCGCTGATGTCCTGGACGTGATCCCACCGCGGGTCGCCCGCCGGGACGGCCAGGATCTTGTCGTCGCCACCGGCCTCGTCGACCATCTTGAACATGCCGACGGGGCGGGCCTCGACGATCACGCCGGGGAAGACCGACTCGGGCAGCAGGACCATGCAGTCGAGCGGATCGCCGTCCTCACCGAGGGTGTTCTCGATGTAGCCGTAGTCGGCCGGGTAGCCGAACGAGGTGTACAGGTAACGATCGAGCTTGACGCGTCCGGTCTCGTGATCGACCTCGTACTTGTTCCGCTGTCCCTTGGGGATCTCGATGGTGACCTCGAACTCCACGCCTTGCCTCACTTCGTCGGTGTTTTTCCGGCGGATACGACATCCGTATCTGCGGTGATGGTCCGCAGAGAGGATAACGGTCGCGGCGCTAGGCTGGAGGTGCAGGTACCGGGGCCCCGAGTGCGTCACAGCAGTGTGCGGCCGGCAGCGGGAAGTGCGGGTAGCTGGTCGACCAGTGTGTGCAGGATGCAGCGGAGGCGTGTTGACGGGGCAGGGCGGCAACAAGAAGCAGGGTTCACTGGCAACCAGGCGACGACGGGACATGAAGATCCTCTTCGGGATCTGGGGAGCGGGTTTCCTCGCTCTCGTCGTCGGCGGGGCCTTCGCGATCTACGACGTGCGGGCGTCCGCCGGCGCGGTCGTGCTCCCCGCACCGGCACCGGTGATCGCGACCCCCGCGGTCGCCGCGGTCTCGCCCGACGCTCCGACGCCCGACCCGACCTCGCTGGCGGCGGCACTCGATCCGGTTGTGAACAATCCCGGCCTCGGTGACTTCGCCGGGTCGATCACCGACCCCACGACCGGCACTGTGCTGTGGTCGAAGGACGCCGATCGCGCGCTGATCCCGGCCTCCACGACGAAGATCCTCACCGCCGCGGCCGCCATGCTCGTGCTGCCCTCCGACCATCGGATCACCACGCGCGTCGTCGAGGGTTCGAAGCCGGGGGAGATCGTCCTCATCGCCGGCGGCGACCCCACCCTCTCGGCGATGCCGCCCGGACAGGAGAGCTTCTACCCCGGTGGTCCCCGCATCGCCGACCTCGCCGAACAGATCCGGCGAAGCGGCGCGACGGTCGAGACGGTCCTCGTCGACACGAGTCTGTACAGCGGGGATCCGCTCGCGCCGGGCTGGTTCCCGCAGGACGTCGGCGACGGCTACGTCGCGCCCATCGAACCCGTGATGCTCGACGGCGGCCGGTCGAACCCGCTCGAGGACGAATCGCCCCGCAGCGCGACGCCCGCTCTGGACGCCGGTCGTGCACTGGCGACGGCGCTCGGTGCCGACCCGGCGCGGGTCGCGCCCGGGTCGGCCTCGCCGGGCGCGGCGCCCATGGCGTCGGTGCAGTCGGCGCCGCTCACCGTCCGCCTCGGCCAGATGCTGCGCCGATCCGACAACGTCCTCGCGGAGACCGTCGGACGGGAGGTCGCGGTCGCGACCGGCAACGAGCACTCGTTCGAGGGCACGACGAAGGCTGTGACCGGTACCCTGCAGCAAGCGGGTCTGGACGTCACCGGAGTGACGTTGCGCGACGTCAGCGGGCTCTCGGTCGAGAACCGGATCCCCGCTCGCACGCTCGATCGCGTGATCTCGGAGGCGGCCGGACCGAACAGGACGGAGCTGCGGCCCATGCTCGACTATCTTCCCGTCGCCGGAGCGACCGGCACGCTCGCCGATCGCTACGGCACCACGACCCGTGCCGGAGCCGGATGGGTGCGAGCGAAGACCGGCACGCTGACCGAGGTCAACGGACTCACCGGATACACCGTCGACTCCGACGGCCGCGTGCTGTCGTTCGCGCTGCTCTCCAACGGTAGGTCCCCGAGCGAGGCCCGGCCCGCCCTCGACGCCGTGGCGTCGGTACTGCGTGAGTGCGGTTGCCGATGACCGGCAAGGAGCGGGCACTCGGCGACGCGATCGACTGGTCGTTCGCGGCCGGGGTCGGCGTGCGCCTCACCCGCTCCGAACCCGCGATGTCGCGGTACACCCGCGATGCGGTGCAGGACGAGTTGTTCTCGGCCGCCGCGCGCGCCGAGGGACCGGTGCGCGAGCACACACGTCTCGACGACGGAACCGAGCCGCCGCCCGCGCAGGTCGTCGACCGGCCGGGCTGGGTGCGTGCGGCCGCGGCGTCGATGGCCGACCTCACCGCGTCACCGGGCGAGGATCCGGCCGGCTCCTCCCGCCGCTGGGTGGGCAAACCGGCGGGCGCGCAGGCCGGCGCGATGCTCGCCTACCTGTCGTCCGCGGTGCTCGGACAGTACGACCCGTTCTCCCGTTCGCTGCTGCTCGTCGCGCCCAACGTCGTCGCGGTCGAACGCGCGCTGAAGGTGCCGCCCGCCGACTTCCGGCTGTGGGTGTGCCTGCACGAGGTGACCCACCGCGTGCAGTTCGCACAGGCACCGTGGATGGCCGAGCTGATGCGCGAGGCCGCCGCCGACCTCGCCACCGCGGTCGAGGAACCGATGGGCGACGTCGCGACCCGCGTGGTGTCGGCGGTGAAGGACCTGCGCACTCCCGGCGACAAGCCGATGTCGGAGCGGGGCATGCTCGGTGTCGTGCGGGCGCTGCAGGCACAGTCTCAGCGCGAGTCGTTCGATCGGATCCTCGCGCTCGGAACGCTGCTCGAAGGCCACGCCGATCATGTGATGGACGGTGTCGGCCCGGCCGTGGTCCCGTCGGTCGCGCGGATCCGGCGGGCGTTCGACAACCGGCGGCACCGCAACAGCAGCCCGGTGCATCGCCTCATCCGGCTCGTCCTCGGAATGGACGCCAAGATGGCCCAGTACGTGCACGGCAAGAAGTTCGTCGACGCCGTCGTCGCGAAGGTCGGCACGGACGACTTCAACGCCGTGTGGTCCGGTCCGGACGCCCTGCCCACCCTGACGGAGATCGACCATCCAGATGCGTGGATCGCGCGGGTGCTGAGCTGATCGTGGCTTCACCGTCGGCCGATCGTCCGCTGCTGCCCGAGGCCCCGGCGATCCACGAGGTGCGACTCGCCGTGCGGGCCTGGCTGGGCGCGCACCCGGCCGACGCGGTGACCGTCGCGTTGTCGGGCGGGGCCGATTCCGCCGCCCTGACCGCCGCCGCCGTCGCGGAGACCGAGGCGGTGCACGCCGTCGTCGTCGATCATCGCCTCCAGTCCGGTTCCGAGGTCGTCGCCGCGCGGGCCGCGGAGTTCGCCCGGGCCCGCGGCTGCGCGACCGTCATGGTGGTCGGTGTGGACGTCACCGGTGGGGGAGGCCTCGAGGCCGCCGCGCGCGCGGCCCGCTACCGGGCGCTCGACGAGAACCGCGACGACCGGACCGTGTTGCTCGGGCACACCCTCGACGACCAGGCCGAGACGGTGCTGCTCGGTCTCGGCCGCGGATCGGGGCTGCGTTCGATCCGCGGGATGGCACCCTTCGACCCGCCGTGGGGCCGGCCGCTGCTCGGCGTGCGCCGCGACACGACCCGCCGGGCGTGCGACGAACTCGGCTACCGCCCGTACGAGGATCCGCACAACACCGACGACCGGTTCACGCGCGTGCGTCTGCGCCGCGAGGTACTGCCGCTGCTCGAGGACGTGCTCGGTGGGGGCGTCGCCGAAGCCCTCGCGCGCACGGCCGGGCAACTGCAGGACGACGGTTGCGCCCTCGATATCTGGGCCGGCGACCTCCTCGCGACAGCGCGGCGCGAGGACGACCTGCTCGACACCGACGCACTCGCGGCGGCTCCCGCCGCAGTACGACGCAGAGCCCTCCGATCGTGGCTGATCGATCACACCGTCACGCCGAACGAGACGATGCTGCGGGCGGTCGACGACCTGGTAGCGGCGTGGCGCGGACAGGGCCCGGTCGCGGTCGGACGGGGCCCGCGGACGGGGACGAGGTTGGTGGTGTCGCGTCGGCGTGGCACGCTTGCCGTGGAGTACGTCGACCGGGCGAAGGTCCGGGCGACCGGCAGCAGAAGGTAGGGAAGGACCCCGGTGTACGAGAACGACATAGCGTCGGTGCTGATCTCCGAAGAACAGATCAAGAAGCGGACCGCAGAGCTGGCGCAGTCGATCGCCGAGCGTTACCCGATGGGTGCGCCGGAAGGCGATCTGCTGCTCATCGGGGTGCTCAAGGGCGCCATCTTCTTCATGACCGACTTCGCGCGCGCTCTGCCGATCCCGACGCAGATGGAGTTCATGGCCGTCAGCTCGTACGGGTCGTCGACCTCGTCCTCGGGTGTCGTGCGCATCCTCAAGGACCTCGACAAGGACATCGCCGGTCGCAACGTCCTCATCGTCGAGGACATCATCGACTCGGGTCTGACGCTGTCGTGGCTGCTCAAGAACCTCTCGACGCGCAACCCCGCGTCGCTCGAGGTCGTCACGCTGCTCCGCAAGCCGGAGGCCGTGAAGATCGACGTCGAGGTCAAGGACGTCGGATTCGACATCCCGGACGAGTTCGTCGTCGGCTACGGACTCGACTACGACGAGCGCTACCGCGACCTGCCCTACATCGGCACGCTGGATCCCAAGGTCTACAGCAGCTGACCTCCGGTCGAGCCGGGTCGTGAGGTCCCCGGCCCGGGGAACTCCGGTTCCGTCCCGATCGTTGTCGATTACGACGTCTTCCCGGTGTCGGCTCCGGCCGGTGCCGGGGCGACCGCTCGTTGCTACGCGGTAACCTTGCGTTGCCTGGTCAGTGACCGTCGCGGCATGCGGCCACCCCGGGCGCGAAGCGCCGCGACTGCGAGACCCCGACGAACTCGATCGAAAGGACCGGCCGCTCGGGCCGAACCTGTATGAACCGCAAGACAGTGTTCCGTAATCTGGCGATCGTCGCCGGCATTCTGCTGGTGATCTACGCCTTCAGTTACTTCGGCGACGACACGCGCGGTTTCACCCAGGTGGACACGTCCGTCGCGGTGTCCCAACTCGAATCGCAGAACGTCAGCGAAGCCCGCATCGACGACCGCGAACAGCAGGTCCGGTTGTGGCTCGAGAACGGCAACGACGCGACCGAGGGCAGTACCGAGATCATCGCGAAGTACCCCGCGTCGGCCTCCGAGCAGATCTTCGACCTCGTCGCCGCGTCGGGCGCGCAGAAGTACGACACGAGCGTCACCCAGGAGAGCTGGCTGACGTCGATCCTCCTGTTCGTCCTGCCGATGATCATCCTGCTCGGCGTGTTCTTCTTCGTGATGAGCCGCATGCAGGGCGGTGGCCGCGGCGGCATGATGGGCTTCGGCAAGTCGAAGGCCAAGCAGCTGTCGAAGGACATGCCCAAGACGACCTTCGCCGATGTCGCCGGCGCCAACGAGGCCGTCGAGGAGCTCTACGAGATCAAGGACTTCCTGCAGAACCCGGCGCGCTACCAGGCGCTCGGCGCGAAGATCCCCAAGGGCGTGCTGCTCTACGGCCCTCCCGGCACCGGTAAGACCCTCCTCGCGCGTGCCGTCGCCGGCGAGGCGGGCGTCCCGTTCTTCACGATCTCCGGTTCGGACTTCGTCGAGATGTTCGTCGGTGTCGGCGCCTCCCGCGTGCGCGACCTGTTCGAGCAGGCCAAGCAGAACGCTCCCTGCATCATCTTCGTCGACGAGATCGACGCAGTCGGCCGCCAGCGCGGCGCCGGCCTCGGCGGTGGTCACGACGAGCGCGAACAGACCCTCAACCAGCTGCTCGTCGAGATGGACGGCTTCGGCGACCGCTCCGGCATCATCGTGATGGCCGCGACGAACCGCCCCGACATCCTCGACCCGGCGCTGCTGCGTCCCGGCCGTTTCGACCGTCAGATCCCGGTCACGAACCCCGACCTCGCCGGTCGCCGGGCGATCCTCGCCGTGCACTCGAAGGGCAAGCCGATCGATCCCAACGCGGATCTCGGTGCGCTCGCCAAGCGCACGGTGGGCATGTCCGGCGCCGACCTCGCGAACGTCGTCAACGAGGCCGCGCTGCTCACCGCCCGTGAGAACGGCACGGTGATCACCGAGACGATCCTCGAGGAATCGGTCGACCGCGTCATCGGCGGTCCCCGCCGCAAGAGCCGCATCATCAGCGAGCACGAGAAGAAGATCACGGCCTACCACGAGGGCGGTCACACCCTCGCCGCGTGGGCGATGCCCGACATCGAGCCCGTCTACAAGGTCACCATCCTCGCCCGCGGCCGCACCGGCGGTCACGCGATGACGGTGCCCGAGGACGACAAGGGCCTGATGACGCGTTCGGAGATGATCGCGCGCCTCGTCATGGCGATGGGCGGTCGTGCCGCGGAGGAGCTCGTCTTCCGCGAGCCCACCACCGGCGCCTCGTCCGACATCGACCAGGCCACGAAGATCGCGCGTGCGATGGTCACCGAGTACGGCATGAGCGCGAGGCTCGGCGCCGTCCGCTACGGCCAGGAGCAGGGTGATCCCTTCCTCGGCCGGTCGATGGGCGTGCAGTCCGACTACTCGCACGAGGTGGCACGCGAGATCGACGAGGAGGTCCGCAACCTCATCGAGGCCGCGCACACCGAGGCGTGGGCGATCCTCAACGACTACCGCGACGCCCTCGACGTGCTGGCGGGCGAGCTGCTCGAGCACGAGACGCTCACCCGCAAGGATCTCGACCGGATCCTGGCCGACGTGAAGAAGCGTCCGCGGATCACGACCTTCAACGATTTCGGTGATCGGGTCCCGTCCGACAAGCCGCCGATCAAGACACCCGCCGAGCTCGCGGCCGAGCGCGGCGAGCCGTGGCCGCCGGAACCGCCGTCGCTGACGAAGCCGGCGCATCAGCATCCGCAGTATCCGGGCCAGGGCGAGGTGCCCGCTCCCTCCGGTTACCAGCCCGGCGCGCAGCCGCAGTACCAGCCGGCGAACGGCTACCCCCAGCCCCAGACGCAGGCGCAGCCCCACACGCAGGCACAGCCCCAACCGCAGTCGCTGCCGGTCCCGGCCTCCGAACCGCTTCCGGGCTTCCAGCCGGCGGCGCCGTACCCGGGTGGTCCGCGGCACGCGACGCGGCCCGACTACGGCGCTCCCGCCGGATGGTCGGCTCCCGGCTGGCCGCCGCGCGAGCAGACCCCGCAGGAACAGCAGGGTCACGGGCCGCAGGGCTCCGGACAGCCGCAGGGTTACGGGTATCCGCAGGGACCTCAGGGTCAGAACCCCCAGAGCTACGGACAGCCCAGCTACGGACAACAGGCCCAGGAAACGCAGAGTTTCGGGCGTCCGCAGGAGCCGCAGGACGCCGACCGTCCGTCGGACTCCGGCGACAACGGTGCGGGAGATGCGCACCGCGGTGACAACCACGTGGGAGACTCGCAACCGCGCGATGGTTACGGCGCTCCCGAGCCCCCTCCCACACAGCGGTGGGAAGGCCCGGCCGGCCGGCACTGATCGGTGTCGGTGAGTCGGTACCGGGCGCACATCGGGACCGTCGGTTCCGATGGAGACGAGTGAGCGAAGAGTGGAGGGCGAGCGGGTGTCGGTGAACCACCTGAAGTCGGATACGGGTTCCGACCCGGAGGATGTGACGACCCACGAGTTGAGCGTGGACGCGGGACGTACGTTCGACCAGGCCCGAGCCGAAGCGGCCGTGCGCGAACTGCTGATCGCGGTGGGTGAGGATCCGGACCGCGAGGGCCTGCGCGACACCCCCGCCCGCGTGGCCCGTGCCTACCGTGAGGTGTTCGGGGGACTGTTCACCGACCCGGACGAGGTCCTCGACACGACCTTCGACGAAGGCCATCAGGAACTCGTCCTCGTGCGCGACATCCCGATGTACTCGACGTGTGAGCACCACCTCGTGTCGTTCCACGGGGTCGCCCACGTCGGATACATCCCGGGCCCGACGGGCCGCGTGACGGGTCTGTCGAAGCTGGCGCGTGTCGTCGACCTCTACGCCAAGCGTCCGCAGGTCCAGGAACGCCTCACCAGCCAGATCGCCGACGCCATGATGCGCAAGCTGCAGCCGCGCGGCGTGATCGTCGTGGTCGAGGCCGAGCACCTGTGCATGGCGATGCGCGGCATCCGCAAGCCCGGCGCCAGCACCACCACCTCCGCCGTGCGCGGGTTGTTCCAGACCAGTTCGGCGTCGCGTGCCGAGGCCCTGGACCTGATCCTGCGCCGGTGACCGTCTTCCCTGCCGAACAGTGGCCCGTCGTGATGGGCGTACTGAACGTCACCAGTGATTCCTTCTCCGACGGCGGTCGCTATCTGGACCGCGAGACCGCGATAGCCCGCGGCTTCGAGCTGCGCGAGCTCGGCGTCGACATCGTCGACGTGGGTGGCGAGTCCACCCGGCCGGGGGCCGTGCGCGTCGACCCGGAGGTCGAGGCGTCCCGCGTGGCGCCGGTCATCGCGGCCCTGTCGAAGGCGGGCATCCCCACGAGCGTCGACACGATGCGCGCCTCGGTCGCCGAGGCGGCCGTGGAGGCCGGGGTGACGATGATCAACGACGTCTCGGGTGGGCGTGCCGACGCCGACATGGCCGCGGTGGTCGCCGAGGCCGGGGTGCCGTGGATCCTCATGCACTGGCGTCCCCTCGGCGAGTTCGTCCACGCGGGCGGTTCGACGCACTACGACGACGTCGTCCGCGAGGTCCGCGACGAACTGCTCACCCAGGTTGACATCGCGGTGGCCGCCGGCGTGGACTCCGAGAAGATCGTGCTGGATCCCGGTCTGGGCTTCGTGAAGGAACCCGACCACAACTGGCAGTTGCTGCAGCGTCTGCCCGAGCTCACCGAACTGGGTTTCCCGGTGCTCATCGGGGCGTCCCGGAAGCGTTTCCTCGGAGCGTTGCTCGCGGCGCCCGACGGCACGGTCCGGCCGCCCGCGGGCCGCGAGGTCGCCACGGCGGTCGTCTCGGCGCTCGCCGCCACCCACGGCGCGTGGGGTGTACGCGTCCACGACGTGCAGGCATCCCGCGACGCGCTCGCGGTGGTGCGTGCCTGGCAGCGCGGCAGCGCGGAAGGAGTGCACGCGTGAGCGACCGCATCGAACTCCGGGGACTGACGGTCCGCGGCAATCACGGCGTCTTCGAGCACGAGAAGCGGGACGGCCAGGACTTCGTCGTCGACATCGTCGTGTGGCTCGATCTCGCGCCGGCCGCGGCGTCCGACGAGCTGACCGACACGCTGCACTACGGCGAACTCGCCGAGCGTGCCGCGGCGATCATCGCCGGTCCGGGTCGCGATCTCATCGAGACGGTCGCCGGGGAGATCGCCGACGAGGTGCTCACCGACCCGCGTGTCTCCCGGGTGGAAGTCACGCTCCACAAGCCGTCGGCACCGATCCCGCTGACCTTCGGCGACGTCGCCGTGGTGATCGACCGCTCCCGCAGCGACGCGACCGGGAGCGCCTCATGAGCCGTGCCGTGCTGTCCATCGGATCGAACATAGGCGACCGGCTCGCGCATCTGTGGTCGGTCGTCGACGCATTGGGTGAGCGGGCCGTCGCCGTCTCGGCGGTGTACTCGACGGCCCCGTGGGGCGGTGTCGAGCAGGAGGACTTCCTCAACGCGGTCGTCGTCGCGGAGGACCCCGCGTTCGGTCCGCGCGACTGGCTCCGGTTCGGCCAGGAGCTCGAGGAGGCCGCCGAACGCCTCCGGATCCGGCGCTGGGGTCCGCGCAGCCTCGATGTCGACGTCGTGACCTGCGACAACGGCGACGGTGAGGTGCGCAGCGACGATCCGGAACTGATCCTGCCGCATCCACGCGCACACCAGCGGGCGTTCGTGCTCGTCCCGTGGCTCGACGTCGAACCCGAAGCGGTGCTCACCGCCGACGGCCGGCAGTTGGGTATCGGCGAGTGGCTGGGCGAACTCGACGCCGCAGAACGAGAGGGCGTGCACCGCACCGACCTGACGCTCACCGGGCCGACGACCTAGGGACGCGGCGAGTGCTGAAACAGACCCGGATCCGAGATCTGCTGGCACTGGCCGTGCTGGCAGCGATCGTCGCGTGGCTGCTCGTCCGCACGATGTACGGCTCGCTGCCGCCCATCCCCGTCTACGCGGGAGCCTCGCTGTATCCCGTCGCGATCATCGAGGTGATCCTGGCGTTCATGATCCGGTGGCGGGTCGGCAAGCACGAGATCGGTGAGGGGCCCGGCAGACTGCATCCCATCACCGCGGCTCGCGCGGTCGCGCTCGCCAAGGCGTCCGCACTGGTGGGTGCCGCGAGCGCCGGAGTGTGGGTCGGCTTCCTGCTGTATCTCGTGCCGCAGCGCGGAGTCGTGCAGGCCGCCACCGACGACACCTCGGGTGTGCTCGTCGGAGCCCTCGCCGGCATCGCACTGGCGGCGGCCGCACTGTGGCTCGAATACTGTTGCCGGACACCGGAAGACCCCGACGAACCGAACGAACCGGCGCTCTGACCTCGGATTTCGCGGTGGGGCAGGGCGTGTCGTCCAGCTCCGATCGGTGGACCCATCCAAGTACCCTGATGGTCATGGCAACCTCGGCGCGACCAGACAGGAATCGCCGTCCGTGGCGCAGTACCGGCTCGATGATCGTGGCCGGTCTGCTCGCTCTGGCGATGATCGCCTCGCTGCTGTTGATCTTCAGTGAGAGCGTGCAGTTGCTGCGCGTCGCGGTGGTCGTCGCCCTGTGGGCCGCGACCGTCGGAGCCATCGCGATGAACAAGTACCGCCGCGAATCGGCGCTCGATCGGGCGAAGGCCGACGACCTGAAGACGGTCTACGAGCTGCAGTTGCAGAGGGAGATCGCGGCGCGGCGCGAGTACGAGCTGAGCGTCGAGGAGAAGGTCCGCGCCGATCTGAAGCTCGACGCCGGTGAGATGGCGGCCCTGCGCACCGAGCTGGCCACCCTGCGCCGCACGCTCGAGATGTTGTTCGACGGCCGGTTGCCCGACGACGTCGTCGCCCTCGAAGGCCAGGCCGAGGAGCTGCGTGAACTGAGCGAGGCGGCGCGAGTGTCCGCTCCGCGCCCGTCGGGGCCGGCCTTCGCTTCCCCCGACGACGAGCCGGTCACCGCGGAGACCGAATCGGTCGAGGCGGCAATGCGTGCTGCGAAGGCGTCGGAGAAGACGCCCGGAAAGGGTGGCGTCGAAGAACCGCGACCCGAGAAGCAGGCGAAGGACAAGGCTGCGACCGGGAAGACGGCGACCGGGAAGGGAACGGCCGAGAAGGCGACGGCGGGGAAGGCGACGGCTGCATCGGCGACCGCAGGACCGGACGTCGAGGACGCCGAGATCGAGGACGCGGCAGTCGAGGACCCGAAGACCGAGGACCCGAAGACCGGGGACGCGAAGGTCGCGAGCGCCGAGAAGACGGCGGACGGGAAGCCGGAGCCGCAGAAGCCCGGCAAGCACGAGTCCGGATCCGATCCCGATCCGCAAACGGACGCAGACGAGGCCGGAGCGAAGACGAAGGGCGATGACCCCGCGGAGGGGAAGGACACCGCCGCGAAGGCCGATGGAGCTGCGGAAACGACCCAGGAGGACGACGAGGACGACGACGAATCGTCCGGACGTCGCTCCCGGCGCCGTCGCGCCGACGGTGAGGGCCGGACGGTCGCGGAGATCCTCGCGTCGTTGTCGGCCGAGCGCTGATCGCGGGGCGATCGCGCGGCAGGTCGCGCCCACCCCACCTCGGTCGATGAGGCGCAGATCACTCGGCCCGACCGTGGCGAGCCCCGGAAAGCGCGCGCTATTGTCGAGCGGAACGTCCGGTACCCGCTGAGCGGGACTGGAACGAACGAGAGGACTCCCGTGAATTCCTTCGGGATCACCAACGCACCCGCGCCTGCGCGCCTGTCGGTAGGAATCGTGTCCGCCGGACGGGTCGGCACTGCACTCGGCGCAGCTTTCGAACGCGTCGGTCATGTCGTCGTGGCCTGCTCGGCCGTCTCCGACGTCTCGCGGCACCGTGCCGCCACCCGCCTGCCGGATTCGCAGATCCTGCCGGTCGACGAGGTTGCCGGCCGCTGCAATCTCCTTCTTCTCGCCGTTCCCGACACCGAACTGTCGTCCCTGGTCAAGGGCCTCGCAGTCACCGGTTCGGTCGCCGCCGGCACGATCGTCGTCCACGTCTCCGGTGCTCACGGCACCGCGATCCTCGAGCCGCTGACCGAGCAGGGCGCCGTGCCGCTCGCGATCCATCCCGCGATGACCTTCACCGGCCACGACGAGGACATCGACCGGCTCTCCTCCGCGTGCTTCGGCATCACGGCCGCCGACGAGATCGGCTACGCCATCGCGCAGTCCCTCGTCCTCGAGATCGGCGGCGAGCCGGTCCGCGTCCCCGAGTCCATGCGCACGACCTACCACGCCGCACTCGCGCACGGCAGCAACCATCTGGTCACGCTGGTCGCCGACGCCGTCGAGGCGCTGCGCAGCGCCCTGCAGGGGGAGGAGCTGCTCGGCCAGCAACTCGTCGACGACGCCCCCGGTGGAGTCGCCGAACGGGTGTTGCAGCCGTTGCTCTCCGCAGCGCTCGACAACGTGCTGCGGCGCGGGCCCTCGGCCCTCACCGGGCCGGTCGCGCGCGGCGATGCCGACGCCGTGGCCGCGCACCTGCGTGCGCTCGAGGCCGTCGACCCGCAGATCGCCGCCGGGTACCGCGCGCTGTCGCTGCGATCGGCGCAACGGACCGGGTCGAAGCCGGAACTGATGGCAATTCTCGAAGGAGCTGAATACGGTGAGTGAAGCAGGACAGCGCGGATACGTGCGAGGTGAACTGACCGTTCACCACGATCCCGCAGGCCTGACCAAGGTCACCCGGGCTCTGCGCGGCGTCGGCCGCACCGTCGCACTCGTGCCGACGATGGGTGCGCTGCACACCGGTCACCTCGAACTCGTGCGCCAGGCCAAGCTCACCGGTGCCGTCGTGGTCGTGTCGATCTTCGTCAACCCGCTGCAGTTCGGGAAGAACGAGGACCTCGACGCCTACCCGCGCACCCTCGACGCCGACCTCGAACTGCTCCGCGAAGCGGGCGTCGAGCTCGCCTTCGTGCCGACGGTCTCGGCGATGTACCCGCAGGGCCCGCGCACCACGATCCACCCGGGTCCGCTCGGGTCGGAGCTCGAAGGTGCTTCGCGCCCCGGCCATTTCGCGGGCATGCTGACGGTCGTCGCGAAGCTGTTCAACATCGTCGGTCCCAACGCGGCGTTCTTCGGTGAGAAGGACTACCAGCAGCTCACCCTGATCCGTCAGATGGTCGCCGACCTGAATCTCGACATCCGTATCCTCGGCGTTCCCACCGTGCGCGAACAGGACGGACTCGCCCTGTCCTCCCGCAACCGCTATCTCGACCCCGAGCAGCGCGCGATCGCGACCACGCTGTCTGCGGCGCTCGTCGCCGGCGCACACGCCGCAGCGGGCGGAGCCGAGGCGATCCTGTCCACGGCACGCGACGTGCTCGCGCAGAGCCCGCAGATCGAGGTGGACTATCTCGAGGTGCGCGGCGCCGATCTGGGGCCGGCACCCGAACGCGGCGACGGCCGACTGCTCGTCGCCGCACGACTCGGCTCCACACGCCTCATCGACAACGTCGGGGTCGCCGTCGGCACCGGCTTCCTCGAACGAGCCACCGGCCCGGTGGATCCCGACGCCGAAGACAACCTGACGAACCGCTGACCCACCGATCGAATTCGGAAACGAGAAAGAAACCGAGGACGAGCATGTTCCGCACCATGATGAAGTCGAAGATCCACCGCGCCACGGTCACCCACGCGGATCTGCATTATGTCGGTTCGGTGACCGTCGACCAGGATCTGATGGACGCCGCGGATCTGCTCGAGGGCGAGCAGGTCTGCATCGTCGACATCGACAACGGCGCCCGGCTCGAGACGTACGTCATCGCCGGTGAGCGTGGATCGGGCGTCATCGGGATCAACGGTGCCGCAGCACGTCTCGTCAGCCCCGGCGATCTCGTCATACTCATCGCCTACGGCGTGATGAACGAGCAGGAGTGCAAGGACTACAACCCGCGCGTGGTGTTCGTCGACGCCGACAACCGCCAGATCGAGCTCGGCAACGATCCCGCCCATGCTCCCGAGGGCTCGGGCCTGATCACGCCGCGGATGCTGTCGACTCTCGACTCCCCGTCCCTGGTCTAGAGGTGCTCCTCACCGTCGACGTCCGCAACACCAATATCGTCCTGGGGGTGTTCGCGGGCAGCGGCTCGCACGCGCGGCTGCTGCGCGACTGGCGCGTCCGTACCGACCCCAGGATGACCGCCGACGAGATCGCCCTGCTGTTCCGCGGTCTGCTCGGCGAATCCGCCGAGCAGGTCACCGGGGTGGCGGCGTTGTCGACCGTGCCGTCGGTGCTACGTGAGCTGCGCGTCATGCTCGACCGCTACTGGTCGTCGGTGCCGCACGTGGTGGTGGAGCCGGGGGTGCGCACGGGAGTGCCGCTGCTCGTGGACAACCCGAAGGAGGTCGGCGCCGACCGCATCGTCAACAGTCTGGCGGCCTACCACTTCTACGGATCCCCGTGCATCGTCGTGGATTTCGGGACCTCCACGTGCGTCGACGTCGTGTCGGGCAAGGGGGAGTTCCTCGGCGGGTCCATCGCTCCGGGTGTGGAGATCTCGATGGATGCGCTGGCGTCGCGGTCGGCGGCACTGCGGAAGGTCGAATTGCTCCGTCCCCGAGGTGTTCTGGGAAAGAACACCGTCGAGTGCATGCAGTCCGGGGCCGTCTTCGGGTTCGCCGGGATGGTCGACGGCATCGTGCGGCGCATCTGCGCCGAGGTGCCCGGTTTCGACGGCGACGACGTGGCCGTGATCGGCACCGGCGACAGTGTGCCGCTGATCATGCCGGAGTCGCGCACCCTCGAGCACCACGAGCCGGATCTGACCCTCGAGGGACTGCGTCTGGTGTACGAGCGGAACCAGGTGAGACGAGCGGCACGCGGAACTGCGGGTTCCGCTGAGCGTCATTCTGTGTAAAGATGTTCCTCGTGATCCGTTGCATGAGCACCCAGGAGTGTTGTCGAGGCTGACCGCCGCCTCGACCGATAACACATTCCTGGGAGTTTTCTCATGCGCGCTGCGCTTCTTTCCACCACTTCTGTTTCCACCGCTGCTCCGGTTGCCGCTTCTACGGTTGCCGCTACTGCTCCGGTCGCCTTCCACCGGCTCGCCGTCGAGCGCACGTACCCCACCGAACTGTCCGCAGCGGTCGCCCGCGGCGCCGTCGTCGTCGACATCCGCTCGAACGCCGAACGTGCCGCTCAGGGAACACTTCCCGGTGCACTGGCCATCTCCGCCGATCTCGTCGCCGAGCGACTCGATCCGAGCGGCCCGGGCCGTCTCGCCCTCGCCGTCGACCGCGACGTCGAATGGATCCTCGTCTCGTCCGACGGCGCGAGCTCGCACGGTGTGGTCACCGAACTGCACGCGCAGGGTCTGCGCCGGGTCACCCACCTCGTCGGAGGCTACGACGCCATCCGCGCGGCCCGCCTGGTCGGCGCAGTCGCCGAGGCCCAGCACGTCGCGCAGGACGTGGCGCGGGTCACCGCTCACTGAAAGCGCGCATCTGCAGGAATAGTGACCTCGGGTGTCCGATAGTCTGGTTACCCGTGAGTGATGCCACCGTTCAGCAGCCCGACGACACCCCCGAGCAGATGCGGGTCCGCCGCGAGAAGCGCGAACGGCTCCTGGCACAGGGTTCGGACGCCTATCCCGTCGAGATCCCGCGCACCCATACGCTCGCGGAGATCCGCGCCGAGTATCCCGACCTCGAACCCGACACCGCCACCGGCACCGTCGTGGGCGTCGCCGGCCGCGTGATGTTCTCGCGCAACACCGGCAAGCTGTGCTTCGCGACGCTGCAGGAGGGCGACGGCACCCAGCTGCAGGTCATGCTCAGCCTCGCCGGCGTCGGCGAGGAGGCGCTCGCCGCCTGGAAGTCCGAAGTCGACCTCGGCGACATCGTGTTCGTGCACGGCGAGGTCATCAGCTCCCGTCGCGGTGAGCTCAGCGTCATGGCCGACTCGTGGACCATGGCGTCGAAGGCGCTGCGTCCGCTGCCGGTCGCGCACAAGGAGATGAACGAAGAGGCGCGGGTGCGTCAGCGCTACGTCGACCTCATCGTGCGTCCCGAAGCACGTCGCAATGCACGCATGCGTGTCGCGGTGGTGCGCGAGCTGCGCAACGCGCTCGAGCGTCGCGGCTTCCTCGAGGTCGAGACGCCCATGCTGCAGACCCTGCACGGCGGTGCGGCGGCCCGCCCGTTCGTGACGCACTCGAACGCACTCGACATCGATCTGTACCTGCGTATCGCGCCGGAACTGTTCCTCAAGCGCTGCGTCGTCGGCGGTATCGAGAAGGTCTTCGAGATCAACCGCAATTTCCGTAACGAGGGTGCCGACTCGACGCACTCGCCGGAATTCTCGATGCTCGAAACGTACGAGGCGTACGGCACCTACGACGATTCGGCGCGGATGATCCGCGAGATCATCCAGGAGGTCGCGTTCGCGATCTTCGGCAGCCATGTGGTGACGCTCGCCGACGGTACGGAATACGACCTCGGGGGTGAATGGAAAACTCTCGAAATGTATCCCTCGCTGTCCGAGGCGATCGGCACGGACGTGACCCCCGACACCACGCTCGAGGAATTGACCGCGCTCGCGGATCGCGTCGGTCTGGAGATTCCCGAGGGCAAGGGCTGGGGTCACGGCAAGCTCGTCGAGGAACTCTGGGAGCACATGTGCGGCGACCAGCTGAACGAGCCGACCTTCGTGCGTGATTTCCCCGTCGAGACGTCGCCGCTGACCCGCGATCACCGCACGGTGCGCGGGGTCACCGAGAAATGGGATCTGTACGTCCGCGGTTTCGAACTCGCCACGGGTTACTCGGAACTCGTCGATCCGGTGATTCAGCGCGAGCGTTTCGTCGACCAGGCGCGCCTGGCCGCGGAAGGTGACGACGAGGCAATGGTCCTCGACGAGGATTTCCTCGCCGCGATGGAACAGGGAATGCCGCCGACCACCGGTACCGGAATGGGAATCGACCGTCTGCTGATGGCACTTACCGGTCTGGGAATCCGTGAAACAATCCTGTTCCCGATTGTCCGACCGAACATCCGTTAATCGGATTTCGCCGCTCCATATTGCGATGCGTTAATCGGCGGGTAGTGTGGTGCCCGTCCCGCGGGGGGAAGCGCATGCGAGAGGATTTACACCACATGGCGAAGAAAGTCACTGTCACCCTGATCGACGATGTGGATCAGGAATCGGCGGCGGACGAATCGGTGGAGTTCGGTCTCGACGGAGTGACGTACGAGATCGACCTTTCCGAGGACAATGCGGCACGGCTGCGCGAGCAGTTGGAATTCTGGATCGAACACGCTCGCAAGGTCGGCGGCCGCAAGCGGAGCAAGACCGCGGCCGGAACTGCGCCGGCTGCGCGCAAGAGCGGATCCGGAAGTGCGGGTCGCGAGCAGACGGCCGCTATCCGTGAATGGGCACGGAACAACGATCTGCCGGTTTCGGCGCGTGGCCGAATCTCTGCGGAGATCGTCGAGGCGTACAACAAGGCGCACTGACAAAATCCTCGTCCGTGGGGCGTCGTCCATCCGTGGACGGCGCCCCACAGTCGTCGATAGGCGGGTTCGGTTGCGGCACAGTGGTGCTCGTCACACCACTCGGTTGTGCGGACGAACCGGCACGATGCGGTGGGGGAGTAGCATCCGCTCATGGCCGAGACCGTGCTCGAACCTGGTTCCACCTGCTGGCGAATCGCGCGAGCGGAGAGGATGACCTGCATAGTCGACGCGGCCGACTATTTCCGTCACGCCAAGTCGGCGATGCTCCGCGCGGAAAAGCGCATCATGCTGATCGGGTGGGATTTCGACACCCGGATCAAGTTCGAACCCGACGGCGCGACTCTCGATGGACCGAACAAACTCGGTGAATTCCTCGAATGGCTTCCCGAACGCCGCCCCGATCTCGATATTTATCTGCTCAAGTGGAACATCGGTGCGTTCAGTGCCCTCGCGCGCGGAATGACGCCGGTGTTCGTGCTCGATTGGCTCACCGACCCACGCCTGCACTTCGAAATAGACGGGGCGCATCCCGTGGGCGCGGCGCATCATCAGAAAATTCTCGTCGTCGACGACAGCATCGCTTTCTGCGGCGGTATCGATATGACCGTCGACCGCTGGGACACCCCGGATCATCCGGACCGGAGCAAATACCGCCGCGAGCCGAGCGGTAAACGCTACGGGCCGTGGCACGACGTGACGACCGCCGTCGACGGTGATGCCGCGCGGGCCCTCGGCGACCAGGCCCGCGCCCGGTGGAAGGCGGCCACGGGGGAGGAACTCGAGCCCGTGCCGGAGCCGGAACCGATCTGGCCCGACGATCTCGAACCGACCCTCCGCGGTGTCGACGTGGGCATTGCTCGCACACTGCCCACCTACGACGGGAAGGACGGCGTCCACGAGATCGAGGCGCTGTACCTGTCGGTGATCGAGAAGGCCCGGCACACCCTCTACCTCGAGAGTCAGTACCTGGCCTCGCGCAGGATCGCGGACGCGCTCGCCGAACGACTGCAGGAACCGGACGGCCCCGAGATCGTGGTGGTGATCCCGCGCAACGCCGAGGGCTGGCTCGAACGCAAGGCGATGGACGGTGCCCGGCGTGCCCTGCTGCACATGCTGTGGGAGGCCGACGTGCACGGCCGTTTCGCCGCCTACTATCCCGTCACCGCCGGCGGCGAGCCGATCTACGTGCACGCGAAGGTCGTCGTGATGGACGAGACGCTGCTGCGGATCGGATCGTCGAACCTGAACAATCGTTCGATGGGCTTCGACACCGAATGCGACCTGGCGATCGAAGCCGCCGAACCCGGGGACGCGGTCGGCCGCGCGGCCGTTGAGCTGCGCAACATCCTGGTGGCGGAACACCTCGACGTCGATCCCGAGGTGATCGCCGAGGCCACGAGGGGCGGCGGCTCGCTCATCTCCACCATCGAACGGTTGCGCGGCCCGGGACGTTCGCTGCGGCCGTTCGAACCGGGTACGGTGTCGGACGAGGACAGTGTCCTCGCAGAAAGTGCTCTGGCCGACCCCGAACGCGCCTCGCGGAGTTTCGGACGCAGGATCGAGCGATTCTTCGCCCGTTGATCTTCCACTGCCGCTGTTCGCTTGTGGCGTACAGCTTGCGGAAACGTATCCGCCACGTGCAGCGTTAACTTCTGAAACCGGGTTTTCTCGCCGCCTTCCGAAGGGTAGAGGGAAAGCGAGTCGATACCACGACCACTAGAGTGTGGAGTGGGAGCTTGGAACCTCGAAACGGTTCCGACGAACGACTCGAGTGCCGGAGCTTAAGAGCGGCAGCAGGGTGCGGGACGATCGGCGTACCGGACCGGCGGCCGGAGAGTGTGAGGGAGTGCGATGTTCGAAAGGTTCACCGATCGCGCGCGGCGCGTCGTTGTCCTGGCTCAAGAAGAGGCCAGGATGCTCAACCACAACTACATCGGCACGGAGCACATCCTCCTCGGCCTCATCCACGAGGGTGAGGGTGTGGCGGCGAAGTCGCTCGAGTCGTTGGGTATCTCCCTCGAAGGTGTGCGCAGCCAGGTCGAAGAGATCATCGGCCAGGGTCAGCAGGCGCCCTCGGGGCACATTCCCTTCACTCCTCGTGCCAAGAAGGTCCTCGAGCTGAGCCTTCGCGAAGCGCTCCAGCTCGGACACAACTACATCGGTACCGAACACATCCTGCTCGGTCTCATCCGCGAGGGTGAGGGCGTGGCGGCGCAGGTGCTCGTCAAGCTCGGCGCCGACCTCAACCGGGTGCGTCAGCAGGTCATCCAGCTGCTGTCCGGTTACCAGGGCAAGGAGCCCGCAGAATCCGGCACGAGCCGTGGCGAGACCGGCACTCCGTCCACGTCGCTCGTCCTGGACCAGTTCGGCCGCAACCTCACGCAGGCAGCTCTCGAGGGCAAGCTCGACCCGGTCATCGGCCGGGCGAAGGAGATCGAGCGCGTCATGCAGGTGCTGTCGCGTCGTACGAAGAACAACCCGGTGCTCATCGGCGAGCCGGGTGTCGGCAAGACCGCCGTCGTCGAGGGCCTCGCGCAGGCCATCGTCAACGGTGAAGTCCCCGAGACCCTCAAGGACAAGCAGCTCTACACGCTCGACCTGGGCTCGCTCGTCGCCGGCAGCCGTTACCGCGGCGATTTCGAGGAACGCCTGAAGAAGGTCCTCAAGGAGATCAACAGCCGCGGCGACATCATCCTGTTCATCGACGAGCTGCACACGCTCGTCGGTGCCGGTGCTGCCGAGGGCGCGATCGACGCCGCGTCGATCCTCAAGCCCAAGCTCGCCCGCGGTGAGCTGCAGACCATCGGTGCGACGACCCTCGACGAGTACCGCAAGTACATCGAGAAGGACGCCGCTCTCGAGCGCCGCTTCCAGCCGGTGCAGGTCGGGGAGCCGACGGTGGAGCACACCATCGAGATCCTCAAGGGTCTGCGCGACCGCTACGAGGCGCACCACCGCGTCTCGATCACCGACAAGGCGCTCGTCGCGTCGGCCACTCTCGCCGACCGCTACATCAACGACCGCTTCCTGCCGGACAAGGCGATCGACCTCATCGACGAGGCCGGTGCCCGCATGCGCATCCGTCGCATGACCGCGCCGCCGGACCTGCGCGAGTTCGACGACAAGATCGCCGACGCCCGTCGCGAGAAGGAATCGGCGATCGACGCGCAGGACTTCGAGAAGGCCGCGAGCCTGCGCGACAAGGAGAAGCAGCTCGTCGCGCAGCGTGCCGAGCGCGAGAAGCAGTGGCGTGCGGGCGATCTCGACGTCATCGCCGAGGTCGACGAGGAGCAGATCGCCGAGGTTCTCGCCAACTGGACCGGTATCCCGGTGTTCAAGCTCACCGAGGAGGAGACCACGCGTCTGCTCCGCATGGAGGACGAGCTGCACAAGCGGATCATCGGCCAGGAGGACGCCGTCAAGGCCGTCGCCAAGGCGATCCGTCGTACGCGTGCCGGCCTGAAGGACCCGAAGCGTCCGTCCGGTTCGTTCATCTTCGCCGGCCCGTCCGGTGTGGGTAAGACGGAGCTGTCCAAGGCGCTCGCGAACTTCCTGTTCGGCGAGGACGACGCGCTCATCCAGATCGACATGGGTGAGTTCCACGACCGCTTCACCGCGTCGCGCCTGTTCGGTGCTCCTCCCGGCTACGTCGGCTACGAAGAGGGCGGCCAGCTCACCGAGAAGGTGCGCCGCAAGCCGTTCTCCGTGGTTCTGTTCGACGAGATCGAGAAGGCCCACCAGGAGATCTACAACACCCTCCTGCAGGTCCTCGAGGACGGTCGCCTCACCGACGGCCAGGGACGCACGGTCGACTTCAAGAACACCGTGCTGATCTTCACGTCGAACCTCGGCACCGCCGACATCTCGAAGGCCGTGGGGCTCGGTTTCTCCGCCGGCACGGGCGAGGCGTCGAACTACGAGCGGATGAAGAACAAGGTCCACGACGAGCTGAAGAAGCACTTCCGGCCCGAGTTCCTCAACCGCATCGACGACATCATCGTCTTCCACCAGCTCACGCAGGAGCAGATCATCCAGATGGTCGACCTCATGGTCGGACGTGTGGAGACGCAGCTGAAGAACAAGGACATGGGTATCGAGCTCACCGAGAAGGCAAAGTCGCTGCTCGCCAAGCGCGGCTTCGACCCGGTGCTCGGCGCACGTCCGCTGCGTCGCACGATCCAGCGCGAGATCGAGGATCAGCTCTCCGAAAAGATCCTGTTCGGCGAGATCGGCGCAGGTCAGATCGTCCTCGTCGACGTCGAGGGCTGGGACGGCGAGGGCGCCGGCGAGAACGCGAAGTTCACGTTCACGCCGAGCGAGAAGCCGGCCGAGGTTCCGGACACCCCGGCGGTCGCGCTGGCCAAGTCCAGCGAGGGCGAGTCCGAAGCCGGATAAGCGCTCGACGCCTGTGAATGCAGGCACGTGTTGCAACCTGTGAGAGCAGGCACCTGCTGTACCGAGAGGGGCGGCACCCGAGAGGGTGTCGCCCCTCTCGTCGTCCGACGCACTTGACCTCCAGTCGGCTCGAGGTTGCACGGTGGGTGGTGACCGGACGACGACCAGGAGGTATCGCGATGCGGCAAGTATTGCCCGATCTGTGGGAGACGCAGGAGGACAACCCGTTCCCGGGGCTGAGGACGCACGCCTATCTGTGGACCGGGAAGAACAACGTGCTCTTCTACTCGGTCGCGGGTGAGGCCGATTTCGACGAACTGGACCGCCTCGGGGGGATCACCGACCAGTACCTGTCCCACCAGGACGAGGCCGGTCCGATGCTCGGCAGGATCGCCGAGCGCTTCGGGGCGAGACTCCACGCGGCGGCGGCGGAGACCGACGTGGTCGGCCGGCACGCCTGCATCGACGTCCCGCTGACGGAACGTCACGTGGATGACAACGGAGTGGAGATCGTTCCGACGCCCGGGCACACGGTGGGGAGCATCTGCTATCTGGTGCCCGGCGCGGACGGGACCCGCTACCTGTTCACCGGCGACACGCTGTACCGCGGTGCGTCGGGGAAGTGGCGGGCCGGCAACATCGAGGGGATGAGCGACGCCCGTGCGCTCGCCGACAGTCTGCGCCTGCTGGCGACGATGGAACCCGATGTGGTGATCTCGAGTGCGTTCGCGGGGGAGTCGGGCGTGCACCGGATCGACCCTCGGGAGTGGCCTGCCCACGTCGACCAGGCTCTGACCGGGTTGTCTGCCGCGGTGCAGGGCTGAGCCGGGCGCTTGCCCGGACCGGCTCATCTTCCGATGGTCGGCATGTGCGCGGTGAGTGTCGACAGGGTGCTGGCGACGATCTCGGTGAGTTCGTCGGGACGGATGTCGAGCGTGCCATCGAGCCAGCCGCGGACGAGCTCGACGGCACCGGCCATGACGACCACCGCGCACAGTTCGGCCCGCCGGGAGTCGAGGCGGGTGCCCACCGCGTCGCTCTGCTCGGCGAGTTCGTCGGCGGCGGACCGGATGAACGCGCTCTTCCGCTCGGCGAGCGGGGGCGCGTCGGAGATGAGGAAGCGACCCTGCTGGGGGTTGCGTTCGACGGCGCCGACGATCGCTCCCACCGCGGCGCGCGCCTTGGCGTGCAGCTCGTCGGGGGCCGCCGCGATGGCGTCGACGGCGCGTTCGAGCAGGGTCGCGCCGAGCTCGTCGTAGGCGGTGGTGACGAGGTCGGTCATGTCGGTGAAACTCTCGTAGAAGAAGCGCGGGCCGACTCCCGCGGTGGCCGCGACCTTCCGTACCGTCGCCGCCGACCAGCCCTCGTCGGCGACGACGTCGATCACCGCGTTCTGGAGACGCTTGCGGCGTTCGGCGCGCCGGTCGGCCGGGGCGACGCCGCGATACGCGCGGGTGGCTTCGGGCTCGGACACATCGTCGAGTGTGGCACAACACCACCGGCCTTCCGGAATCGATCAATTCCGGAATCGAATGTTTACTAATTGTGAAATCCTTGTCATAGTCGGTCCCCGAATCCGGACGAGGAGGAAACGTGACGATCGATGCCCCGTCGACTGCCCACCTGCACGACCGAACCGATCGACTCGCACCGAAGCCGATCCTGCGAGAGGGCGGCCCGCGTCTGGCGATGTCGTTGCTCGCCGGCGACTCGGTGCGGCCCACCCGGGCCCAGGCCCGGGCGTTCGCCAAGTTCGCGCACGCCTGCGATCCCGTGGCCGATGATCTGGTCGCCGCGATGCGCCGCGACCGGCTCCGCATCCGCACACAGTTCGAGCAGGCACTCGAACACGGCATCGAGACCGTGGACGATCCCGCACCCGAGGTGGCAGCGTTCATCGCCACCCTCGACGACGTGCCGTTCTGGGTCGATTACGACAAGCTCGATCTCGCCGCGCGGGCGATCGCGCGGATGCCGCTGAGCACCCTCATGGCGTTCACCACCGCCATCGCCTTCCCGGCCAGCTACGTCTCCCCGCGCGTCAACGACGTGCTGCTGCGCGGCGGCGACCTCGCGAAACGCGCCGCGGGTCGGATCGTCGAGACGGTCTCGTGGTCGCTGGACTGCACGGCGCCCGGCGGAATGGAGCGCTTCGGAGCGGGGACGAAGAACACCGCCCGTGTCCGCGTCGTGCACGCCTACATCCGTGCCGGGATCGACCGCGTCGACGACTGGAACACGGACACGCACGGCCGGCCCGTGAACCAGCTGCACTACTGCGTGACGATGATCCCGATCGCCGGGGTGGCCCTCGCCGTCATGGCGGCCGGACACTGGTACTCGCGACGTGAGCGCGATGCGATCGTCCACCTCTACCGCTACGTCGCCCACACCATGGGCGTGACGGCGGAACTACAGGTCACCTCCCTTGATGAGCTTCTGCGTCTGATCTGGCTGGCGGTCTGGTCGGAGGTCGACCCCGACGACTCGTCCGCCGCTCTCACCGAGGCCGCGCTGAAGGCCGTTCCCCGCATCTACGGGGTCGACGGCCCGGGTGCGGCGAACCGCATCAGGAGCTGGGCGCACTATCACTTCCACGCCGACCTGGCCCGCCTGTCGCTGGGTTCCGGATACGCCGACGCCGTGGGTGTTCCACCACTGAGCCCGATGGCGGCGCTGTACCCGGTGTGGTTCGCGCGCAACCTCCTACGCGACCGCCTGAGTGTCCTGGTGCCCGGAGGCGCCGGACGCGCCGCCCGGCGGGGTCACGCCGAGCGCATGCGGGAGATCGTCGAGGTGAAGCGGCGGCTCGAGGTGCGGCCCTACGAACGGGACGAAGCCGTGCAGTCGATCCGCGAGCGCGACCGCGAACTCCGGGCGCGATCGGCCTGATCCGGACATCGGGAACGCTCTGGCGCGAACGGCCCTCGCCACCATCGCGACTCTGCAAGTGTGGTTCGTGAAGCAACTGTCGCATGCAGCGCTGTCGCACGCAGAGAAGGAGAGGTCATGCCCACTCGTACCGCACGGACCGCATGGAACGGGGATCTGCAGAAGGGCTCCGGTCAGGTGGAGCTCACCAGCTCGGGCCGTGGCACGTTCGACGTGTCGTTCCCGAAACGCTCGGCGGAGAACGCGGACGGCACCACCAGCCCCGAGGAGCTCGTCGCCGCCGCGCATTCGTCGTGCTACGCGATGCAGTTGTCCGCGCTGATCGCGGAGGCGGGCGGCACACCGCAGAGCCTCGAGGTCACCGCCGACGTCTCGCTGGGGCCCGACCCGGCGGGCGGATTCCGGCTCACCGGAATCGAGCTGAAGGTGCGGGGCGAGGTCGACGGCCTCGACGCCGACGGCTTCGTCAAGGCCGCAGAGGACGCGAAGGCGGGATGCCCCGTGAGCAAGGCACTCACCGGCGTCGAGATCTCCCTGGACGCCGCCCTCGAGAGCTGACCGGGTTCGTGGACCGATCGGCCCGGGAACAGAGCACGTCAGGGCCGGGTTGTACCCGGTTATGAGCATGCCCGACGTACTTCTCCCCACAGCCCACATCGAGATCTGGTCCGACATCGCCTGCCCCTGGTGCTACATCGGCAAGCGGCGCTTCGCGGAGGCGCTCGAGTCCTTCGACGACCGCGACCGGATCGAGGTCACCTGGAGGTCGTACCAGCTCTCGCCCGACACACCGGTCGGGCGACGGGTCCCCGAGGTCGAGGCGCTCGTCGCGATGAAGGGGATGCCGGCCGAGCAGGTCAGGCAGATGTTCGCCCAGGTCTCGGATACCGCTGCCGACGTGGGACTCGAGATCGACTTCGACAACGTCGTCGCCGCCAACACCTTCGATGCGCACCGGCTCGCGCATCTGGCCGGCGACAAGCGCGACGAGGTCCTCGAGGCGTTGTTCCGTGCGCATTTCGTCGACGGCGAGGTGGTCGACGATGTGGATGTCCTCGTGAAGGTCGCCACCGAGGTCGGGCTCGATCCGGAGTCGACGCGCGCGGCCCTCGACGGCGACGATCCCGCCGGTGAGGCCGCGGCCGACGCCGTGACCGCCGATCTCTTCGACGCGCGACGGATCGGCGTGCAGGGGGTGCCGTTCTTCGTGGCCAACCGCGCCGTCGCGGTGTCGGGTGCGCAGCCGGTGGACGTCTTCCGTCAGTTCCTGCGCAAGGCCGTCGACGACGTGACGGTCAAGCTGTGAGTGCCGCGAGATAACGTCGCGCGATCTGCTGCTGGAGCAGGTGCCCGGCGGGACCGGCCAGCTTCGTGTACCAGCGGGCGGGGCGGGAGAACGCGAGCACCGTTCCCCGCACCCGTCCGTCCGGGGTCCGCTCGACGACGAAGGTCTCCTCGCCGTTCTCCGGATGACCCGTGAGCGTGCCGTAGCAGAATCCGCGGAGGTCGGCGGTGTCGACGATCTCGACCACGCGGCACCGTGCCGACGCGCGCACCGGTCCGAGACCGAAGCCGAGATCCACCTCGACGCCGGGTACTGCGAGGGGCGTGCCGGCAGGAATCCGTATGCCCGCACCACGATGCATGTCCCACGAGAACAACCGGGCAGCGGCGACCTCGAACACGGTGTCGCCGCTGCCCAGTTCGCTCTCGACCTTCAGGTGCCGATAACCGGAGGGGAGCGGCGCCTCGCCCCGGAAGGCCCGCAGGCTCGCTCCCACCTCCGGATAGGTGAACTCACGCCCGGACCCGCCGGACGCGGACATCTCAGGACTTCTTGACGTCGAGGACGACCTCGAACTCGAGCAGCGATGCGCCGGTCGCGACGGGCTTCTTCGCCTCACCCGCGTGGGCGGCACGTGCGTCGCCGTCGCGCCACGCGGCGAAGTCCTCCTCGGACTCCCACTGCGTCACCACGAAGTACCGGTTCTCGCCGGCGGTGGGGCGGAGCAGCTGGAAACCCAGGAAGCCGGGGGAGTTGTCGACGGTGTGCGCCCGATTGGCGAATCGCTTCTCCAGCTCGGGGCCGGCGCCTTCGGGAACTTCGATTGCGTTGATCTTCACGACTGCCATGCGCGAGAGCCTACTCCGCTAACTTGGTCGATTGTGTTGCACGACGAGGGCGGAACCGGACGACCCATCCTCCTGTTGCACGGCCTCATGGGCAGCGCCCGGACGTGGCGTCGTCACGTGCCGTGGCTGCGCGGACACGGGCACGTGTACACCTTCGACGCCGCCGGTCACGGCCGTCCCGCTCCCGACGAACTCACCACCGAGGCGTTCGTCGCCGACCTCGCAGCCCACCTCGCCGGGATCGCCGAGCCGCTCGTCGTGATCGGGCATTCGATGGGCGCCCTGCACGCGTGGTGCTTCGCCGCCGCCCATCCCGAGCGGGTCACCGCGCTGGTGCTCGAGGACATGGCCCCCGACTTCCGGGGACGCACGGCCGCGAACTGGGCGGCGATGATCGCGCAGTGGCCGCAACCGTTCCCCACCGAGGATGCGGTGTTCGACTTCTTCGGGCCCGTCGCGGGTCGCTACTTCCTCGACTCGTTCGTCCGCCGCGACGACGGCTGGTATCTGCACGGCGACGTCGAGACCTTCCGCGACATCTCGGGAGAGTGGGGGTCGCGGCACTTCTGGGACGAGTGGAACTCGATTCGCGTGCCCGCGCTGCTGCTCGAAGGCGAGTTCACCATCACCCCCGAGGGGCAGATGCGGCGGATGGCGACGCGACCCGGCACCGACCACGTCCTCGTCGACGGCGCCGGGCATCTCGTGCACGACGACCGGCCCGACGAGTTCCGCACCGCAGTGGAACACTTTCTCACCGCGCACGCACTGTCGGCGAGCCGACTCGAGTAGTACTGCCGGTAAGCCGGATCTAGGAGGTCGATCCCTCGCCGGCGAGCGCGAAACGGCCGTCGTCGGTCTGCTCGACGAGACCGTCCACGAGCAGCGAATGCAGGGCGCGGTCGCGCTGGCCCGGATCCGTGGTCCACACGCTGTCGAGGACGGGCCGCTCCACCGGGACGCTGCTCTCGCGCAGCACCGCCATCAACCGACCACGCACCTGCCGGTCGGTGCCGGCGAACTTCTGCACCTTCCGGGGTGGTCCGTCGTGAGCGGGTCGCCCGGCCTGCACCCACGCGCACTCGGGCAGCGGGCAGCGCCCGCAGTCGGGTGTGCGGGCGGTGCACACGGTCGCGCCGAGTTCCATCAGTGCCGCGGAGAAGGTCGCCGCACGTGCACGTTGACGCGGAAGGATCGCCTCGACATCGGCGAGATCCCGTGTGGTCGAAGGGTTTCCCGGCTCCGCCCGGCCGTGGACGGCGCGGGCGACGACACGACGCACGTTCGTGTCCACCACCGGCACACGCTGCCCGTACGCGAAGCACGCCACCGCTCGCGCGGTGTACGCGCCGACGCCGGGCAGGGTCAGCAGGACGTCGACGTCCTCGGGAACCCGATCGTCGTGCTCGGCGGCGAGTACGCCGGCGCACTCGTGCAGGCGCAGCGCGCGGCGCGGATAGCCGAGCTTGCCCCACGCCCGCAGCACCTCGGCCTGGCTCGAGGCGGCCATCGCGGACGGCACGGGCCAGCGCCGCACCCACTCCTCCCAGATCGGGGCGACCCGGGCGACCGGCGTCTGCTGCAGCATGACCTCGGACATGAGGATCTGCCAGCCCGTCACCCCGTCGCGGCGCCACGGCAGGTCGCGCGCCTCGGCGGCATACCAGCGCAGCAACGACGGTGCGTCCACGGACATCTCGGGTCTCCTCCGGTCACAGGGTCGGGTGTCGGGATCCGCTGAGGAGATGTCGAACGAAATCGGACATGTGCGCAGGTGAATAATGTACGCATGCCGAACTCCAATCCCATCTCCGCCTGGAAAGCCCTGACCGAGGGTAATCATCGTTTCGTCAGCGACACGCCGCTGCACCCGAGCCAGGGAATCGATCGTCGCGCCGAACTCGTCAACGGCCAGCACCCCACCGCCGTGCTGTTCGGCTGCGGAGACTCCCGCGTCGCCGCAGAGATCATCTTCGACCAGGGGCTCGGCGACATGTTCGTGGTCCGCACCGCGGGTCACGTCATCGACAGTTCCGTCCTCGGTTCCATCGAGTACGCAGTCGACATCCTCAACGTTCCGCTCATCGTCATCCTCGGTCACGACAGCTGTGGTGCCGTGGCGGCGACCATCGACGCCCTCGACAAGGGCACGGTGCCGGGCGGCCACATCCGCAGCCTCGTCGAGCGTGTCGCTCCCTCGATCCTCATGGGCAGGGCCGAGGGTCTGTCCACCGTCGACGAACTCGAAGGGCGCCACGTCGTCGAGACGGGCAAGCTGCTCACGGATCGTTCGCGGATCATCGCCGACCGCATCGCCGACGGCCGCTGCGCCATCGTGGGCGTCACCTACAAGCTCGAGGACGGCAAGGTGAGTCTGCGGGGCCACTTCGGAGACATCGGCGAGGTCTCCGACAACTGAAGACGTGTGCACCTGCGGTCACAACGATGTGACCGCAGGTCACAGCGACACGCCGACGGCGGTGTAGCCGTGCGCAGCCCGTGGCACATACCGTGGGGGGCGTGCTTGAACCGACCGGTCCTCTGCCCCCCGAGATCTACTGGCGACGACGCATTCTCGCGATCGGAGTCTCGGTGGTCGTGCTGGCTCTGGTCATCTGGCTCGTAGTGGCGCTGACCGGCGGCGACGACCCCGATCAGAATCCCGAACCCGCAGCAGCGGAGGTGACGACCTCCGCCACCACGACGGCGGCCGATGCGTCAGCCGACGCGGCGTCCGCGAGCACCACCCGGAGCGGTGGATCCTCGGGTTCGTCCGGGACGCGCGGAGCGGAGGGATCGGCCTCGGAGGACGCGGACGACGAGGACAACACGTCCACGTCCGCCACCACCTCCGCTGCTCCGGTTCCGCCGGGGCAGTGCTCCGATCAGTCGCTCGCCGTGCGGGTGACGGCGGACGAGCCGAACTACCGGGTCGGTTCCGAACCCGATTTCACGATCGTCATCACCAACATCGGCACGTCGCAGTGCGAACGCGACCTCGGTGCGGGCCTGCAACAGGTGCTCGTCTACAGCCTCGACGGCAACGAGCGGCTCTGGGCGAACACCGACTGCTTCCCCGAATCGACCGCCGACATCCGATCGCTCGCTCCGGGCGACCAGGCCGCCTACTCCGTCAAGTGGTCGGCGACGACCTCCGAGCCCGGCTGCCAGGCGCCGCGCGAACCGGTCGGTCCCGGCGCGTACACCGTGATCGGGCAGCTCGGTGGCCTGCGCAGCGTGCCCGAGCCGTTCAACATCACGCCCTGACCTGCTGCTCGTCCGGTCGCTGTTCAGTCGTAGTGGTTGATCGCGGCTTCGGCGAGGCGCGACAGTCCCTCGCGGATGTACCGGGCCCACAGGGCGCCGACCCCGTCGACCGCCTGGAGATCGGCAGCGGTGGCCGCAAGCAGGCCCTGCAGTGTGCCGAACGCACCCACGAGCCGGTTGATCTGCCGGGTCTGCAGGCGCGGCACCCGATGGAGCACGCGATAACCGCGCGGGCTCATCGAGGTGTCGAGGGCCTCGATGGTGCCCGAATAGCCGAAGGCGCGGGCGAGGCTCGTCAGGTCGAGCAGGTCGACGTCGGTCAGGTGTGCGAGACGCTCGAGCGCCTGCTCGACCTCCTGCTGGGTGGGGACGTGCTCGCCCGCAAGGTAGTCCCGCACGATGAGCTGCCGGGCGAGCTGGTTGTCGCCGACGAGTTCTTCGAGCTGGAGGGCCAGCTGGCGACCGTCGGTCCCGAGTTCGAGCACGTCCTGCTCGATCTCCACGGACAGGCGGTGCATCATCTCGAGCCGCTGCGCCACGGTGAGCGCATCGCGCAGCGTGACGATGTCCTCGATCTCGACCACGGACAACTGCCGGGTCACCTCGTCGAGGCGGGCCTTGTAGCGCTCGAGTGTCGCGACGGCCTGGTTGGCCCGGGACAGGATGGTCGCGGAGTCGTTGATGACGTGGCGGCGACCGTCGACGTACACGCTGACGATGCTCATCGACTGGCTGACCGAAACCACCGGATATCCGGTCTGGATCGCGGTGCGTTCCGCGGCGCGGTGCCGGGTGCCGGACTCCACGGTGGGGATGCTCGGATCGGGCACGAGCTGCACGTTGGCACGCACGATGCGCGAACCGTCGGTGGACACGACCACGGCGCCGTCCATCTTCGACAGCTCCCGGAGCCGGGTGGGGGCGAACTCGACGTCGAGTTCGAAACCGCCGTCGCACAGCTCGGCGACCTTGTCGTCGAAACCGAGGACGATCAGGCCGCCCGTCCGGCCGCGGAGGATGCGTTCGAGACCGTCGCGTAGCGCGGTGCCGGGCGCCAGACGAGCGATGGTGTCGCTCAGCGTCGATGCCGGCGCCGACTCGGTCATCTGGACTTCCTTCCCCTGTGCGGTCTGCGGTCGTCGTCACAATGCGCGGACTCTTGGATCGGCGCCCCCGACCGCGCAACTACATTACTTGCTTATGCGCAGCACCTGGACTCTGCCCGACGACCTCGTCGTTCCCGATCTGCCGGAAGATCATCCCGGCCCGGGTGCGCCGGTACCGCAGCACTGGAACAAGTGCTTCGGGTGTGGTGACGACCAGCCCTCCGGCCTCGCGATGGAGTTCACGATCGGCGAGGGCCTCGAGGTGCTCGGCCGTCTCGACGTCGCCACGCGCTACCAGGGCGGACCGGGATTCATCCACGGCGGCATCCTCATGACGGCCTTCGACGAGGTCCAGGGAATGGCGTGCAACGCCGCCCTGCGGACCGCCGTCGTCACCGGGCACTTCGAGACGGACTTCGCTCGTCCCATCCCGCTGGGCTCGGTCCTCGAGTTCCGCGCCCGCGTCGACGGCACGGTGCGGCGCAAGGTCTACACCAGCGCGGAGGCACGCATCGTCGACGGTCCGCTGGCCGACCCGGACGTCGTGGTGGCGTCGTCGGTCGGGCTGTTCGTCGTCGTCGGACACGAGCACTTCGCGAAGGGTCGCGACTACGCCGACGGAATCCCGCAGAGCGAGCACGACATCTCCGCCGTCTGACATCTCCGCGCTTCAGGGCTTTCGCGTTCATACCTGTCTCGTTCAGGACTCCGGCCCGTCGGGGAGCAGCGGAACACCCGGCCGGTGGTCGCGTCCGAGCAACGCCGCGGAAGTGACCGCGCCCGCGCCGTAGCGGGAGTGCAGATCGTCCAGGACGGCATCGAGGGCATGCCGGTCGACGGCGCGGTGCTGCGTTCGCGTGTCTCCGGTACCGTCCCCGGCGGCCTCGACCGGCTCGTCGAACGGCAGCTCGAGTTGCTCGACGCCTTCACCGACGAGATTCGTCACCGCGATCCCGATGAGCGTGAGACCGCGCTCGGCGATGAGCGGTCGGGTCTGCTCGAGCAGGTCGTGCGCCGCCGCCGACAGCAGATCGGTGCGTGCGGTGGCCCCGGGCAGCGTGTGGGAGCGGGTCGCGCGGGTGTAGTCGGCGAAGCGCATCCGCAGGACCACCGTGCGGCCGAGGCGTCCGGCCCGGCGCATCCGCCGGCCCACGCGGTCGACGAGCAGTTGCAGCGTCTCGCCGACCGACTCGAGGCTGTGGGGTCCGCGGCCGAGCGCGTGCTGCGCGCCCATCGAACTGCGCCGCCGATGCCGGACCGGACGCGGATCGTGACCGATCGCGAGCGCGTGCAGGTGGCGTCCCGCCGCGCGTCCGAGCAGCGAGACGAGATCGGACTCGGAGTGGGCGGCGACATCGGCCACGGTCCGCAGACCGTGCGCGTGCAACTTCGCCGCCGTCACCTTGCCGACGCCCCACAACCGCTCCACCGGCAACGGATGGAGGAACTCGAGTTCGGCGTGCGGAGGGACGAGGAGCAGTCCGTCGGGCTTGGCCACCCCGCTCGCGACCTTGGCGAGGAACTTGGTGCGCGCGACACCGACGGTGATCGGCAGCCCCACCTCCTCGGCGACCGTGCGGCGCAGACGTGCGGCGATGTCGACGGGTCTGCCGGCGATGCGCCCGAGACCGGAGACGTCGAGGAACGCCTCGTCGATGGAGATCCCCTCCACGATCGGTGTGGTGCGATCGAAAATCGCGAAGACGTCGCGCGAGGCCTGCGCGTAGGCCTCCATGCGGGGAGGCACCGAGATCAGTCCCGGGCACAGGGCGCGGGCGGCCCGGCCCGACATCGCGGTGACGATGCCGTGGGCCTTGGCCTCGTAGCTCGCCGCGAGCACGACACCCCCGCCCACGACGATCGGTTTGCCGCGCAGCCACGGATCGTCGCGCTGCTCCACCGACGCGTAGAACGCGTCGAGATCGGCGTGCAGCACCGTCGCATCGGACACGAACACATGTTCGCACCGGCCGCCGACACCTCGGCAGATCGGCGCTGCCGACACCTCGGCAGATCGGCGCTGCCGACACCTCGGCAGATCGGCGCTGCCGACATGTCCGCAGGTCAGCGCGTGAGGGTCGACAGTGCCTGCGCCACGTTGGACACCTCGAACTTCTTCATGCCCTTCGGGACACCCTCGACATCGCGCGGAACCACCCCGCGGTCGAAGCCGAGCCGGTTCGCCTCCGCGAGCCGGCGACCCGCGCCCACGACACGACGGACCTCCCCGGCGAGACCGACCTCGCCGAGCAACACGGTGCCGGCCGGGACGGGCTGGTCGCGCACGGCTGAGGCGACGGCCAGCGCGAGCGCGAGGTCGGCGGACGGATCGGTGATCCGCATACCGCCGACGGTGGAGGCGTAGACGTCGCAGTTGCCGAGCCGGCCGAGACCGCAGCGACGCTCGAGCACCGCGAGCACCATCGCGACCCGCGCCGAGTCGAGGCCGCTCACTGCGCGTCGCGGTGACGGATTGTGCGTGGGCACCACGAGCGCCTGGACCTCACCGAGGAGCGGGCGTTTGCCGTCCATCGTGACCGTGACGGCGGTGCCGGGCACGGCCTCGTCGCGGTGCTGCAGGAACAATCCCGACGGGTCGCTGACGCCGACGATCCCGTCCTCGGCAAGTTCGAAGCAGCCCACCTCGTCGGCGGCCCCGAACCGGTTCTTCACCCCGCGCACCATGCGCAGCGTGGAGTGCTTGTCGCCTTCGAAGTGCAGCACCACGTCGACGAGGTGCTCGAGAGAACGCGGACCGGCGACCGCGCCGTCCTTGGTGACGTGGCCGATGAGCAGCACCGGGATGCCGCTGGACTTCGCGAGGGAGGTCAGGGCGCTGGTGACCGCGCGGACCTGCGTGACACCGCCGGTGACGCCGTCGACATCGGCGGCGAGCATCGTCTGGACGGAGTCGACGACCAGCAGCGTGGGCTTGACCTGCTCGACGTGCCCGAAGATCGTCGCGAGGTCGTTCTCGGCGGCAAGATAGACCCGGTCGTGCACGGCGCCGGTGCGGTCGGCGCGCAGGCGCACCTGACCGGCCGACTCCTCGCCGGTGACGTAGAGCGCGCGATCGGCTTCGCCGCGCAACGCCCAGCGGTGCACCACCTCGAGGAGCAGCGTGGACTTGCCGACACCGGGTTCGCCGGCGAGCAGGACGACCGAACCGGGGACGACACCGCCACCGAGGACGCGGTCGAGCTCGGGGATGCCCGTGGGCTTCGCGTGGGTGGACTTGCCGTCGATCTGCGACAGCGGGGTGGCCGGGGTGCTCGGCAGCACGGCGGCGGCACCGGCGCGGGCGAGCGAGGTACCCGACCGCGAGGCGACCGCGACCGGCTGGACGGGTGCTTCGTCCATCGACCCCCACGTTCCGCATTCGGGACAGCGCCCGACCCACTTCGCGACGGTGTGCGAGCAGTCGGAACAGCGGTAGAGGGTCTTGGTCTTTGCCACGGCCGGAGGATAGTCGGTCGCACCGACACCGGAGCGGATGCGAAAAGGGCCCGGCCGAGCTGTGCTCGACCGGGCCCTTCAGCAGGAAGTCCTAGTGTGCTTCGCCCACGATCGGCGAGAGCTCCGACTCGTCGCGGGGGAGCTCCGGGCCGGCGTCGATCGGCACGGACAGGGTCACGTCGCCGGCCTCGGCGAACGTGAAGGTCACGGGGATGGTCAGACCCGGGCGGACACCCTCGGAGAGGTTCACGAGCTCGACGTTGTTGACGACGCCTGCCGGAGCCGGGGAGGGGGTCTCCTCGGTGCTGTTCGGACGCGGCGACTCGTCGACCTCCTCGACGAGGGCGGCGTTCTCCTCGGAGACACCGGCGACCACGGAGGACTGCGGCGGAACCTCGAGGCGGGCTCCGGTGACCGAGGCTGCGAAATCGGTGGAGATACCGGTGAGCTGATCGCCGACGTACGGGTCGAGGTTGACGATCGTGAAGCCGAGCTGGGCGGTGCCGCCGGGCTCGATGCTGTACTCCTCGGAGTTCGGGTAGATCACGTGCACGTTGCGCAGCGCGAGGCTGCCGGCGTCCACGTTGGAACCGTTGATGGCCGCGACCTGGGTCGAGGTCTGGGTGATCTGACCGGCGCTGCACGCGGACATCGTGAGCGCCGCTCCCGCGGCAAGGGCGAGAGCGGTCACGACTCGGCGAGTCGGCGCTTTGAGAGCAGTCACGGGTTCCTCCACTCGAGTAAGGCTCGCAATCCACTAGGCAGAGTAGTAGTTCCCGTGTGCGCTGTGTACGTCGGGGCCGGATCTCGTGCGGATTCGCGCGCGGAAGACAAGATCGACAGGCGCCGACGGGCGGGTGTGTCGGAGGTCACCCGATACACGGAAGCAACTGCCTGTCAAGCCCTACGCTCAGTGCTCGGTGCCCCTGACCTGCACCGTTGACGGGAGGGTGATGTGGTCACGTGTTAAACTGGGAGAATCGAAAGGGGCACGGGACACATGATTTTCAAGGTCGGAGACACCGTCGTATACCCCCATCACGGTGCGGCGCTGATCGAAGCAATCGAAACACGCACCATCAAGGGTGAGCAGAAGGAATATCTGGTTCTGAAAGTCGCGCAGGGCGACCTGACGGTCCGGGTACCTGCAGAGAACGCGGAGTACGTCGGAGTGCGCGACGTCGTCGGGCAGGAAGGCCTCGACAAGGTTTTCCAGGTGCTGCGCGCACCCCACACGGAAGAACCCACCAACTGGTCACGGCGGTACAAGGCCAACCTCGAGAAGCTGGCCTCCGGCGATGTCAACAAGGTCGCAGAAGTTGTGCGCGACCTGTGGCGCCGGGAGCAGGACCGCGGCCTGTCCGCAGGTGAGAAGCGGATGCTCGCCAAGGCACGTCAGATCCTCGTCGGTGAGCTCGCGCTCGCCGAGGGCACCGACGACGTCAAGGCGGAGACCATGCTCGACGAGGTTCTCGCCGCCGCTTCCTGACGCGCGAGACATCGGCAAACTGCACATGAGCGATCGCAACGGGCCGGTCGTCGGAATCCTTCCGGCGGCCGGCCGCGGTGTTCGCCTGGGAGAACCACTGCCCAAGGCGTTCGTGGAACTGGACGGCCGCACGATGCTCGACCGCTCGGTCGAGGCGATGCTCGCCTCGGCGGTCATCGATCGAGTGGTGATCGTCGCGCCGCCCGAACTGGCTGCGACGCCCGCGGACCGGCTCGTCGGCGAGTCGTTCGCCCACCGGGTCACCGTCGTCGCGGGTGGCGCCGAGCGCGCCGACTCGGTGCGCGCCGGTCTCGCGGCGGCTTCGGGAGCGCGGTTCGTGCTCGTCCACGACGCCGCGCGTGCGCTCACCCCGGCCGATCTGTTCGTCCGGGTCGTCGACGCGCTGCGGGCCGGCAGCGACGCCGTGATCCCCGTGCTGCCCGTCGTCGACACCATCAAGAGCGTCGACGAGGACGGAGCCGTCACCGGCACTCCGGACCGGTCGACCCTCCGCGCGGTACAGACCCCGCAGGGATTCGACGTCGAATTGCTCGAGCGGGCCAACCGCGACGCGGCCGACGCGACCGACGACGCGGGACTCGTCGAGCGACTGGGGGAGCGGATCACCACTGTCGCGGGCGACCCGCTCGCTTTCAAGATCACCACCCCGCTGGACCTGGTGCTGGCACGGACCGTGCTCGCGTCCGGCGTCCGCACCGAGAAGGAGATGTGAGCATCGTGCGTGTCGGCATCGGAACGGACGTGCATCCCGTGGAGGCCGGACGGCCGTGCTGGATGGCCGGTCTGCTGTTCGAGGACGCCGACGGGTGCGCGGGTCACTCCGACGGGGACGTCGCTGCGCACGCGCTGTGCGATGCGGTGCTCTCGGCCGCCGGTCTCGGCGACCTCGGATCGGTCTTCGGTACGGGCCGACCCGAGATGGCCGGCGCCTCCGGTGTTGCCATGCTCGGCGAGGTACGTCGACTGCTCGACGACGCCGGCTGGGTGGTGGGCAATGCCGCCGTCCAGGTGATCGGGAACCGCCCGAAGATCGGGCCGCGGCGCGAGGAGGCACAGGCGGTGCTGTCCGAGGCACTCGGCGGTCCGGTCTCCGTGTCGGCGACCACCACGGACGGACTCGGGCTCACCGGCCGGGGAGAAGGTGTGGCCGCGGTTGCGACCGCACTGGTCCTGGCCCAGCAGGACGAGCGGTAGGATCGACGGTCGTGACCTTGCGCTTATACGACACCGAATCGCGGGCCGTGCGGGATTTCGAACCGCTGGTCCCCGGCCAGGCCTCGGTGTACCTGTGTGGGGCCACCGTCCAAGGCGAACCCCATATCGGGCACGTACGCAGCGGCGTTGCGTTCGACGTGCTCCGCCGGTGGCTCGCTACCAAGGGTCTCGATGTCTTGTTTGTGAGAAATGTCACAGACATCGAGGACAAGATCCTCCGCAAGGCCGCAGAGGCAGGCCGTCCGTGGTGGGAGTGGGCCGCGACCTACGAGCGGGCCTTCAACCGCGCCTACGACGCGCTCGGTGTGCTTCCTCCCTCGGTGGAACCCCGCGCGACCGGCCACATCACGCAGATGGTCGAACTCATCCAGCGCCTCATCGACGCCGGGCACGCCTACGCGGCCGACGGCGACGTCTACTTCGACGTGCTGAGCTACCCCGAATACGGTGCCCTCTCCGGACACCGCATCGAGGACGTCCACCAGGGTGAGAGCGCCGGACTCGGCAAGCGCGACCCCCGCGACTTCACGCTGTGGAAGGCCGAGAAGCCCGGTGAGCCGTCGTGGCCCACCCCGTGGGGACGCGGCCGCCCCGGCTGGCATCTCGAGTGCTCCGCGATGGCGGGCTTCTATCTCGGCGGCACCTTCGACATCCACTGCGGAGGCATGGACCTCGTCTTCCCGCACCACGAGAACGAGATGGCGCAGTCCCGCGCTGCCGGCGACGGCTTCGCCCGCTACTGGCTGCACAACGGCTGGGTGACGATGGGCGGCGAGAAGATGTCGAAGTCGCTCGGCAACGTGCTGTCGATCCCCAACGTGCTCGCCCGCGTCCGGCCGCAGGAACTGCGCTACTACCTCGGCAGCGCCCACTACCGTTCGATGCTCGAATACTCCGACGACGCGCTCGCCGAAGCGGCCGCCGCGTACCGGGGACTCGAGTCGTTCGTGCTCAAGACCCGTGACCGGGCGGGCGAGGTGCCCGTGGGCGAGTGGACCGAGGCCTTCGCCGAGGCACTCGACGACGATCTCGGTGTGCCCAAGGCGCTCGCGGAGATCCACCGTAAGCGCAGCGAGGGCAACAAGGCGCTCGACAACGGCGATCTCGACACGGCCGTGCAGATCGCCTCGCAGGTCCGGAGCATGCTCGGCATCCTCGGTGTCGACCCGCTCGACGAGCACTGGTGCTCCACCGACGATTCCGGATCGGCCGCACTCGCGGCACTCGACGTGCTGGTCGGCGCGGATCTCGAACGCCGCATGACCGCCCGGGCCGAGAAGAACTGGGCGGTGGCCGACGAGGTGCGGGACCGCCTCGCAGCCGCGGGGGTCGAAGTGACCGATACGCCCAACGGACCCGAGTGGTCTCTGAAAGCAGGACAGTGATGGCAGGCAATTCCCAGCGTCGCGGCGCTATTCGTAAGGGCGGCACGAAGAAGGGCCAGGTCGTCGGGTCCGGCGGGCAGCGGCGACGCGGGCTCGAAGCGCGTGGCGCCACCCCCAAGGCCGAGGACCGGCCCTACCACCCCGCCGCACGGCGTGCCCGGGCCGCGGCCAAGGCCGCCGACCCGCGCGGCGGCGGTCGTCGTCCCGCGGCCGGTCGCAAGGCCGAGGACGGGCCCGAGATGGTGCTCGGCCGTAACCCGGTCGTCGAGTGCCTGCGTGCCGGTGTGCCCGCGACCGCTCTGTACGTCGCCCTCGGCGCCGAGGCCGACGAGCGGCTCAAGGAAGCCGTGCAGCGCTCGGCCGAGATGGGCATCTCGATCCTCGAGGTCTCGCGTTCCGAACTCGACCGGATGTCGTCGAACGGGATGCACCAGGGCATCGGTCTGCAGGTGCCGCCGTACCGCTACGCGCACCCCGACGACCTGCTCGCGCGCGCCGCGGAGAACCACGAGCGTCCGCTGCTCGTGGCCCTCGACAACATCTCCGATCCGCGTAATCTCGGCGCGGTGATCCGCTCGGTCGCGGCCTTCGGCGGGCACGGTGTGGTCATCCCGCAGCGCCGCTCCGCGTCGGTGACGGCCGTGGCGTGGCGCACGAGCGCCGGCGCCGCAGCGCGACTGCCCGTCGCGCGTGCCACCAACCTCACGCGCACGCTCAAGGACTGGCAGTCCCGCGGTGTCCGCGTCGTCGGCCTCGATGCCGGTGGCGACACCAGCCTCGACGATTTCGACGGCACCGATCCCGTCGTCGTGGTCGTGGGGTCGGAGGGCAAGGGACTCTCGCGCCTGGTGCGGGAGACCTGCGACGCTGTTCTCTCCATCCCGATGGCCGGAGACGTCGAGTCGCTCAACGCCTCCGTCGCGGCGGGCGTGGTGCTCGCCGACATCGCGCGGCAGCGTCGGGCCTGATCGAGTCGGTCCGATCCGCGGTCGCGAGGGCCTAGTCTGTCCTCGTGGTCGCATCCCTGCCGTTCCGTACGAAGGTGTTCGCCTTCGTCGAACGCTTCGCCAACAAGTCCATCGCCGACGCGTCCGTCGACGAGATCCCGGCACGTCGTGCTGCGCGCGCGAAGCTGCTGTCGTCCCCGGTCGGCCGGCTGATCTCGGGCCGGACGCATCCCGGCGTGCGGATCGAGGACCGATGGGTCGACCTCGAGCACGAGGTGATCGACGATCTCGCCCCCGAGGACTCCCCGGTCCGGACCCGTCTGCGGATCTACCGACCCTCCGCGCGGACGAACGGTCCGCTGCCGGTCGTGCTGCTGTTCCACGGCGGCGGGTGGGTGCTCGGCAATCCGGAGCAGAACGAGTGGTGGGCGAGCCACACCGCCGCGCGGACCCCGAGCGTCGTGGTGTCCGTGGACTACCGGCTCGCCCCCGAACATCCCTATCCCGCAGCGGTGCTGGACTGCTGGGCGGCGTTCCGGTGGGTCGTCGCACACGCTGCGGAACTCGGCGGTGATCCGTCCCGCGTCGTGGTCGCCGGCGACAGTGCCGGAGGCAACCTCGCCGCGGTCGTCGCCGACGTGGCCGGCCGCTCGGGTGGTCCGCTGCCGGCCGGTCAGGTGCTGATCTATCCGGCGACGGAGATGGAGGAGGAGTTCCCGTCGGAGCGGCAGTTCGCGAACGCTCCCGTGCTCACCTCCCGCGGTATGCGGGCGTTCGTGCGCCTGTATCTGGCCGGAGCCGATCCGTATGCGCCGACCGCGGCTCCCCTGCGCGGCACGCTCGCCGGTGCCGCCGTACCGGCCCTCGTCCAGATCGCCGGGCACGACCCGTTGCGCGACAACGCCGTTCGATACGCCGAAGCATTGCGGGCCAAGGGCGGCGACGTCGCGGAGACCGATTATCCCGACACCGTGCACGGCTATCTCAGTCTGCCCGGCATCTCTCCGCCCGCGACACACGCACTCGACGAGGCGATCACCTTCGTACGGCGGGTGACGGCCGCCGACCCGACCGACGAGGACGACGCCTCCGTGCGGTCGCGCACCTGACGGTCACCCGGCTGCGGTCACCCCGCAGCGATCACCGCACCGGCACGAACCGAACCCGCTGTCCGGGACGCAGTTGCGCCGCGACCGGCAGATCGGCGGCGACCGCCACCGCGGCCACCGGATAGCCGCCCGTGACGGGATGGTCGACGAGGAACAGCACCGGATGCCCGTCCGGCGGTATCTGCAGCGAGCCGGGAACCATGCCCTCGCTGGGCATCTCCTCGTGCCGTGCCCGGTGCAGTCGGCCGGGACCGTGGAACCTGATACCCACCCGGTCGAGTTCCGGTGTCACCGTCCATGTCTCGTGGAACAGCGCCCGCAGTGATCCGGGCGTGAACCAGTCGTCGCGCGGGCCGGGCCGTACCCGGATCTCCACGGGGTCGTCCATCGGCGGCGGTGGTGGGAACTGCTCCTCGTCGGGCAGGTGACCCGACATCGCCCCGACGAGCAGACTGTCGCCGGCGCGAACGGGTGACTGTCCGGTGTGCGACAGGGTGTCGGTGGATCTACTGCCGAGCACCTCCGGCACGTCGATGCCGCCGCGCACCGCGAGGTAGGTCCGCAGGCCTTCGTTCGGGACGCCGATCCGCAGCACGTCGTCGTTGCGGAGGGCGATGCGCGCCCAGTCGCCGACCAGCCGGTCGCACACGGTCACGTCGGCGCGGGCACCGGTCACGGCCACGATCGTCTCGCCGACGCTGCGGACGGCGAGACCGCCGCCGGTCACCTCGAGTGTCGCCGCGTCCGGCTGGTTCCCCACGAGCCGGTTCGCAGCGTCGTGTGCGCGCCGGTCGGCGGCACCGGACCGGGTGAGGCCCGAGGAACCGTAACCGGGACGTCCGCGATCCTGGACCGTCGTGAGCATTCCGCCGGAGAGCACCTCGAACCACGCCACGATGTTCATTCTCACTCACCGGCTTCGATCGCACGGCCGGACTCCGGCCGAACGATCGCGTTAGGTTGAAGATCATCGAGGACGGAGGTGACGATCATGGACGAAGCAGACGTCCGGGCGGCGACGACGCGACTGATCGAGAAGGCCGTCGAGGCCGACGACCTTCAGGCCGCGCACGACGCCGTCGCGGAACTGAGCGTCGAACAGGTCGTCGACGTGCTCGAACGGCTCGGCCGGACGGATCGCGCAGTGCTCTACCGGCTGCTGCCCAAGGACCGGGCGATCGACGTCTTCGAACAGCTCGACCCGAGCATGCAGGGCGAACTGCTCCGCGGGTTGCGTGACGACCAGGTGACCGCGATCTTCGCCGACCTCGAACCCGACGACCGGGTGGAACTGCTCGACGAACTGCCCGCGACGGTCGCGTCGACCCTCATGCGCGGCCTGCCGCCCACCGACCGCGAGGTGACCGCCACGATCCTCGGCTATCCGCAGCGGGCGATCGGCCGGCGGATGAGCCCGGCCTTCGTGTCGCTGCGGCAGGACATGACCGTGGAGCAGGCGATGGACGCCGTGCGTCGTCGGCTGGGCGACGCGGAGACGGTGTACACGCTGCCGGTGGTGGACGCCGGTCGTGTGCTGGTCGGGGTGGTCGGTCTGCGTGAGCTGATGACTGCGGCGCCGGGAACGGTGCTCGCCGACATCATGAACGAGCCCTACTGGGCGCGCGTGACCGACGACGCCGAGGAGTCCGCGCGCCGCTGCGCCGAACTCAAACTGCTGGCGTTGATCGTCGTCGACAGCGAGACCAGGTTGGTGGGCATCCTGACCGTCGACGACGCCCTGCGGATCCTCGAAGCCGCCGACAGCGAGGACCAGGCGCGCATCGGCGGTACCGAGCCGCTGCGCCGGCCCTATCTCGCGACACCCGTCGGGCAGTTGGTGCGCTCGCGGGTGGTGTGGTTGCTCGTCCTGGCACTCGGCGCGACCCTCACGGTCCAGGTCCTCGAGGTGTTCGAGTCGACCCTCGATCAGGTGGTCACCCTGGCGCTGTTCGTGCCGCTGATCATCGGCACCGGGGGCAACACCGGAAACCAGGCCGCCACCACGGTCACCCGCGCATTGGCGCTCGACGACGTGACGCCACGCGACATCGGCGGGGTGATCGCCCGCGAGCTCCGGGTGGGTCTGTCCCTCGGTGTCCTGCTGGGCTCGGTCGCGTTCGTCCTGACGTCCCTGGTCTACGACTCGTCGGTGGGCGCGGTGATCGGGCTGACGCTGGTGAGCATCTGCACCCTCGCCGCCACCGTCGGTGGTGCGATGCCGTTGGTGGCCAAATCGATCCGCGCCGACCCCGCGGTCTTCTCCAATCCGTTCATCACGACCTTCGTCGACGCGACCGGCCTGGTGATCTATTTCCTCGTCGCGAAGGCCGTGCTCGGTATCTGAGCGCAGCGGCGCAGTCGATCCGAGGACGGCTCAGATCGCGACGAAGCGCACCGCACATCCCGGTCGCAGCAGCGCCGCAGGAGTCCGATCCGGTTGCCACAGCGGGGCATCGGAGGTTCCGATGAGTTGCCATCCTCCGGGCGACTTCCGCGGGTAGACGCCCGAGAACTCACCCGCCAGTCCCACGGCGCCGGACGGGACGGAGGTGCGCGGTGAACTGCGACGCGGCACGTGCAATCGAGAATCCCCGCCGGTGAGATACGCGAAGCCGGGCGCGAACCCGCCGAAGGCGACCGTCCAGAGGCTGCCGGTGTGGGCGGCGATCACGCCGTCCGCGCCGAGGCCGGTCAACTCGCCGACCTCTTCGAGATCGGCCCCGTCGTACCGGACTTCGAGCGTCACCTCCTCGATGTCGACGTCGTCCCCGGACGCCGGTGGGGTGGTGGTGACCCACTTGTGCACGACCTGCGCGCCGGTCTCCGACGGATCGAAGCACACCAGCAGTGTCCGCGCCGCCGGCACGAGATCGACGACGCCACGCGGCCGCTCGCGGTCGAGTGCCCGGAAGTGGGCGAGAACCTCGTCGAGGGAATCGAACTCGGCGAGCAGGGCGCTGTCTCCGGCACGAAGGATTCTCATCGGTGGACCTGGCGGTGTCGGGCGTTCACACGAACGCCCGGATGTCGATCTTCTCGGCGTCGAGGCGGCGGCGCACGGCGACGGCCATCGCCGTGGCGTCGGGGGAGTCGCCGTGGATGCACACCGACTGCGCGTTCACGCGTATGTCGCTGCCGTCGACGGCGGTGACCACCCCCTCGGTGACCATGCGCAGGACCCGCTCGGCGACCTCCTCCGGATCGTGCAGTACCGCACCGGGTTCGCGTCGGGAGACGAGCGTGCCCTCGGGGGTGTAGGCGCGGTCGGCGAACGCCTCGGTGACCACCCTCAGCCCGGCCCGTTCGGCCTCCTCGAGGAAGACGGAGTCGGGCAGTCCGAGGACGGGCAGCGAGGCGTCGTAGGCGCGCACCGCATCCACGACCGCACGGGCCTGCTCGCGGTGATGGACGATCGCGTTGTACAGCGCGCCGTGGGGTTTGACGTAGCTCGCCGACGAACCGGCCGCCCGGGCGAGACCGTCGAGCGCGCCGATCTGGTAGATGATCTCGGCGGTGAGATCCGCTGACGGCACCTCGATGAACCGGCGGCCGAAACCGCCGATGTCGTTGTAGCCGACCTGGGCACCGATCCGTACCGCGCGCTTCGCGGCGCCGTGGCACGTGCTCAGCAGTGTCGCCGGGTCGCCGGCGTGGAATCCGCACGCCACGTTGGCGCTGGTGACGATGTCGAGCATGGTCTCGTCGTCGCCGAGACGCCACCGGCCGTAGCTCTCGCCGAGGTCGCTGTTGAGGTCGATGCGGGTCACGACCCGAGTCTATGCCCGCTCAGAAGACCGTTCCGACGTCGCGGACGACGATGTCGTCGAGGGCGCGTTCGACGACGGCGGCGATCGTCATCGACGGGTTGCACGCGGCGGTGTTGCCCGGCATGAGGGCGCCGTCGAGCACGTACAGCCCGCGCTGGCCGAACACCCGGCCCTCGAGATCGCACACCGTGCCCATGCTCGCGCCGCCGAGCGGGTGCCAGGTCGACGGGACGATCGAGTTGGTGTCGGTCAGGATGCTGCGTTCGCCGGCGATGCGGCGCACGGTGGGGTCGATGTGACCCGTCTGCAGCACCGAGTCCCCTTCGTGCGGCCAGCGCAGGACGGCGTCGTCGCGAGCGGCGTCGTAGACGAAGTGCCCACGCCCCTCACTGACGCCGTAGCCCACCAGTACGGTGCTGCGCATGTCGATCCCGTAGAAGCCGGGAATGGAGGCCTGGATGACGGTGTACGCGGAGTTCGGGTCGTCCCAGTTCTTGCTGCCGTAGACGACGGGACCGCCCTGCACCGCGCCGAACTCCTCTTCGAGGTTCGTCCAGAGGTAGATGCGGTCGGCGTTCGAACCCCAGCCCTGTCCGACGCCGTCGGGCAGGTCGGAGATGAGATCCTTCGCGGCGGCCTTCATCAGCAGCCGGGTGGTGTTCATGGTGCCCGCGGACAGCACCAGCGCGTCGGTGGTGAGGATCTTGTTCTCGACGACGGCACCGGAGGTGTCGATGTGGTTCACGTGCACCGTCCACCGGCCGTCCTTGGCACGTTCGATGTCGGTGACCTCGTGCTGCGTCGCGACGGTGACCAGACCGGTCGCCTCGGCCTCCGCGATGTAGGTGACGTCGACGGAGTGCTTGCCGCCGTTGTTGACACCCATCGCACCCGAACCGTCGGTGTAGGCCGGGGCCATCTCGCCGCGGAGCTCGGCGAGCGCGTAGTCCCAGTCGATCGGCATCGGGATCTTGTCGATCGGGAAGCCGGCCTTCCGCGCACGGTCGGCGAAGATGCGCGAGGTCGCGTAGTTGGGGCTGTCGACGAGTTCGTCGGGCGCCACGGCCAGGCGCAGCATCTGCGCGACGCGCGGGTAATGGACGCGGTCCATGCGCGCCCAGTCGAGTTCGTTCGGGAAGTGGGCGTTGAACACCGCTTCGTCGGGTTGCAGCGTCATGCCCTGGTAGACGAGCGACCCGCCGCCGACACCGGCGGCGCACAGGGCCGTCATGTTCTCGCCGACGCACGCCTCGACCAGACCGGTGTAGGACTCGAAGGCGAGGTGGCGACCGAACACCTCGGGGTTCGACCGGTGCCACAGGAACCGCTTGTCGGGGTTGTCGACGCGGGGGAAGGTGTTCGCGTTCGGCCCGGTGGGCCACCGGATGCCGCGCTCGATCATGTGCACGCGCACGCCGGCCTGGGCCAGTCGCAGGGCGGTCACACCGCCGCCGAAACCGGTGCCGATGACGACCACCCGGTGTTCCTCGTGGGTGAGCGGCACGTTGTTCACGCGGGCGGGGATGCCGGGCGTCGCGTGGGCACCGGCGGTGCCGGTGAGGGCGAGTCCGGCGGCCGCGGCCGCTCCGGTCAGGAAGGAACGACGCGTGACGTGCTGCACTCTCTACCCCCGATGTCTGTGACGTCCCGTACCGGAACAACCTCGGGAAACTAGGCGGACGTCGAGGAGCGCGTCAAGATCACGTCCCGACGGGCCGTGGATCAGGCAGTTGCGGCGACCCGCCCGGAACCACGCCGGTTGCGGGCGGTGCCGATCACGCGGCAGATCATGTAGATGACGAACGCGATCGTCGTGATGAACGCCGAGACCGGCACGCCCGGCGCCAGCGCGAGCAGGATGCCGCCGACCGCCGAGATCTCCGCGAAGACCACAGACAGCACCGTGGCGGCGAGCGGCCCGCTGACCACCCGGGCCGCCGCGGCGGCCGGGGTGATGAGCAGTGCCATCACCAGCAGCGCGCCGACGATCTGCACACCGAGTGCGGCGGTGACACCGACGAGCACCGCGAACACGATCGACAATGCGCGCACCGGGACGCCGCGTGCAGCCGCGACCTCCGGGTCGGTGCTGGCGAACAGCAGCGGACGGTAGATCACCAGCAGCGTGAGGATCACGACGGCAGCGCACGCGGCGAGCAGGGCGATGCCGGTACCGCCGGGCGCCACGATCTGACCGGTGAGCAGCGAGAAGGCGGCACCGGTGCGTCCGTCGTAGGCCCACAGCAGCAGGACGGCGAGACCGAGTCCGAAGGCCATCACCACGCCGATGACGGAGTCGCGTTCGCGGGCACGTGTCCCCAGGACCCCGAAGAGGATCGCGGCGATCACGGCACCCGCGACCGCACCGATCCCGACGGAGACCCCGATGATGAGCGCCGCTGCGGCACCGGTGAGCGACAGTTCGGAGGTGCCGTGGACGGAGAACGCCATCTGACGGCTGATGATCAGCGGGCCGATCACGCCGGCGAGCAGACCGAGGATCGCACCGGCGACGAGCGCCTGCTGCACGAAGTCGTACTGCAGGAGTTCGACGGTGGTCTCCACGTCGAACATCCGCCCGAGGGCGTCGGTGAACTTGCTGCTCATTCGTGATCCTCGTGATCGTGGTGGACGCCTTCCCCGGGGCGCAGTCCGCCGGCGCTGCCCAGCGCGTCGATGGCGTCGCCGGTGCCGACGACCACCAGGCGGCCGCGCATCTCGAGCACCTCGACGTCGGTGCGGTAGAGCTCGGAGAGCACCTGCGAGGTCATCACCTCGGCGGGGGTGCCGATGCGGAACTGGCCGTCGACGAGGTACAGCACGCGATCCACCAGCGGCAGGATCGGATTGATCTCGTGGGTGACGAACAGGACGGAGGTGTCGTGGTCGCGGCGGCGGCGGTCGATGAGCGCCGACACCAGGTGCTGGTTGGCGAGATCGAGACTGAGCAGCGGCTCGTCGCACAGGAGTACGCGCGGATCTCCCACGAGCGCCTGCGCGATACGCAGCCGCTGCTGCTCACCACCGGAGAGCGTGCCGATCGGGGCTCCGGCATAGGTCTCTGCGCCGACCTGAGCGATCGCGTCGTCGACCGCGACGCGGCGCCGCCGGCGCGTGCGCAGGCCGGTGCCCCAGCGATGTCCGTCCATGCCGAGGCCCACGAGATCGCGTCCCCGCAGCGGGACGCCCTCGTCGAGAGACTTCTGCTGCGGCACGTATCCGACGTGCGAGTTCCCGGTCCGGACGGCCTGCCCGGCGATCGTCGCGGTTCCGGAGGTGAGCGGGAGCTGGCCGAGCAGCACCTTGAGCAGCGACGTCTTGCCGGCACCGTTCGGTCCGAGCACCGCCAGGAACTCGCCGGGTTCGACGACGAGGTCGAGTCCGTCCCAGAGGACCCGATCGCCGAATGCCAGCCGGGCATCGCGGAGTTCGACGGTGGGCGTGCGGTCGGATGGAGGAGGTGTCACCGGAGTCCGTGTTCTCGATCGGATGGTCAGGAGGCGGTCTCGAGCGCGGCGGCGAGGGTCTCGGCGGTCCGGGCCTGCCACTGAATGTAGTCGACACCTTCGGGCAGGGTTTCGAAAACCTCGACCACGGGGACGCCCGACGACTCTGCTGCCGTGCGCATCTCGCGGCTGATCCGGTCCTCGGTCTGCGGGTTGTAGATCAGGACGCGAACCTGCTTGTCGACCAACAACTGCCGTGTCGCCGCGATCGCCGCCGGGGACGGATCGGTGCCGTTCTCGATGGCGTTGGTGAAGTCCGGGGGAGTGATGTCGTCGAGCGTCGCGGCCGAGACGAGGTAGTGGCCGATCGTCTCGGTCTGGGCGACGGGTGCGTCGCCGTGTGTGTCGGCGAGCTTGTCGACGACATCCGCGACGTAGTGCAGGTTCTCGTGGAAGGCCGCGGCGTTGGCCTCGTAGACGGCGGCACCGTCGGGGTCGAGTTCGGCGAGCTGCTCGGCGACGGCGTGCGCGACGGCGTCGGCGGTCGCGAGGTCGTACCAGACGTGCTCGTTGATGCCGCCGTGGTCGTGACCCTCGTGCGAGTGCCCGTCGCCGGCGACGTCGGCGTCGGACACCTCACCGCTCTCGTGCGAGTGGTCCTCGGAAACGGTTGTCTCCGAGTCGCTCTCGATGGCGTCGTCGGTGCCGTCCTCGTCGCCGTGATCGTGTCCGGCGTGCAGATCCGAGTACGCGCCGGATTCGAACAGGGCGAAGGCCTCCACGACCGCAGGCTTGTCCCCGGTGGCGCCGAGGATGTCGTCGACGAAGTGGTCGTAGCCACCGCCGTTGTAGACGACGAGCGAGGCGTCGGAGATCGCCGCGGCGTCGAGGGGGCTGGCCTCGTAGGAGTGCGGGTCGGCGTTCGGTTCGGTGATGAGCGAGCGGACCTCGATGCGGTCTCCGGCCACCGCCTGCGCGATCGACCCCCACACGTTCGTGGAGGCGACGACGCTGATCTCGTCGTCGTCGGCGCCGGAGGTATCGGTGCCGCACGCGGCGAGGGCGGTCGCGCAGGCTACGGCGGCGGCTGCGAGGGCCGTGCGGGAGGACAGTCGCACAGTTCTTCTCCTGAGGATCGGCGGTCTTCGACGAACGGGGTCCGGAACGACCGAGCGACCGACCCAAACGTTATTGGTAACCGTTACCGTTCCACTTTAGCGGACGACACCGAGCCCTCCTACCATCCCTGGGTGGTCGTGACCATGGACACAGGACTACGGTCCTCTCATGTCCAGGTCTCGTCAGCCGCGCCGACAGGCGACCCTGGCGTCGATTGCCGCCGAGTTGAAGATCTCCCGCACCACGGTCTCGAACGCGTACAACCGCCCCGACCAGTTGTCCGCCGAGCTACGCGAACGTGTCCTCGAAGTCGCCAAACGACGCGGATATGCCGGCCCGGATCCGATGGCGCGGTCGCTGCGCACCCGCAAGGCAGGGGCCGTGGGGGTCCTGCTCACCGAAGCGTTGAGCTATTCCTTCCGGGATCCCGCCGCCATGAGCTTCCTGTCGGGACTGTCCGAGGCCTGCGAAGCGGCCGGACAGGGACTGCTGCTCATCCCCGCCGGACCGGGCCGGACCGACGACGAGGCCGCACAGGTCGTGCACCGCTCGTCCGTCGACGGCTTCGTCGTCTACTCGGTCCCCGCCGAGGACCCCTATCTCGCGGCCGTGCTCGAACGGCACCTCCCGGTCGTCGCGTGCGACCAGCCGCGCGGTCTCGAGAACACCCCGGTGGTGGGCATCGACGACCGGCGGGCGATGCGCGATCTCGCCGCCCACCTCATCGAACTCGGCCATCGCCAGATCGGCATGTTGTCGATGCGCCTCGGCCGCGAACGGCACGACGGGGTCGTCGACCTGTCGACCCTCGAATCCGGCGCCTTCCACGTGCAGCGCGAACGCATCCGCGGCGTCCAGGACGCCATGAGCGCCGCAGGGCTGGCCCCCGAATCGCTCACCGTCGTCGAGCGCTACACCCACACCGCGGAGGACGGCCTGTCCGCCGCGGCGCAGATCATGCGCGTGAACCCGCGGATCACCGCGCTCGTGTGCACCACCGACGTGCTCGCGCTCGGCGCTCTCGCCTGGGCCAATCAGATGGGCCTCGACGTGCCCGGCCACCTGTCGATCACCGGCTTCGACGGCATCGACGAAGCGATCCGCGAAGGCCTCACGACCGTGCGGCAACCGCAGAAGGACAAGGGGCGGCGCGCAGGCGAACTGCTCCTCGCCGCCCCCTCGCACTCCGGTGTGCCCGCGCTCGAGACCCTGGGGACCCAGCTGTGGTTCGGTGCCACCTCGGGTCGGGTCGAGAGCGAGTGGTACGCCGAGTGACCGAGCGGTCCCGGCTGTGACCGTAGCTCAGCAGTCCCCGCTGTGACCGTAGCTCAGCGGTCCCCGCTGGGGCCGTAGGTCAGCGCTCCCGGTCGCCCATGGCCTTCGCACCCGACAGCAGCTGGGCGCAGCGCAGCAGACCGATGTGGCTGTACGCCTGCGGGTGGTTGCCCAGCGCACGCTCCGCGACGGGGTCGTACTCCTCGCTGAGCAGCCCGGTCGGTCCGGCCGCCGCGACCAGCTGCGCGAACAGCGCCTCGGCGTCGTTGCGCTGCCCGACCATCAGGTAGGCCGCGACCAGCCACGCCGCGCACAGGTGGAAGCCGCCTTCGGCGCCCGGCAGGCCGTCGTCGCTGTGATAGCGGTAGACGGTCGCGCCGCTGCGCAACTCCCGTTCGGTGGCCTGCACGGTCGCCCGGAACCGCTCGTCCTGCGGGTCGACGAGTCCGGTGAGGCCGATGAACAGGGTGGCCGCGTCGAGATCGGTGCCGTCGTAGGCCGAGGTGAACGACTGGACCTCGTCGTTCCAGCCCTTCTCGGTGACCTCCTCGGCGATCTCGTCGCGCAGCGCAGCCCAGCCCTCGCCGGCGGTCCGGCCGAACTTCTCGGCGAGCGTCAGCGCCCGGTCGACGGTCAGCCACCCCATGACCTTCGAGTACACGTGATGTCGGGGTGCGTGGCGGATCTCCCAGATGCCGTGGTCCGGCTCGAACCAGCGCCGTTCGACCGCGGTGACCATCGAGCAGACGAGCTCCCAGTCGCGGTCGGTGAGGGCCCGGTCGTGGGGCACGCCGAGTGCCTCGCGGCTGTGCGCGAGATCGGAGATCAGGTCGACGATCGGCCCGAAGACGTCGAGCTGCACCTGCTGGTTCGCTGCGTTGCCGACCCGCACGGGCCGCGAACCGGCGTATCCGGGGAGCGAATCGATCACGGCTTCGGGTGGAAGCGGTCCGCCGGCGAGCGTGTACAGCGGGTGCAGACGTTCGGGGCCGGGCACCGTTTCGAGGACGCGGTGCACCCAGTCGAGATAGTTCTCGGCCTCCTCGAGCGATCCGACCCGCACGAGCGCCTGCGCCGTGAGCGCGGCGTCGCGCAGCCAGCAGTAGCGGTAGTCCCAGTTGCGGACACCACCGATCTCCTCGGGGAGCGAGGTGGTCGCCGCGGCGAGGATCGATCCCGTCGGTCCGTGGACCAGTCCGCGCAGGGTGAGCGCCGAACGCTTCATGAGGTCGGGCTTCAGCGGCGGCAGCTCGAGGCGGGACGCCCAGGTGTGCCAGTAGGCCTCGGACTGCGCTCGGCGCTCGACCTCCGGCACCGGGTGCTCGTCGAGATCATCGGTGCCACAACGAAGTTCGAGGATGATGTCGTTCTCGGTGGGGTCGACCACGGCGTGGGCCGTCTGGTGCACCCCGTCGGTGGTGATGTCCCACCGCACACCGGGGGAGCGCAGGACGTAGGGCTCGTTGAAGCCCATCACGCGGATGCCGTCGTCCTCGACCTCGAGGGTGACCTGGCCCTGCCCGAACTCCGGTCGCGGCGCGAAGGTCACCACTGCGCTCGCGCGCCCGGTGATCACGCGGGTCAGGTCGGTGCGACCGATCTCGACGTCGTGCGGGAGGTAGTCGATCACCGCGAGCGACGCCCACCGGGTCACCACCGTCATCGTCGAGTCGACGTAGCGCTGGCTGAGCGGCAGTGCCTGGCGGGTCGGGCCGATGGTGAAGTGACCCGCAGCGTTGCCGCCGAGGAGATGGGCGAACACCGCCGCGGAATCGGGATCGGGATGGCACAGCCAGGTGATCGTGCCGTCGGGGGTCACGAGCGCCTTCGAGCGGGGGCTCGCGAGCATGGTCAGGCGTTCGATCGGCGCGACATGGGCGCCGGACAGCCATGTGCGACGTTCCTCGAGCAGGAACGCGAGCGCGGCGATGACCTCTTCGCTGGTGCGGACGCGGTACTCGGCGGCGGTGTCGCCGTCGCCGATCTTCACTCCGACGTCCGGGCCCTGCAGGGAGCGGAAGGCCTTCTCGTCGGTCACGTCGTCGCCGAAGAAGACCGCTGCGGTGGCAGCTTCCTGGTGCCGGATGACGTCGAGTGCCTTGCCCTTGTCGGTGGGCACCACGGACAGCTCGATCACAGCCTTGCCCTCGGTGACCTGCACACCGGGCCGGAGCGCGAGGTCGTTCCGCACGAGGTCGAGGGCCTGCTCGGCATCGGCGGGGGCGGCGTTGCGCACGTGCAGCGCGGCGCTCGCGGGCTTGGCCTCCACCCGCACGCCGTCGAACCGGGACGCCACCGAGTGCAGTCCCTCGACGATCGTGGCGAGGAGGTCCCTGGCGTCGGGATCGATCTCGTGGACGAATCCGATGTCGAACTCGGAGCCGTGGCTGCCGACGAGTTTGACCTCGACCGGCAAACGCGACAGAGCGGCGAGATCCTTGAGAGCGCGTCCCGAGATGACGGCAGCGGCCGTCGACGGCAGAGCGGCGAGGCCCCGCAGCGCCCGCACCGCATCGTCGTGCGGGTAGGCCTTCTCGGGATCGCTCACGATGGGGGAGATGGTGCCGTCGTAGTCGGTCGCCACGAGCAGACGGGGCGTCCGCGCGACAGCCACCAGAGCACGTCGAAGGTCAATCGGAAGATCGTGGGCACTCACCTGATCCACGTTAGGTCAGAGTGGGGCACGAATCCGACCCGGTGTGCATTCCGACCACGTGTTTCCGGTTACAAGAAGCGGTCGATCGGACGTCGGGCTTCCGGCGCGAGCGCCGCGGGGCTTCGGACGCGAGCGCCGTCAGGCTTCCGACGCGACCGTCGTCGGTACTCGTGAGCCGTCGCCGAGCAGCAGATCCACGGTCAGTTCGAGCCGGCGGGCGACATCGGTGGCCGACGAACGGCGCGTGAGCCAGGCGACGAGATTCGACAACCACACGTCGCTGATGACGCGCGCGATGGCGAGCTCTTCCTCGGTGGGTTCGCCGTCGTTCATGGCCCGCGCGAACAACCGGTCCATGAGGGTGCCCACCTGGTCGACCTCGGCGGCGGCGGAGGCGTCGGCGAACATGAACGCCCGCGTCATGGCCTCGGTGAGCAGGGGATCACGCTGCATGGCCTTGGTGATCAGACCCAGGATGAGGTGCATGCGCTCGAGGGGGCTGTGGCCGGGTGGGATCCGTCCCTTGCCCTCGATGCGGGCGAATTCACGGCCGAGGGCGGAGACCAGCAGGTGGACCTTGGACGGGAAGTACCGGTAGAGGGTGCCGACCGCGACGTCCGCGCGTTCTGCCACCGCCCGCATCTGCACGGCCTCGTAACCACCCTTGGACGCGAGCGCCAGGGTGGCGTCGAGAATCCGCTTGCGCCGTTCCTTCTGGGCATTGGAACTGAGATCGTCCTCGGTGAGGGCGGTCAGAGTTCCGTGTCCGTTGGCACGGGAGCGGGACGGGGTGGCCATAGATTCGTTTCCTCACGCCTTGACTCTGAATCGGTGTCATATTAGAACACGTTCTAGCAATGATGTCATTCGGAAGGGCGGAAACCGCTGTGAGTATCGCCACGACCGAGGAGCAGCGGGCCGTTCAGGCGTCTGTCCAGGCCTGGTCACGTGCCGTAGACCCCATGTCGACGATACGTCGCGCAAGCGACGCGACGTGGCGCGGCGGCTGGTCCTCCCTCGCAGAACTCGGAATCTTCGGCGTCGCCGTCCCGGAGGAGGCGGGCGGCCTCGGCGCGACCGCCGTGGACCTGGCCGTCATGCTCGAGCAGGCCGCCTACGAACTCGCGCCGGGCCCGGTCCTGACGACCGCCGTGGCGGCCCTCGTGTTCGGCCGTGCCGGTGAGATCGTCGCCAAGACGACGGAGCGGCTCGCCGAGGGTGAGGTCCCCACCGCGATCGCGCTCGACTCGGCCGTGACCGCGGAGTCGGCGGGCGACGGAGTCGTGCTGCGCGGTGATGCCGGACCGGCCGTGGGGGCCGAGGCCGGGATCGCGGTGCTCGTGCGTGTCGCGGGTGAAGGTGATCCGGCCGTCGAGAGCTGGGCGCTCGTCGAGGCGGATGACCCGGCTCTGCACGTCGAACCGCTCGAGACCATCGACGTCTCCCGCGCGGTGGCCCGCGTCCGCCTCGGCGGCGCGACGGTCCCGGCCGATCGGGTCGCGACCGTCCCGGCCGGCTTCGTGCGCGACCTCACCGCCGGGCTCGCCGCCGCCGAACTGGCCGGTCTCGCGGGCTGGGCGCTGACCACCGCCGTCGAGTACGCGAAGATCCGCGAGCAGTTCGGGAAACCGATCGGTTCGTTCCAGGCCGTCAAGCACATCTGCGCCGAAATGCTCTGCCGCACCGAGAAGATCCGGGCCGTGGCGTGGGATGCAGCGGTCACCGTCGACGCGCAGCCCGACGAACTGCCGATCGCGGCGACGGCTGCCGCGGCGGTCGCGCTCGATGCCGCGGTGCAGACCGCCAAGGATGCGATCCAGGTGCTCGGCGGCATCGGGTTCACGTGGGAGCACGACGCGCACTTCTATCTTCGCCGCGCGGTCGCGACCCGCCAGGTGCTCGGCGGTTCCACCGCGTGGCGATCGCGGCTGACGACCCTGGTCCGCGACGGCGTGCGCCGTCACCTCGGTATCGACCTGTCCGATCACGAGGAGGAACGCGCACGGATCCGCGCGGAGGTCGAGAAGATCACCGCCGCACCCGAATCCGAGCGCCGTGTCGTCCTCGCCGAATCGGGTCTGCTCGCGCCGCACTGGCCGCCGCCCTACGGTCGCGGAGCCGGCGCCGCCGAACAGCTCGTCGTCCAGGAGGAGCTCACCGCGGCCGGTATCGTACGTCCCGATCTCGTGATCGGCTGGTGGGCGGTTCCGACGGTCCTCGAACACGGAACACCCGAGCAGATCGAGCGTTTCGTGATGCCCACCCTGCGCGGCGACGTGGTGTGGTGCCAGTTGTTCTCCGAACCCGGTGCCGGCTCGGACCTCGCGGCGCTGCGCACGAGTGCCGAGAAGGTCGACGGCGGATGGGTGCTGCGCGGACAGAAGGTGTGGACCTCGCTCGCACAGCAGGCGGACTGGGCGATCTGTCTCGCCCGCACCGACCGCGACGTCCCCAAGCACAAGGGCATCACCTACTTCCTCGTCGACATGAAGTCGGAGGGCATCATGATCTCGCCGCTGCGCGAGATCACCGGCGACGCGTTGTTCAACGAGGTCTTCCTCGATTCGGTCTTCGTGCCGGACGACTGCGTGGTCGGCAATCTCGGCGATGGCTGGAAGCTGGCCCGCACGACCCTCGCCAACGAACGCGTCGCAATGGGGGGCAAGTCGTCGCTGGGGCCGCGCATCGAGGAACTGCTCGAACTGTCGACCCCCGGCGATCCCGTCGCCGAGGACCGCATCGCGACGCAGATCGGGGAGGCGACGGTCGGTTCGCTCCTCGATCTGCGGGCGACCCTCGCGCAGCTCGAAGGGCAGGATCCGGGCGCCGCGTCCAGCGTCCGCAAGCTCATCGGTGTGCGGCAGCGGCAGGACACCGCCGAGCTCGCCATGGATCTCGCGGGCGAGGCCGGCTGGGTGGAAGGTCCGCTCACCCGGGAGTTCCTCAACACCCGGTGCCTGACGATCGCCGGCGGAACCGAGCAGATCCTGCTCACCGTGGCGGCCGAGCGGCTCCTGGGCCTGCCGCGCGATTGAGCGGTCCTTCCGCGGGGCGCCGGGGAGTGCTACAACTAGAACACGTTCTATTCGAAGGTGGGTGACGGTGGATTTCGCACGTGACGAGACACAGGAGGAGATCGCCGGTGTGGCGGCCGGTCTCCGGAAACGCGGCCTCACCGACGACGCGTTGTGGGCCGCACTGGCCGACGCCGACCTGCTCTCGCTCGCTCTGCCGGAGCGTCTCGGCGGGTCGGGCCTCGGGCTCGGCGAGGTCGCCACCGTGCTCACCGAGATCGGACGCGGAGCCGCGCAGACCCCGGCCCTGGCCACCCTCGGCCTGGGCGTGCTGCCGCTCCTCGCGCTCGCCTCCGAACAGCAACAGGACGACCTGCTCGCCGGCGTCGCCGAAGGAGCCGTGCTCACGGCCGCGCTCGGCGAACCGGGGCGCGCCTTCCCGGAGCAACCGGCCGCCACGGCGGTCGCCACCGACGGGGGCCACGCGGTCACCGGTTCGTTCGTCGCCGTGCCCTACGCCGATCGGGCACGCGTGGTGCTGCTGCCCACCGACGCAGGCGTGGTCGCGGTGGCTCTCGACGCCGCGGGTATGACCCTGCGTTCGAGCCCCACCTCGACCGGCTCTCCCGAGTTCTCGGTGCGCGCCGACGGTGCCGTGGGTGTCCTGCTCGCCGAATCTGGCACCGACGCCGTGGCGACGCTCCACCGGATCGCGCTCGCCGCCGTGGCGGCCTTCGCCGACGGACTGCTCTCCGGGGCAACCGAACTCACGGCGAAGCACGTCAGCGAGCGGCACCAGTTCGGCAAGCCGCTCGCGACCTTCCAGGCCGTCGCACAGCAGATCGCCGACGTCTACGTCACCGCCCGCACCCTGCACGTCGCGGCGCTGTCGTCGGTCTGGCGCCTGGCCGAAGGTCTCGACGCCGCGGACGATCTCGACGTCGCCGCCTACTGGATCGCCGCCGAACTGCCGCCGGCCATGCGGGTGCTGCACCACCTGCACGGCGGCGTGGGTGTGGACGAGACCTATCCGCTGCACAAGTACTCGTCGACCGCCAAAGACCTCGCCCGGTTGCTCGGCGGCGCCTCGTACCGACTCGACCTCGTGGGGGCCCGGTGTTCATCGATCTGACCGACGACCAGCGCGCACTGCAGGCCGAACTGCGGCGCTACTTCAGCAGCCTCGTCTCACCCGAGGAGGCTGCGATCATGCGCACGGAGCGGCACGGCCCCACCTATCGCGAGGTCGTGCGTCGCATGGGCAAGGACGGCTGGCTCGGCGTGGGCTGGCCCGTCGAGTTCGGCGGCCGCGGCTTCGGCGACGTGGAACAGCAGATCTTCGCCAACGAGGCCGTCCGCGCCGACGTGCCGTTGCCGAGCGTCACCCTGCAGACCGTCGGCCCGACCCTGCAGGTCTACGGCACCGACGAGCAGAAGCGGAAGTTCCTGCCCGCCATCCTCGCCGGCGAGGTGCACTTCGCCATCGGCTACTCCGAACCCGAGGCCGGTACCGACCTCGCCGCCCTGCGCACCACCGCCGCCCGCGACGGCGACCACTACATCGTCAACGGACAGAAGATCTTCACCACCGGGGGACACGATGCCGACTACATCTGGCTCGCCGTCCGCACCGGCCCCGCCGACTCGCGTCACCGCGGCATCTCCGTGCTCATCGTCGACACCAAGGATCCCGGCTTCAGCTGGACGCCGATCATCACGTGCGACGGTGCCCACCACGTCAACGCCACCTACTACAGCGACGTACGCGTTCCCGTCGAGATGCTCGTCGGCGAGGAGAACAAGGGCTGGAAGCTCATCACCACCCAGCTCAACCACGAACGCGTCATGCTCGGCCCGGCCGGTCGCGTCGCCGGCATCTACGACCGGCTCGTCGAATGGGTCCGCGCCCACGAACTCCGGGACCGTCCCGAGGTGCGACGCGCACTCGGCGAGATCCACGCGACCTGGCGCCTCAACGAACTGCTCAACTGGCAGGTCGCGGCGAGCAGCAACGACGCCGTCGACATCGCCGATGCCTCGGCGACCAAGGTGTTCGCCACCGAGCGGATCCAGCGCGTCGGTCGCCTCGCCGAGGAGATCGTCGGCGCCTTCGGCGATCCGGCCGACGACGACACCGCCGATCTGCTCCGCTGGCTCGACATGATGGCCAAACGCAATGTCGTCATCACCTTCGGCGGTGGCGTCAACGAGGTGATGCGCGAACTGATCGCCACCGCCGGTCTGGGCATGCCGCGGGTCCCGCGTTGACACAGGAGAATTCGGTGATGCAGGAGAATTCGGTGACACGCGACGTTCCGGGGAAGAACCCCGAGGAGATCCTGCAGGCTGCCGAGAAGGTCTGCGGCGACGGCCCGTCCGCGCCGCGGCCCGGCCGCGATCCGGTGAACATGCCGATGATCCGCAACTGGCTCGAGGCGATCGGCGACGACAACCCGATCTACACCGACGAGACCGCGGCGATCGCAGCCGGTCACGGTGGTCTCGTGGCCCCGCCCGCGATGGCGCAGGTGTGGACGATGCGCGGCCTCGGCGCCGAACGCGAGAAGGACGACCCGCTCGGCCGGATGACGCAGATCCTCGACGACGCCGGCTACACCTCGGTGGTCGCCACCAACTGCGACCAGATCTACCACCGCTACCTGCGCCACGGCGAACAGGTGACGATCGAGTCCACCCTCGAGGACGTCGTCGGCCCGAAGCGGACCGGGCTCGGGGAGGGCTGGTTCTTCACCACCCGCAACCTGTGGAAGGTCGGCGACGAGGTCGTCGCCGAGATGCTCTTCCGCATCCTGAAGTTCGCGCCGCCGTCGAAGGACGAGAACGCGGAGACGCCGCAGGACCGGCCCGCCTCCACGGTTCCCGACGATCTCGACCCCACACGGATGCTGCGCCCGTCCGTCTCCCGCGACACGCAGTTCTTCTGGGACGGCGTGGCCGCCCACGAACTGCGCATCCAGCGACGCCCCGACGGCACCCTGCAGCACCCACCCGTCCCGGCGCTCTGGCTCGACAAGTCGGAGACCACCGACTACGTCGTATCCTCCGGTCGCGGAACGGTGTTCAGCTTCGTCATCCACCACGCACCCAAGGTGCCGGGGCGGCAGGTGCCCTTCGTCGTCGCGCTCGTCGAACTCGACGAGGGTGTCCGGATGCTCGGTGAACTCCGCGACGTCGACCCCGGGCAGGTACGCATCGGGATGCCGGTCGAGGTCACCTTCCTCGATTTCCCCGGCGACGACGAGACCGGCGGGCAGCCGTGGACGCTGTACGCCTGGAAGCCGATCGAGGAGGACGTGTGAGCACCCCGACCGTCACGACGGGCGAGAGCCTGCCCTCCCTCGAGATCCACGCCGATCCCACCTTCATCGTGTCGACGGCCCTGGCCACACGCGACTTCCAGGACGTGCACCACGACCGCGACAAGGCACAGCAGCGCGGATCGAAGGACATCTTCGTCAACATCCTCACCGACACCGGCCTCGTGCAGCGCTACGTCACCGACTGGGCCGGCCCCCGCGCGGTGGTGAAGTCGATCTCGCTGAGACTGGGTGTGCCCTGGTACGCCTACGACACCCTGACCCTCTCGGGCGCCGTTGCGTCCGTCGAGGACGGACTGGCCACCGTCGACATCACCGGCACCAACAGCCTGGGTAAACACATCACGGCCACAGCCACTTTCGTGATCGGAGGCACCGCATGAGCGGCCTGTCGGGTGCAGCGGCGATCGTCGGCATCGGCGCGACCGACTTCTCGAAGGGCTCCGGCCGCAGCGAACTCCGCCTCGCGGCCGAAGCGGTGCGCGCCGCCCTCGACGACGCGGGACTGACCCCGGCCGACGTCGACGGTCTGGTCTCGTTCACGATGGACACCAACACCGAAGTGGCCGTGGCCCGTTCGGTGGGCATCCCGCACCTGAAGTTCTTCTCCCGCATCCACTACGGCGGCGGCGCGGCGTGCGCGACGGTGCAGCAGGCGGCGATGGCCGTCGCGACCGGCGTGGCCGACGTGGTGGTCGCGTACCGGGCGTTCAACGAGCGGTCCGGCGCGCGATACGGACAGGTCAACACCGCGCTTGCCGCGCAGGTGAATTCGTCGGGCACCGACAATGCGTTCTCCTACCCGCACGGGCTGAGCACACCGGCCTCGTTCGTCGCGATGGTCGCGCAACGCTACATGCACGTCTCCGGGGCGACGAGCGCCGACTTCGGCGCCGTGGCGGTCGCGGATCGGGCCCACGCCGCGACCAACCCGAAGGCGTTCTTCCACGGCAAGCCGATCACGCTCGAGGACCATCAGAACTCTCGGTGGATCGCCGAGCCGCTGCATTTGCTCGACTGCTGCCAGGAATCCGACGGCGGCGTCGCGATCGTCGTCACCAGCGCCGAGCGGGCGAAGGACCTGAAGCAGACCCCGGCGGTCATCGCAGCCGCGGCGCAGGGGAGCGGGCCCGACCAGTACATCATGACCAGCTACTACCGCGACGGACTCACAAGCCTGCAGGAGATGGGCATCGTCGGCGACCAGTTGTGGGAGCAGGCAGGCATCGGGCCGCAGGACATCGCCACGGCGGTGCTCTACGACCACTTCACCCCGTACGTGCTCATGCAGCTCGAAGAACTCGGATTCTGCGGACGCGGAGAGGCCAAGGACTTCGTCGCCGACGGCATCCAGGTGGGCGGGCGGCTGCCGATCAACACCCACGGTGGTCAGCTCGGCGAGGCCTACATCCACGGCATGAACGGCATCGCCGAGGGCGTCCGGCAGATCCGCGGCACGGCCGTCAACCAGGTCGACGACGTCGACCACGTCCTGGTCACGGCAGGAACGGGGGTTCCGACCTCAGGGCTGGTGCTGTCGCGGTCCTGACGCCGTTTCCCTCCCAGGGGACCGCAGGCCTGCCTACTATGAAGGCCCACACTCCGGTGATATCCCCGTGGGAGGACCCATGTCGGTCACGGACGGACATGTCGTGCATCCGACTCGCGAACAGCGGGTCCAGAACGGTCTCGCCGCTCGGAGGGTCACTCCCGTCGAGTCGCTGGCCGATCTCGGGGAGTCGTCCCGGGATCCGATCGCGCTGCTCGAGAGTCAGGCCCAGTCGCGCGTCCCCCAGCTCGTCCCGGTCCGGTACGGCCGCATGGCGACGTCGGCGTTCGCGTTCTTCCGCGGTGCTGCACTGGTGATGGCCGACGATCTGTCGCGCACGTCCGACAGTGGTCTGCACACACAGCTGTGCGGCGACGCCCACGCGAGCAATTTCGGCCTGTTCGCGACTCCGGAACGGAGAACGGCCTTCGACGTCAACGACTTCGACGAAACCTATCCGGGGCCGTTCGAATGGGACGTCAAGCGCCTGGTCGCAAGCCTCGAGATCGCCGGTCGCGACAACGGGTTCACCGCGAAGGAACGCCGGAAGATCACCCGGGCGTGTGCCGCAGAATACCGCGAGACGATCTGTAGGCAAGCGCAACTCGGAAATCTGGCCGTGCGGTACTCCCACCTCGATCCCACGACCGAGATAGCGGAGTTGGGCGGCCTGCTGGATGCGAAGATGGAGAAACGCACGCGGAAAGCGCTCGACAAGGCCTCGCGCCGCGACAGCCTCCAGGCACTGGAGAAGCTGACCACCATCATCGACGGTCACCGCCGGATCATCAGCGATCCGCCGCTCATCATGCCCGTCGAAGAGGTCTTCGCCGACCTCGACGCCGAGGCGATCTACGACGAGTTGTACGGCCGTGTCCGTTCGTACCGGGCGACACTACAGTGGGACCGCCGAGTCCTCCTCGAACAGTTCGAACTGGTCCAGGCCGCGCGGAAGGTCGTCGGAGTGGGCAGTGTCGGCACGCGGGCGTGGATCCTCCTGCTGCGCGGTGCGGACGACGACGATCCGCTGTTCCTGCAGGCGAAGGAGGCGCAGCGTTCGGTGCTGTCGTACTACGTCGACGGTCCGGCCTTCCGGAACGAGGGCGAACGCGTCGTGAACGGTCAGCGGCTGATGCAGTCGGCGAGCGACATCTTCCTCGGCTGGCAGCAGGGCGCCGGAGCCGACGGCGTGAACCGGGACTTCTACATCCGTCAGCTCCGCGACGGCAAGGGTTCGGCGGTGATCGAGGAGATGGCGCCCAAGGGCATGAAGCTCTACGGCCGACTCTGCGGCCGGGTGCTCGCCTACGCCCACGCCCGGTCCGGCGACCGGATCGCACTGGCGTCCTATCTCGGCACGGACGAGGAGTTCGACGAGGCGCTCTCGTCCTTCGCGGCGGCCTACGCCGACCGTAACGAGCGCGATTTGCAGGCGCTGCACGAGGCCGTCGAACAGGGACGAGTGAAGGTCCGGACCGGACTCTGATCCCCGTTCGTGTCCCGGACACGTCCGCTGTCCGGGACTCACTCACCTGTCCTCTCTCCCGGCGCGGTACAAGGGAGGCGATCACGAGCCGACGGAAGGACGTCATGATGGGTTTCGAGGGCAGGGTCGCATTCGTGACGGGAGCAGCGCGGGGTCAAGGACGCTCGCACGCCGTCGCATTCGCCGAGGCAGGGGCCGACGTGGTCGTCTGCGACCGGTGCTCCGACTCGCCGGTGGTGGGATATCCGCTGGCGACCGAGGAGGACCTCGCGGAGACGGTGCGACTCGTCGAGGAAACCGGTCGCCGGGTCGTCTCGGCGACACTCGACACCGCCGACCGCCCGGCGATGGACGCTCTGGTCGCCCGTGCCCACGCCGAACTCGGACGGATCGACATCGCGGTCGCCAATGCCGGGGTGTCGGTGGCGGCACCGGTGCACCGCATGCCGCAGGAGATGTGGAACGAAGCGATCTCGTCCAATCTCACCGGGGTGTTCAACACCGTCGGCGCTGTCGCGCCCGGGATGATCGAGCGCGGCTACGGTCGCATCGTGACGGTGTCGTCGATGCTCGGCCGAGCGGGCAACACCAACATGGCCGCATATGCGGCGTCGAAATGGGGCGTGATCGGCCTGACGAAGAGCGCGGCCCTGGATCTCGCGCAGAACGGCATCACCGTCAACGCCGTCGCCCCAGGCAACATCTCCACGCCGATGATCCACAACGACGCGCTCTACGGGATGCTGCGACCCGACCTCGAACATCCGACCGCCGACGATGTCGCCCCGGTGTTCACTTCCCTGCACGCACAGCCGGTGCCGTGGCTCGACCCGGCCGAGATCACCCGTGCGGTCCTGTTCTTCGCCGACGAGGCGTCCGCCCACATCTCCGGCACCGTGCTGCCGATCGATGCCGGCAACGCCGCCCGGGTGACGGGCTGAGCGATCCGCCTGGCGGAGCGATGAGAAAACCCGTCGAACCGTGTCGGTCTCTTCGTGCACACTGTGCTCACCACCACAGTCAGGGAGAAACTCATGGCCGACGCCATAGTTGCAGAAGGACTGATCAAGACATACGGGCAGGTCAGAGCGCTCGACGGGGTCGATCTGCGGGTACCGGAGGGGACGGTCACCGCACTGCTCGGTCCCAACGGCGCGGGTAAGACCACCACGGTGCGGGTGCTGACGACACTGCTCGTCCCCGATGCCGGTCGCGCCGAAGTGGCGGGATACGACGTCCTCACCGAGGCGCGGGAACTCCGTTCCCGGATCGGAGCGTCGGGACAGTACGCGGCGGTCGACGAATATCTCACAGGCTTCGAGAACCTCGAGATGGTCGGCCGGCTGTACCACCTCGGCGCCAAACGCAGTCGCCTCCGGGCACGCGAGCTGCTCGAACAGTTCGATCTCGAGGAAGCGGGCGATCGCCCGGTCAAGGGTTATTCGGGCGGTATGCGACGCCGCCTCGACCTCGCCGGTGCGCTCGTCGCCGATCCTCCGGTGCTGTTCCTCGACGAACCCACGACGGGTCTCGATCCGCGGGCCCGCCTCGGGTTGTGGGACGTCATCGACACCCTCGTGCAGCGCGGCACCACGCTGCTGCTCACGACGCAGTACATGGACGAGGCCGAACGCCTCGCCGACGACATCGTCGTGATCGATCGGGGCGCGGTCATCGCTCGTGGCACGGCCGACGAGCTCAAGAGCCGCGTCGGTGGCGAACGCATCGAACTCGCCGTGACCGACACCGATCAGCGCGACCGAGCGGTCCGGGAGCTCGAATCGGTGGCGGCCGGGGAGATCAGGGTCGAGCGCAGCACCGGTCGCATCACCGTGCCGGTCAGCGGCGACTCGGGCGGCGGAACCGACGGACTCGTGACGGCGCTGGGGAAGCTGTCGGCCGCGGGCATCCGGGTCTCCGACGTCGCTCTACGGAAACCGACCCTCGACGACGTGTTCCTCACGCTCACCGGTCGCGGGACGGACGAGAAGGTCGAGGAGGCGGTGTCGTGAACACACTCGAGATGGTCGCATCCGACGGCCTGACCATCGCCAAGCGCAACATGATCAAGATCAAGCGTGTGCCGGATCTGCTGGTCTTCACGACGCTGTCGCCGATCATGTTCGTGCTGTTGTTCGCCTACGTCTTCGGCAGCGCGATCGACGTTCCCGGCGTCTCGTACCGGGAGTTCCTCATCGCAGGCATCTTCACCCAGACGGTCATCTTCGGGTCCACCTGGACGGGCCTCGGGATGGTCGAAGACCTGCAGAAGGGCATCATCGACCGGTTCCGGTCGCTGCCGATGGCCCCGTCCGCGGTGCTCATCGGACGCACCAGCACCGACGTGCTGATCAATGTGCTCAGCCTCGTGGTGATGTCGTTGACCGGTCTCGTCGTGGGGTGGCGGATCAACACCTCGCTCGGGGAGGCACTCGCCGGCTACCTGTTGCTGCTGCTGTTCGCCTACGCCCTGTCGTGGGTGATGGCCGTGATCGGCATGTGGATCCGCACACCGGAGGTCTTCAACAACGCGAGCTTCATGGTGATCTTCCCGCTGTCGTTCATCGCCAACACGTTCGTCGACCCGTCGTCGATGCCGACGGTGCTGCGCGTCATCGCCGAGTGGAATCCCATCTCGGCCGTCACGCAGGCGGTCCGCGAACTGTTCGGCAACACCAATCCCATGGTGCCGCCGCCCGACGTGTGGCCCCTGCAGAATCCGGTCCTCGCGTCGCTGATGTGGACAGCGTTGATGCTGATCGTGTTCGTGCCGTTCGCGATCCGCAGGTACCAGAAGGCCGTCAGCCGCTGACCGTCGGCGTCCGGCCGGCGGGTGGGTTCATCCCGGGTAGGGCGCGTACTGGCGCTGACGCAACAGTGTCGCCAGGTGCACGGCGTTGCGGGCGACGGATTCGGTGGTCGAGCGCACCGCTTCGGGGATCTCGTCGAGGTCCTTGAAGTCGGTGCCCGACATCGCCTCGCCGTTCCAGTAGGTCGAGCCCTGCGCGGGGATCGAGAAACCGATGTCGTTGAGGCTCTGGAACAGGTCGGCGACGATCTTGTGCGCGCCGTCCTCGTTGCCGACGACTGCGGCGATCCCGACCTTGCCCACCATGCGTGGACGGTTCTCGTCGTCGGTGTTCGACAGTTCGGCATCGAGCCGCTCGAGGACGCGCTGGGCGACGCTCGACATGTGTCCCACCCAGGTCGGTGTGGCGACGAGCAGGATGTCGGCCGAGACGATGCGCTCGACGATCTCCGGCCACTGATCCCCATCGCCCATGTCGGCCTCGACACCGGGCTTGACGTCGAAGTCGACGACCCGGACGGTTTCGACGCTGACGTCGTGCTTCGACAGTGCGTCGAACACGTGCGCCACCATCTTGTCGGTGCTGGACTCGGCGGGGGACGGCTTGAGCGTGCAGTTCAGGGCCACGGTGTGCAGTGCTGTCATGCGCCCGGGATACCCGAGTTACACCACGACAATCAGCTGCAGCACGACAATCACCTACAACACGACAGTCATCGACCGCGTGCGGCCGCCCAACTGTCGATCGCCGCCGAGAACTCGAACGAGGTGGGCAGCAGCGCCATCTGGTCGGCCGGGCCGGGCTGCAGCGGGCCGAGTTCCTCGAGACTGTGGTTGGCGGTGGTGAAGTGCTCGAACTGCAGGTCGGTGTGGGCGAGGGCGTTCCGCAGCGGCTCGACCTGCGCGCAGCTGATGTTCAGGTCCTTGTCGGAACAGGTGAGCAGCACCGGGGTGTCGGCCGCCAGCTCTGCGGCGAGCTCAACCGGGTCGAGCTTGTCGGACTCGAAGAGGAACTTTGCGTTCGCGGGGTTCATGCCGAATTGCGCGAGGATCGGGTGCAGATCGGTGGGGAAGGCCCCGGTCGTCCGCAGCGACTCGACGGCACGCGGCAGGTCGGCCCGGACCGCCTCGCCGTCGGGGCCGAGCTGTCCGGAATCCACCACGGCATTCAGCTGGGCGGTCAGCAGGTCCAGGTAGCGCATCGGCAGCGGAGCGAGAAGTGCGAAGCCGCTTCCGATACCGCGATCGGCGAGTGCGAGCGCGGTCAGTGCACCCTCGCTGTGTCCGAGGACGAGGATCTTTTCGGGGGAGACTCCGGTGCGTTCGGCGAGCAGACGCACCGCGGCTTCGGCGTGGTCGACCTGCTCGGTGAAGCCGTACTCGCCAATGGTCTCGACCGTGTAGGACCCGAGGCCCGTCTCACCGGCCCCGATCTTGTCGAAGCGCAGGCTCGCGATGCCGTGGGCGGCGAGTGCGTCCGCGGTGCGCACCAGGGTGTCGGCCGCCCAGCCGGGCTGGTTGCCGTTGCGATCGGTGGTGCCGCTGCCCGGGAGCAACAGTGCGGCGGCCACCGCGGCTCCGTCCGGGTTGCGGAGGCTGCCGTGGAAGGTGGTGCCGTCGGCCTCGAAGGTCACCGGGGCGTCGGTGCCGTTCGACACGGCGACCGAACCCGTGTCGGGAAGGGCCACCGCGGTTCCCGCGAGTGTCACACCTCCCGCGAGAACCAGCACGGGCACAGCAGCAGCACCGATCCACCTTCGCACGTTCCGCATGGTGCGAACCCTAGCAAAGGACTGCGCTGTGCCCGTGGTGAGCGAGGACGCCCGTGGGAGATCAGGGGAGCAGGGTGTCGATGAAGGTGTTGCTGAAGACCCGATGCGGATCGAGACGGTTGTAGACCGCGCGAGCCGAATCCCAGTTCTCGTCCGAGGGAACACCTTCCCGGTAGGTGTCGGGCAGGCCCTGCGTCAGGATCTGCTCATCGGTGTACGGCAGGTCGGGACCGAACGCCCAGCCCTTCGACCATTCCGGCCGGAAGGTCGAGTCGCTTCCGTTGTACCGCTGCCGCATCCACTGCTCCATCTCGCGGTAGAAGGCGAACATGCCGGGAGTTCCCGGGACACCGAGAACGTTGAGCCAGATGGCGGTGTCCCATTCCGGGTGGTCGGGACGTGGACGGGTCGACGCGATCGTCGGCGGTCCGGCCGACGGGACGAGGACGTCCTCCGGCCGATCCAGTCCGCAGCACCGGATTTCGACCGGACCGTTGAGGGGGAACTGTCCCAGGCTGCGGTAGTGCTCGATGCGCTCGGAGAACCAGTGTGCGAAGTCGTGGATCACGTTGGCGATGTTGGCGCGGTTCGTGAGCACCGCACCGCCACCCTCGGTCAGTCGCAGGGTGGTCGCCTTGATGTAGAACTGCAGATCCTTCGACCAGCCCCAGATGTCGGACGATCCCGTCGCTGCGAGACCGGCCACGGTCACGCCGTAGTAGGTCTGCCCGAAAGCCGGTGCGATCGACGTGTTCCCGGCCGTGATCTGCCCCAGCAGGTCGGTGATCGGTTCGGGCACGTTGTCGGAGAACGGGTAGTTGTACGGTCCGGTCACCTCGCGCGAGGTGGCCGGCTTCTCCGGTGCGAGCGACCACACCTTCATCCACGGACGTTCCGTGAACGGATACCAGATCGCCTCGGCCCGTCCTGCCGAATCGACGAACGACTCGAAGGTCCGTCCCGGCGCGCCGGCGGGGGAGAACAGTTCCTGCCAGGTGATGTCGGTGAAGGACTGGCAGCGCATGCGGTAGTTCGGCCCGGTCTGCAGTGTGACGGACGTGATGAACGTCCGGCCGAGATGCGTGAGCAGCGGGGTGATCTCGGGATCGGCGCGGGTGAAAGTGCGCAGCGCGTAGGCACTGCCGTCCCACACGACGGCCGTCAGTTCGGTCACGAGATTGCTCAGCGAACCGAAGGTGTGCCCGGGAAGGGTGGATTCACCGTTCGCGGTCAGCGCGGCACCGTGCGCGTTGACGGCGAGTGCTCCGGCGATCGACAACACGCCGGGCGCAGGAAGATTCGCGAGACCGAGGCCGTGGTTCTGCAGTGCCGTGGTGATGGCGTCGAGTGTCGCGCCGGGACCTGCCGTGACGGTCGCGGGGGAGCCGACGGGGTTCACCTGGACCCCGTTGAGGTGGAGCATGGTGTCGGCGAGGATCACCCGGTCGACGGGTGCGCCGTTGACGATCGTCAGCGGTGTCCAGCCGTGCATGGCTCCGCGCGGACGGATGGTGTATCCGTTCTCGTGCGCCCAGTTCACCAATCGCACCACGTCGTCGGGGGTGCGAGGCGCGCAGGTCCAGATGGCGTCCAGCATGATCTCCTTCGACCAGTTCTGGTACGCCTGCTGGTAGAGGTCGATGCCGCCGGGGAACGCCGGAGGAGAGGGGAGCGTCGAGGCCGCGGACCCGGAAGGGACGGCGTGCACCGGGGTCCACCCACCGAGGGCGGAGACCGCCAGCGCACCGGCGCCGGCCGCGAGGAAGCCGCGCCGCGACAGGCGCGGCGACGAATCACGAAGTGTCATATTCGAATGTCGCTCTTTCGGGAGGGCGTGGCGATCACGCCACGGTGAGTACCACATCGGCCAGGGCAGGGGCGAGATCGCGTTCGACGACGGAGGCGGTCACGAGCTTGCGGTCGCCGTCGTTCCACACGCGCACCCGGAGGGTCTCGCCGGGGAAGACCACACCGGCGAACCGGGCGCGGAATCCCTTCACGCGCGAAGCGTCCGCGTCGAGCAGGCCGTCGGTCACCGCCTTGCACACGATGCCGTAGGTGCACAGCCCGTGCAGGATCGGCGCCGGGAAGCCCGCCGCGGACGCGAACTCGGGATCGGAGTGGAGGGGATTGCGGTCGCCGCACAGCCGGTACAGCAGCGCCTGCTGCGGGAGGGTCGGCACGTCGAACTCGGCGTCCGGCTCACGATCGGGGTACTCCACCGATTCCGACGGGCCACGCTCGCCGCCGAAACCACCCTCGCCGCGGGCGAAGATCGACGACCGTGCGGTCCACAGGGGATTGCCGTCGAGATCCTCGGTCACCGATTCCTGCACGACGACCGCGGCCTTGCCCTTGTCCCACACCTCGGCGATACGGGTGATCGTGCGGCCCTTGCCCGAAGCGGAGATGGGCGCGTGCACGGTCACCTCCTGGCTGCCGTGGACGACCTTGGCGAGATCGATCTCGATCCCGGGGAACGAGACCTTCGGCGGCTCGACCTGGTGGAAGGTCGCGGCGACGGTCGCGAAGGTGGGGAGAACCTGGGGGTCCTTGTCCCGGAGGTAACGCAGTTCACCCGCATCGGTGGGATGGGACCCGGCACCGATGCCGAGGTTGTAGAGCTGGACATCGGTGCTGCTCCACTCGAATTCCTGGGCGGGCAGTTCGGCTCCGACGGCAACCGAGGGATCGATGGGCACGGGCACTTCCTTTCTACGGCTCGAACGCGAGTCGATCGGGTCACACGGTGTCGGCGGATTCTCGCAGCTCCTCGGCACGTTCGTCACGCGTGCGGTCCAAGATGTCGAGGGCCGCCAGATAACCGAAGGTCATCGCCGGTCCGATGGTGGCGCCGGGCCCGGCGTAGGTGTGACCCATGACCGGGGAACCGGCGTTGCCGGCCGCGTACAGGCCGTCGATCACGCTGCCGTCCTCGCGCACCACCCGGCCGTGGACGTCGGTGACGAGCCCGCCCTTGGTGCCGAGATCGCCCGGGACCACCTTGAACGCGTAGAACGGGGCCTTGTCGACCACGCCGAGGCTCGGATTCGGCTTGTTGCGCGGATCCCCGTAGTAGTGGTCGTAGTGGGATTCGCCCCGGCCGAAGTCCTCGTCCTTGCCGGCACGCGCGAAGCCGTTGAAGCGTTGCACCGTCTCGGTGAGGGCATCGGCCGGTACCCCGATCTTCTCGGCGAGTTCGGCGACGGAACCGGCCTTGACGAGCACCCCGGCCTCGAGCCACCGGCGGGGGAAGGGGGTGCGGGGGGTGATGCCGGCGAAGGTGTAGCGGTCGCGGTAGCGCTGATCGAGGATCAGCCAGCTTGGGATGTTCTCGCCCGGTCCCTCGCCGCGTCCGTGCTCGCCGCCGTACATCGCGTGCGTCGCCTCGACGTAGGGCGCCGACTCGTTGACGAAACGCTTGCCCGCCGCGTTGACCATGAGGCACCCGGGGAGGCTGCGCTCCGACAGTGCGAACCACGGGCCGCCGGTGAGGGTGAAGGACGGTCCCCACCAGGCGTCGTCCATGAAATCGACTGCGGCGCCGAGCTTCTGTCCGGCGCGGATGCCGTCGCCGGTGTTCGCCTTCGCGCCCACGGTCCACTCGGTGCCGATCGGCTGACGCTGGTACTGCGCCCGCATCTCGGCGTTGTGCTCGAAACCGCCGCTCGCGAGGATCACGCCCTTGCGGGCACGGATGACGCGCTTCTCGCCGTTCGCGACCACCTCGACGCCGCGCACGACCCCGTCCTCGACGACGAGGTCGGTGAACGCCGTCTCCAGCAGCAGGGGCACACCGGCGTCGCGCAGACCGATCCGCAGCCCGGCCATGAGCGCCTGGCCTCGGACGAGCAGGTGCTTCTTGGTGATGTTCGCCCAGACGAACCGAGCGCCGACCCGCATGGCGCGAACCGGTCCGCGCGGGTTCCGCATGAGCAGGTTCAGCCACTTGTAGTCGGCCTGGGTGATGACGAAGTTCTTGGGAGCTCGGGCGTAGTCGGGTTCGAGGAGAGCGAGATCCTCGCCGAGACGGCGGCCGTCGAAGGGCGTCGGTTCGACCGAACGGCCACCGGGACGTCCGCCCGGCGCCTCGGGGTAGTAGTCGGAATAGCCCGGTACCCATTGCAGTTCGAGGGCGCTGTTCTTCAGGACGAAGGAGAGCATCTCCGGTCCGCGATCGATGTAGGTGTCGATCTTCTCGGCAGGTACGTCGTCGCCGATGATGCTGTGGAGGTACTTCCGGGCTTCTTCGGGGGTGTCGTCCACCCCGGCGGCCTTCAGTGCCTCGTTGTTGGGGATCCACACACCGCCGCCCGATCGGGCGCTCGACCCGCCGTAGCGCGGCGCCTTCTCGATCAGGACCACGTCGGCGCCCTTGCGGGCTGCGGTGATGGCGGCGGTCATTCCGCCGGCACCGCTGCCGACGACAACGATGTCGTACTCCTGCTTCGTCATGTAGAACACGTTATAGAAATGGCGGTGCCGAGTCCATCCCCGAATGCGAAGAGTCCTGGACGTGAAGCGAAGACGCGGTGACGCCGACACTGGAACGCGGTATCGCCGGCCGACGACGGGCGACGGNCGATAGGGACGGTGCCGTCGCGGGGTCGATCGGGGTCGGAATCGGTCAGGTGGGTGATCCGTCCGGTACGGGAAGGGTGCCGTCGAGCACGGCCCGGTCGATGCTCTCCCGAAGCTGCGGACACCCCTCGCGCGGTGTGATGGACGAGCCTCGGAGCGAGGCGGTCTCGCGGAAGGTCGGGCACACGGTGTCCGGATCGTCCTGCCACTGCACGCTCGTGTGCGACAGGCTGTTCTTGCGCACCAGCACGCAGGTGCCGCACTCGCGGCACTGCACCTCGTGCTGACCCGAATCCAGGTAGTTGATCTTGTCGATCGCGGTCTGGACGGCGACGGCCTCGGCCCGCTCGGGCCACTGGGAGAAGTCCGGGGACTTCGCCCATCTGCTCCGCCGGGTCGAGGCACTCATCGTCACACCTCCGCTTCCTGCTTGCCCTGTTCTTCCTGGCGCTTCTTACGCTCGAGATTCTCGGCGACCTCCTTCTCCCAGGCCTCGTTGGCCTTGGCGGTGTCGACCTCGAACTCGAAGCGGCCCGTCATCTTCTCCGTCACGTCGGCGACGTCGACGTAGAACTGCTCGTACCAGCGGCGGAGCTGGTAGACCGGACCGTCCTCATCGCACAGCAGGGGATTCTCGATCTTTGTCTTGTTCTTCCAGATCTCGACGTCCTGCAGGAAGCCCTCGCCGACACCCTCGGTGAGCTTGTCGGCCAGCACGTCGGACTGCTCGGGTGACATGCCCTGCGGCTTCTTGACGATGATGCCGTACTGCAGCATGAACGAATCGTGCGTGATCGGGTAGTGGCAGTTGATCAGCACGGATTCGGTCTGGTACCCGCCGTAGTTGTTCTTCAGCGGATTGATCATGTAGGAGGGGCCGTAGTAGGCCGCGTACGACTCGAGCGTCGACTCCAGTCCGTACTGCGTCGCCATGCCCTTGTCCGGCCGGCCGCGGGTGTTGAGGTACTGCTCGGCGATGTGCCCCTCGAAGACGTTCTTGAAGAACGTGGGGAAGGCGTAGTGGATGTAGAAGAAGTGCGCCATGTCGACGACGTTGTCGATGATCTCGCGACAGTTGGAACCTTCGATCCGGATCTGGTTCCAGGTCCAGTCCGTCCACTCGTCCGAGCCGTACTGCTCGATCTCGGGGATGGTGACCTCCGGAGGAGGGGTGTTGCCCTCGGGGTCGTTCCACACGAACAGCTGGCCGTGCTTCTCCATCGTGATCCACGAACGGGTGCGGGCCAGCGGGGGAACACGCTTGGCGTAGGGGATGTCCGTGCACTTGCCGTTGCCGCCCCAGCGCCAGTCGTGGAACGGGCACGCAACCGAATCGCCCTTGATCTCGCCCTGTGACAGGTCGCCGCCCATGTGGCGGCAGTACGCGTCGAGCACCTCGAGGTCGCCGTTGCTGTCGGCCCACACCACGAGTTTCGTGCCGAAGGCCTCGACGGCGTGAGGCTTGCCGTCCTTGAACGTGCGACTGAGGCCGAGGCAGTGCCAGCCTCGCGCGAAACGCGTCCGGACCTCTCCGACGTCGATCTCGCGAATCTGTGCCATGTCCGCTCACTTCCTTCCGGAAATCTCTTCTAGAACACGTTATAGAATTCGCGTCGCGAGGGGAAGGGTTCGGGGACTTTGGTCCCGCCATAGGGATTGTCTACCTGCGAATGTGTCGCGTCTCGACACGAATAAGAACATGTTCTAGTCTCGGTGCAAGCGATCAATTCCTGAACAGACGGGAGCGTCCAGTGGGTGACCACGACAGCCACGAGGTACTGCAGCGGATCGACGCTCTGCTGCCTACGCTGCGAGAACGTGCGCAGGAGGCCGAGAATCTGCGCCGGGTGCCCGACGACTCGATCAAGGAGCTCCAGGAGGCCGGCTTCTTCAAACTTCTGCAACCGGCCCAGTGGGGTGGATACGAGGCCGATCCCGTCACCTTCTTCACCGCGGTGCGCAACATCGCGAGCGCGTGCGGCTCGACCGGATGGGTCTCCGGCATCATCGGCGTCCACAACTGGCACCTCGCACTCTTCGATCAGCAGGCCCAGGAAGAGGTCTGGGGCGACGACACCGACGTCCGCATCTCGTCGTCCTACGCGCCCATGGGCGCCGGTGAGGTCGTCGACGGTGGATACAAGGTCAACGGTGCATGGGCGTGGTCGTCCGGATGCGACCACGCGAGCTGGGTCGTCGTCGGTGGCCCGGTCATCAAGGACGGCCGTCCCGTCGACTTCGGCAGCTTCCTGATCCCTCGTTCCGAGTACGAGATCGACGACGTGTGGCACGTGGTCGGTCTGCGCGGCACCGGATCCAACACGGTCGAGGTGAAGGATGTCTTCGTCCCGCGCCACCGCTTCCTCAGCTTCAAGGCCATGAACGACCTCGCGTCGCCCGGGCTCGAGCGCAACACCGCGCCCGTCTACAAGATGCCGTGGGGCACCATCCATCCCACCACCATCTCGACGCCCATCGTCGGCATGGCCTACGGCGCGTACGAGGCCCACGTCGAGCACCAGGGCAAGCGTGTCCGTGCGGCGTACGCCGGTGAGAAGGCCAAGGACGATCCGTTCGCCAAGGTGCGCATCGCCGAGGCCTCCAGCGACATCGACGCGGCCTGGCGTCAGCTGTCGGGCAACGTCGCCGACGAGTACGCCCACCTCCTCGCCGGCGAGGAGGTTCCGATGGAACTGCGTCTGCGGGCACGTCGCGACCAGGTCCGCGCGACCGGCCGTGCCATCACGTCGATCGACCGTCTCTTCGAGAACTCGGGTGCCACCGCACTCGCGGACGGCACACCCATCCAGCGTTTCTGGCGCGACGCGCACGCCGGTCGTGTGCACGCCGCCAACGACGCCGAACGCGCCTACGTGATGTTCGGTGCCGCCGAATTCGGCCTGCCGATCACCGACACGATGGTCTAGGGGTGGATGTGACCGCAATCGACGAGATCACCTACGAGTCGACCTCCCGTTTCGCGCAGGTCCGCGACGACCTGCGCCTGCACTACCACGAGGCCGGCGTCGGCAACGACACCACGATCGTCCTGCTCCACGGCGGTGGCCCGGGCGCGTCGTCGTGGTCGAACTTCGCCAGGAACATTCCGGTGCTGGCACAACGGTTCCACGTGCTCGCCGTCGACCAGCCCGGCTACGGCAGGTCCGACAAGCCGACCGAGCATCCGCAGTACTTCGTGCACAGCGCGTCCGCGCTGAGCGACCTGCTCGACACGATCGGGATCACCGACCGCGTCCACCTCCTCGGCAACTCGCTCGGTGGTGGTGCCGCCGTGCGGTTCGCGCTCGACTACCCCGAGCGCGCCGGACGACTCGTCCTCATGGGACCGGGTGGGCTGAGCGTCAACCTGTTCGCACCCGACCCCACCGAGGGCGTCAAGAATCTCGGCCGGTTCTCGTACGAACCCACCCGCGAGAATCTCGAGGCGTTCCTGCGGATCATGGTCTTCGACCAGTCGCTGATCACCCCCGAGCTCGTCGAGGAACGGTTCGCGTCGGCGAGCACCCCCGAGTCGCTCGCCGCGGCGAAGGCGATGGGGAAGTCGTTCTCCAGCGCCGAATTCGAGAAGGGGATGCTCTGGCGCGACGCCTACAAACTCCGTCAGCGGGTACTGCTGATCTGGGGTCGCGAGGACCGCGTCAACCCCCTCGACGGTGCGCTCGTCGCACTGAAGATGATCCCGCGCGCGCAATTGCACGTGTTCGGTGGATGCGGTCACTGGGCACAGCTCGAGAAGTTCGACGAATTCAACCGCCTGACAGTGGATTTCCTCACGGATGGAGTCGAATAGATGAGTATCCGGTCGCTGGCATATCTCCGGATCGGCGCCACCGACGTCCCGGCCTGGCGCGAGTACGGTCTCAAGGTCCTCGGCATGATCGAGGGCAAGGGCACCCACGCCGACGCGCTGTACCTGCGGATGGACGACTTCCCGGCCCGGCTCGTCATCGAGCCGCACGAGTCCGACAAGCTGCTCGTCTCGGGCTGGGAGACCGCGAACGCCGCCGATCTCCAGTCGGTTCGCGACAGTCTGTCCGCGGCAGGTGTCCCGTTCAAGGAGGGCACCGCCGAGCAACTCGCCGATCGTCGCGTCGACGAACTGATCGTCTTCCAGGACCCGTCGGGCAACACCCTCGAGGCGTTCCACGGTGCCGCGCTCGAACACCGCCGCGTGGTCAGCCCGTACGGGCACAAGTTCGTCACCGGCGAGCAGGGCCTCGGCCACGTGGTGCTCTCGACCCGCGACGACGAGGAATCGCTGCGCTTCTACCGCGACGTGCTCGGTTTCCGCCTGCGCGACTCCATGCGGATGCCTCCGCAGATGGTCGGCCGGCCCGCCGACGGAAAACCGGCCTGGCTGAGGTTCTTCGGATGCAACCCGCGCCACCACAGCCTCGCCTTCCTGCCCATGCCCACCCCGTCGGGCATCGTGCACCTGATGATCGAGGTGGAGAACTCCGACGACGTCGGTCTCGCCCTCGACCGCGCACTGCGGAAGAAGGTCAAGATGTCGGCGACACTCGGTCGCCACGTCAACGACAAGATGCTGTCCTTCTACATGAAGACCCCCGGCGGATTCGACGTCGAATTCGGTTGCGAGGGGCTGCAGGTCGAGGACGACGACTGGATCGCCCGTGAATCCACGGCCGTGAGCCTGTGGGGCCACGACTTCTCGGTGGGAATGCAGTAATGACCGCGCCGGAGGCCGGAGAGAACGGTGCGATCGACCCGCGGGCCTTCCGCACCGTGCTCGGGCAGTTCTGCACCGGCGTCACCGTCATCACCACCACCGAGGACGACGGAACGCCTGTGGGATTCGCGTGCCAGTCGTTCGCAGCGTTGTCGCTCGACCCGCCGCTCGTGTTGTTCTGCCCCACGAAGCAGTCGCGGTCGTGGGCGGCCATCGAACGAGCGGGCCGCTTCTGCGTCAACGTCCTTGCCGAGGAACAGCAGGAGACCTGCGCGCGGTTCGGTTCCCGCGAACCCGACAAGTTCGCCGGACTCGACTGGACGCCCTCCCCGTTGGGCTCACCCGTCCTGACGGGCTCGCTTGCGCACATCGATTGCACGGTCGAGACGGTGCACGACGGGGGAGACCACTGGGTGGTGTTCGGTCGCGTGTCGTCGCTGAGCGAGGTGCGCGACGAGAAGGAACGCCCGCTGCTCTTCTACCGCGGGCAGTACACCGGGATCGAACCGGAGAAAACGACTCCGGCGCCCTGGCGCGACGATCTCGAAGCGTTCCTCACCTCCGTCACGGAAGACACCTGGCTGTAGATCGCAGACTGTAAGCACTGCACGACGAAGCCGGGACGACCACATCGAAAGTGGTCGT
>NZ_JBKFBA010000021.1:0-87650 GCF_053345925.1 Rhodococcus sp. C26F
CGACGGGCCGGATGTCCGACTGATATGTCGAGAAGTTTGTCAAGAGAGCAGAGTGAGGCGCCACCGGGGAGCGGCCCCGGGGACGCCTCTACGCTTCGCCACCAAGCCCTATGGTGAGCGTGTCGATAAAACGACGCGCGGTCAGACTGATATACGCGGATTGGCTACCGCAGGACGGTGTTCGGCAGGATCGCATCCGCGTGTCTAAAATCGAGCGTCGGCCCCGAGAGACCTGCTCATAGTCGGATCGCGGGTCGATCCACGCGCTTGTCATCACCGAGCTCGCCGGCGAAGCAGTTCAGGGGACGATCAGCAGTCCATCACCGCCAACGACCAGCACCAGCCCGCCAGCTCACGCGCGATCGCCACGTTCGCAATCACCGGCCGTTTCCGGCGCTCGAGGAACCCTACCCACCGGCCGTGCAGGCGACGATTACCCTCGTCACCACGGACACGGGCCGCTGCCGGGGCCTGATCCCACCGCGACCGCATCACCGCCCCGACGGAATATCGAGGTCGGTGATGCCAGGCAGCTTCCACGAGCAGGCGACGCGCATGGGTGTTGCCGGTCTTCGTAATCGACCCCTGCACCCGTGACGAACCGGACGAGTACTCCGACGGCACCAATCCGACGAACGAACCGATGGTATTGCCGGTGAACCGGTTCCAGTCGCCGATCTCCACCGCCAAACCGAACCCGGTCAAGGTACCCACCCCACGCAAACAGCACATCCGGCGCACCACCGGGGTGAATTCACTTGCGGCAGCCATCTCTTCGATCGCCGTATCGAGACGCCGACGCCGGGCCTGCATCGTGAGGACATGCTCGTAGTCGGCGTCGAACGCCATCCTGGTCGCCGCCGCGGTCAGCTGTGGTGCTGCCTCGGTGCGCAGCCATCGATCGTGCACTCCGGTCCACGCCGCTCCGCCGTAGTAGACGATGCCATGCCGCAAGAGCAGTTTCGACAGGCGGTGACGGGCCCGCATCAGATCGCCGCGGCAATCCTCTCGGGCCCGCACGAGATCGCGGGCCGCTTCCTGATCCACGGTGGGGATCGACACCGTGCAGATCTCGTCGAGTCGCAGCAACCGGGCCAGGTGTAGCGCATCTCGGGTATCGGTCTTGACTCGGTCTCCAGCCGGTTTCTGCAGTTTGGACGGGGCGGCCACTTCACACCGCACCTGCGCGTCCGTCAACGCTCGATACAGTCCGAAGCCGGTCGGGCCGGCCTCGTAGGTCACTGCTGCAGGACTCGGAAGATCCGCGATCCAGGACCGGATGTGGTCGTAGGACGGCGTCAGTTTGGTTTGGAACACTTCGCCGGTGACGTTGTCGATGGCCGCTGCCGCGACCGAACGTGCGTGCACGTCCAGTCCAACGCTCGTACGCTCGGTAAACACCGGGGCCTCCCACAATTGTCGGATAGGCCGGACAGACGGGCTTTGTCTGCTCGGTAACCCACGAATCTTGTGCGTGAGGCCTCGGCCTGGCCGAGGTGGGGCCACAGTCATCGGGGCGTCCCTCGATCATCGCGTATCCGCTCAACGCAGGCCGTGATGTCAACGTGGAGCACGCGCAGCGCAGCGAGCATGAACGACGTTGACATCGACCCCTGCGCTGAGCGCGCCCTCATCGACCGAGGGACGTACCGGCTCACCAAGAGGAGCGAAACCCCCACGAACAAGCGGTGTGTCACTCCATATCGTCTAACTGGGAGTCGAACGTGGGCCAGAATACCCTGGCTGGCGGCGTGCGTCGTGGACCGCGCCTCGCCAGCAACTTCACCATCCTCAGCAATGCCGTCATCAACGACGAGCGCTTGTCCTTCCGAGCCCGTGGCGTGCTCATCTGGTTGCTATCGAAGCCGGACGACTGGCGCACCCGGTCCGACGCGATCGCCGGCCAGTCACCGAAGGAGGGTCGCGACGCCATCCGCTCCGCCCTCCGAGAGCTGGCAGAGCTTGGCTACCTGATCCGCGAGAAGATCCAGAACGAGCGCGGACAGTGGATCACCATCCAGACGATCTACGAGGAGCCGCGCACCGGCCCGGAGCCTGAAAAGCCGACGCGCGGTCGCGCGGACAACGGTATGTCAGGCGCTCTTATCAGTACCGATGAACCAAGAACGAAAACCAACCGCACCCGGCCGGCGTCCAATGCTCCGCTCACTCCGGCCGTGGCAGGCCTGGCAGCGGCCTGCAAGCAAGCGGGATTGATGGCAACATTCGCGTATCTCAAGCCCGACGCGGCAGCTGCAATCGAGATCCTGATCGAAACCCACGGCACCGCGAAGCTGGTCGCAGCAGCCAGGGCAGTCCATCGTCCGGAGAACCCCATGAAGTACGCACAAGCGTGGGTGCGGATGTGGCAAGAATTGACCGTCCCGCGCAGCGTCCCGGAGAAGTGCGACGACTGCGACGAGTACGGATGGTTACCGGACGACGAGTATGGGCGTGCGGTGAAGTGCCGGTGCCGCGTCGCTCGCGTCGCGTAAGCAGGCTTACATCCGTTGGACCACCTCTGAGAAGCAGAATTTCAGTCTTTTCGGACATGCCGTAACGGATTTCACGCTGCCGCCGAAACAAGCAAGTGCACCGGTTCGGCGTCCATTGCCGGCCCCTATGAATTGGTATACACATGCTCTACTCCACCCCCGCGCATGCCATTCTGGCCGCGGTCATCCATACCTGCTTCCGCGTCGGGCAGGTGTAACTATGTCGACGAATCCCTCCCGAACGTCCCAACGTGATCGGGGAGCACGCACTCGCCTGGGAAAGCTCATCGCTGTAATCGCGATCGTGCTCGGCGCGATATTTGCATTGACCGGTTTCACGGGAGCGTGGGGCATGGCAGTCTTCGGACTCCTTGCGATCGCTGCGGGCGTCATGTACCTGCGCGAGGATCGCACCCGGCCTGCGCGCTACAAATGGGCGGCATGGGCCCTCATCCCCGGCTTCATACTCGCAGGCGCTACTGCCCCAGATCCCGAACCTGAGCCGGAAACGCCTACTGCCGAGCAGACTTCTGCTACTGCAGCACCGATCTCCTCCTCCACATCGACTACGACGACGCCTCCACCGGAACCGCTACCGGCACCGGCCAGTTTCGAGTTGGTCGACAGCGATGGCGCAACGCAAGCGCTGAAGACTCTTGCAACGATCAGCGTCCGCGATGAAGCACCTTCCACGCAGTTCGATCTCTCTCGTTTCGGCGAAGAATGGTCCGACGACGTGGCAGTCGACGGTGGCCATAATGGCTGCGACACGCGTAACGACATCCTCCGCCGCGACCTGACGGCCGTATCACTCGATCCGCAGTCTGCGTGCACAGTCCGTACCGGAACGCTCGAAGACGTCTACACAGGTGATTCGGTTGCCTTCGACGATGTCGTCATCGACCACGTCGTCCCGTTGGGCGATGCATGGCAGAAGGGTGCGTACGAACTCGGTGCCGAGACCCTCCGGAACCTGGCAAACGATCCTCGTAATCTTCAGGCGGTCGCACAGAGCGTCAGCACGGAAAAGGACGAGAGGGACGCTTCTGCATGGCTTCCACCGAACGAGGGATACCGCTGCACGTATGCAGCACGGCAGGTCGAGGTGAAAGCCGCTTACCAGCTGTGGACCACGATCACGGAACACCAAGCGCTCGAACGTGAATCGCTTTCGTGTGGCGGCATTGCCCCGACGACCACGCCCACGACTCCCGAGCCCGCGCCGACCACAGAGCAGTACACACCGCCGCCGGCGGCTGCGTTCGTCGCTCCTCCCCCGCCGGTCGAGATCGAACCGGCACCAGCGCCTGCTCCTGCACCTGCACCTGCTCCCGCTCCCGCTCCCGCTCCCGCTCCCGACAGTGGTTACAGCGGCGGTTGCGGAGCGAACAGCTACGTCAATGTGAACGGCAACTGCATTCCCGGCCCCGTCCAGGCGCCCACAGCTCCTGCCGGAGCATCCGCCCGATGCGCTGATGGCACGTACTCGTTCAGCCAGAATCGACGCGGCACTTGCTCGGGCTATGGTGGCGTGGACGAATGGCTGTAGGCGAGCAGGCGGGGCGGCCTGGAAGACACCAGAAGGTCCTCCCTTGCGAAGTTTCTTGACGAGGTCATAAGCGCGTGTAGGACTGGACAGCTCCGCGATTCGCCGCTCAAGTACTTCGGTAGCTTCCTGACGCCATTCGGCCTCTCGGAGTCTGTACCTGACAGATTCCGAGAGGCCGGCGCGTAAGTCTTCCCGCACGGCCAGCGAGCTCAGGACCTGATGCCCTGCTACGGCTTGGCCGACTCCGTAGGAGACTTCCAGCGTCCACCAACTGATTCTCTGAAGCGCAACCCACGCGTCGGCGGGTTCGGCGCAGACCGAGCTACGGCAAATGGGGCCAACAGTCCGCCAGCTCCTTCCACACGTTGGGGAACGGTACGAGCCCGGTATACGTATCGGCACGTTCAATCGAACAGAGCTGCACGACGAACGTCTCGCAGGACTTCGACCACCCATTTCGGACACCTGGATGGTCTCGAGATCTCATGAGAGGCCGCCGCGAGCGTGCTTACCGCCGTGATCGATGACGAACCCGAGTGCGGTGCGGCAATCGGAAACCGTTGCGAGCCCGCCGGAGAATTCAGAGCTGACGCAAAAGTACCCCGTCGCGTACCCGTGCATCGACAAGGTCCAGCAAACTAATGGATGGATCCCTGCCTTGCCTTGCGTCACTCCTATTCACTTGACATCCACCCCATACCGCGTTGCCAGAGCATCCAAGCCACTGTCGTAGCCCTGGCCGAAGGCACGCAGGCGCCACCTGTTCGCCCGGCGATATACCTCGCACAACACCATTGTTCGTTCCGTTGTACCTGCGTCAAGAACGAATTCGGCCTCCGGCTGCTCGGATGCCTCCACCTTCACGGCTACCGGACCCAGCTGGCCGAAGGTCGCTGTTCCCTCAATGGCTGCGGCAATTGCAACCTTGACACAGCTGTCCGGCAACGCGTCGAGATCTATATGGATACTTTGCTCACAATTTCCATCGACGGTGAGAGCCATTGCCCCGTCGTCCCTACTCGAGAAGTTGTAGAAGACGAAATCCTCGTCACAAGTCACCGAATCTTCCTCGGTCAGCATGAATCCGACGATATCTACGATAATTCCCTCACGCGTCGAATCTGCACGCCAGGACGCATGGATGCTCACCTGCGTATCGTCCATGTGGAGATCGACAACCTCGCCTGCGGCAAGCGACCGAACACCTGGCCTGCGCTGCACGATGTCCGAGTGCACAGTTTTATTCTCGGAGGCCTCCTTCAGGTCCTCTGGTGTCAGGACGGGTAGCTCACGGCTTCCGATCGCGACCGTCTTGCGATGCCTTCCGTCGCCATCGAGGACAAGCAGATCTGTTACCGCAGCCGAGAGGTTGATCGCGGGGATGCCCCCCACTCGCGCAATTTCCGAACGCATTGCTGCCGCGTCTTCATGGGTTCCACCGATCACCAAAATGTGGCGGTTCTGCCATGAATTATCCACGAGGCTCGGTACAGTCGGCTGTTCTGCAGGGGACGTGGGGACTGGGTCCGCTGAGGCGCCGACGTCGATGGGATCAATTCCCGCTGTCTCTATGAGCTGGCCAGAATCCGCACCCTCTGAACTCGCTTCATCGATCGCGGACAACGCAGTCCATCCATCCTGCTCCGGTTTCGCTCGCGGAATTCCCGGGAGAATACTTTCCAATAAGCGCTCTAATGTCTTTTCCGGAATGACACTGATTCCATCGTCCAGCAATCTGGAGACTTCTGCAGAGCCGGAGGTTCTATCATTGCAAATGACCAGACCTACATGACTTCCGGCAGTGCTCATTACATCGAGCCCGGCCAAAGCCAGCCTTCGCTCGAGGGCATCACGTGGGGCCTCCGTGGCGCCGATGATGGCAATTTTCGTTCCCTGCACCAAGCCGACCTCGGGGTCGAATCTTCCAGGATTGACCCACGGGCACGGTACCCGGCGGGACAGCCTCGGTGCGCCAGCTTTATTCGTCACGCAGTCGACGACCGGCAGTGGGAGCGCAAGGGAGTCGGCCAGCCCTACGGTCGAGAGAAACACTCGTGCTACAAGATCAGCTTCGCCGCGCATCTTGTCCCCCATCGGGCGCGGTTCGATTCCCCAGTGTTCGGCCAGGGACATCAGCCGGAGATTCGGTACGTCCAATTCAAGGCGCCGCGACAGCGTACGCACACATAGACGCGACACGATGGGGTTGGCAATGTCGGCTCGACGGAATTCTCCATCCAGAAAGCCGTAGTGGGTGCTTGCGTCATACGCGACGAGCGTCCGCCCATCGAGCAGATCGATCACACGATCCATTACATCCTCGAAGTGTGGAGCTCCCACGAGTCGATCGCGTAAACGGTGGTGCAACGAAGCGAGGCCAAGGTCGGGTCCCGGATCGATAGCGGTGACGTACTCATCTTCGACTATCCCGTCGCCGCCGAGTACAAGGATGCAAAGACCAATCACTCGATCCGAAGTGAGACGTGTGCCCGATGTCTCCACATGCGCGACTGCCCATCGACGCCCCTCGGACAACCCCGCGTCCCCCGAGGCGAGGGCTTCGATGTGGCGCATGCGGCTACCTTCCTCCCGACCGTCAGAACCCGGAGGATCGCAATCTCCGCGGATAACGTCCACCATCGAGTCCCACTACCATCCGGACCATCGGACCGCAGTATCCTACCGGTTCAAATCCAGAACCTCAGCGCTCCTACCACCTTTAGTTTCGCGGAGCTGCCCTGACATTGCTCGCTGATTTCCCTTAAGGCTTGTCGTTCATCTCGCCGCGCCGCTCGAGCGCTGCAGCGCCTGCTCAACCAACTCCATTGCGTGATCGAGAGATTCATGCTCCCATACCCGAACTACAGTCCACCCTGCAGCAGCGAGGAGCTCATCGGCCTGCCTGTCACGTTCGACGTTTCTCAATAGTTTTGGAGACCAGTACCATTCGTTCACAGTGGGCTGCCTTCCATGGATAGGACACACGTGCCAGAAGCATCCGTCGACGAAGATCGCAATCTTGCGGGCAGTGAATACGATGTCCGGCCGGACTCGAGATGCTCCCAAGTCGAGCCGGTAATCCTTTCGGAAACGGTAGCCCTTGCGATGCAAGGCACTCCGCAACCGCACTTCCGGTTTCGTATTGGACCTGCGAATAGCCCGCATATTCCGCGACCTGCCAGCGTCGCTCGCGCGGGGGTAGGCTCCACGCCCCCCAGCCTTGCCAGGGGGCGTGTTCGCTCCATTTCGACCCATCTCCAACGAGCTTACACCGATTAACTGATCTTGGAACGATTCAAGGCGAAAAGCTCGTGTCTCATGTGAGATTCTTGCCCGACAAACCCAAGAAATTCGCCCAATTTGAATGCGAGCGTGCCGGTCGATCGTTCAATCGTCGCGATTTCGAAGTCCCTTGAAAGATTGGCAATTCGACGTTCCACTTCCGGAGCGGCGATAAAAATTTCACTCTTCGAGAGCCGCGCGCAAATTTGATCGACAGTCAACGGCTGTACAGAACTGCGCAAGAGCTTATAGATCGGATCGTGGACAACATCCACGTCCTCGATGAGTTTGCGACGTGTTCCAGCCTTGAGAAGGGCGTCTCTTATCGATACGCCGAGCGCTTTGGCCACCGGCGGAGGAAAGGCGTTCCCGATCTGACGGTAGACCGACGTCTTCTTACCCAGGAATTCCCATCCAGCGAATTCTCCGTACCATCCCTGGATTCGGGCTACCATTTCATTCGTCAGCTTCGGGCCCGGTTTCCCTTCCGGAACCATCCATCCTTCGCTCGGCGCCGCGTCAGCCACACCCATTGCATCTACGCCCAGTTCCGCCCAGGCGCGCTTTGCGCGAGTCGGTCCGAGATCTGCACCACCGTGCTTCTTCGACCCACCTACGATCGTCGGAGCGATTGTGTTGGCCTTACGCACCCATGCGTCTACGTGGGCGTTATCCCAACCGTTCGCTCCCATGAGGTCGCGCAGTACTTCGCCGACCGTGGGCGCAGGGCCTTCGATGGGCTCCGGCCAGGAAAAATATTCCGCGTACTCCGGTTGAAGGGCTATCAGCACAAATCGCGGTCGAAGCTGCGCTACGCCGAAGTCGGACGCGTGCAGCAACCTCCATTCACCGATATAGCCGTACTCTCGCAGCTGGTCGAGAACGTGTTGCCGATAGGCCGAAAACCGGTTTCCACTCAGCCCACGAACATTCTCCAGCAAGAGGGCCTTGGGCTTCATCCGTCCGCACATCTCGACAGCCCATGCAAAAAGGTCGCGCTCATCGTTCGCACCGAGCTGTTTTCCCGCGATGCTGAAGGGTGGGCAAGGCACTCCCCCTGCGAACAGATCGACCCCTAGGTGCTCAGCCGGATCGAGCACGGACGGGTCTGCCGCGTCGCCGACCTTCACGATCTTGCCGGGGTCGGAAACAAACTTTCCCAGGTTGTGAGTGAGAGTAGCTGCAGCATGAGGGTCCAGTTCGACCGCTAGACGATGTGAGAACCCTGCCCGTTCCAGACCGAGCGACTGCCCACCGGCACCAGCGCAGATCTCGATGACCTCAAGCTCTCCATCCCGAACCGACCCCGACATGCATACTCCTTCCAGGTGCTGGATACGGGACGAGCCGCCACCCCAGCAGCAGAAATTCGACACCGCGCCGTCTCTCCAGCTACTGGAGCGGAACCCTTGGGCCACCCGGCTCAACTCGCTAGCGGCGAGTCTAGAGGGCATCTAGGACAGGACTCCCTGGTGCACGCTCAAACCGGCCGGTTCTCCTCTGGTACGACTACCGAATGCACCTCCGCGCGCGCATCAGCCGGGAGCCTTCGGTACGCGGTCCACGCTCGTTCCAACGGAGTTTGGCCTCGTCGCCCACGCGCCACCCAGCGCCTGAAACGCGCCTGGTCGACGGGGTCCAAATCGCGATACTCCACGATCACTTCATCGACGCTCGAGACTTCCCCGCTTCGACCCGACGCACAACGATTGCACACCGTGACAAGCATCTCGTCGCTTTCCCCCGAGAGGGTCAGCGTCGATCTCTTTGTCACTGACAACACCGCTACCTGACCAGGAGCATCTGCGAATCCTTCACCACCAGCGATTCCGCACGTTGTGCACTGGAAGCCGTCCCGCTCAAGGATCGCCTGCCGTTCTTTGGCGGGGATCGCCTTCTTCGTCGCAGCAGCCCGGGCGGCTTTGTCCCACACAGGCACGCCGGCAGCGACGAACCGCTGATCCTCTGCTGTCAGACTTGCGTCCTGGGTATAGGTGAGGATCTTCCATCCGTATGCCCGTAGATCGCGGATTCGACGATCCACCTGAGCGACGCCCGGAAACGCCTTGCGAAGCTGGTCCTTGGTGAAAATGTTGCCTTCACCGACCTCTTGAACAAGCCAAAGCGCACCTAGCACCATCGTCCCGTGGTTGTTGGACGGATCATCCCACCTCGGAATCGCCATGCGACCCCCTTCAGTCCCATATGCCCCAGCGAGCTCGTCCGCGGGGCCTGCAATGATGTCTCCCTAAAGATAACTTCAGCGTTCTGGAAGGGTCCCCATGGCATCGAAGTTCGGCGTTCCTCCGGAAGGCGACAAGATCCGCTCGCTCGTCACCGAGCGGCTCGCTGTGGCCAGACAGGAAGACGGAGCCAAAGTCACGGTTGACTGGCGTGGTCAGCAGAAGCACCTCAACGTGATCACCATGCCCGTCGGAATGCTCTACTTCAATCCCGACACTCACCGGATCCGGGCACAGAGAACACTCGATGCAGACCTCAACAGGATCCTCGACGAGAGCCCTTGGAGTGAGGACGCCCAGCACTATCTCCACAGGCTTCTGAGCGCTAAGCCCGCCGATCCGACGCAGCTCGACCCCGACTTCATCACTCTTCGCGAAGAGCTCGATGAGTTCGGGCAGAAGGAACCCGGAATCATCACTCCCGACGGCATCCTTGTCGACGGAAACACCCGATGCGCAGCTCTTCGCGATCTCAGCGTGACGAACATCCGCGTGGCCGTCCTGCCGGAAGATACCTCGCGAGCCGACGTCAACGCGGTCGAACTAGCGCTCCAGCTGCGCCGAGATAAGCGCCGTGACTACTCGTACATCAACCGTCTCATAGCGATTGAGGACCAACTCGCAGACGGTCACGCGCAGGATGATATCGCCAGAACCTTCAATATCAAGGTCTCGACTCTGAAGAAGGACCGTTGGGTCTTTCAGCTCATCAACGATGCTATCGAGAGAAGCCGTTCGGAAGATGGTGCGACCGCCCTTCGCCTCATCGACTTCGAAGATCACCAGGAGAAGCTTCGAGAGCTTCAACGCGACTACGAGAAACTGTCGAAGACTGATCCTGACGGAGCGGAGCGCCTGAAGGAATCCCGGCTGCAGATGGTGCTTCTCAACCTACCGAAAACGACCCTACGGTTGGCGGAGGCCGACTTCCACGAGCGCTATCTGGAAGGTCGCCTCAAAGGCGAGTTGGTGCCCGAGGTGGCAGAGCCGACTGCCGTAGTAATCCCGGGTCTGACCGGCGTTACCGTCGCAGATGCCGAGAGCGACGTCAAAAAGGTGCGCGCTCTCACCGACAAGCTCCTTCGTGCGAAGGCAATCCTCGAGTCATCCGGGCCGTCAACCACGGCATCCGAGGTGAAAACGGCCGCGAACCTGATCGAGAACGCCAAGGACACGTTCAGTACCGCCGCAAAGCTGGCGGGCCAGTCCGCTCAGCTTCAGAAGCGTCAGATCGCTGTGCCGGAGCGAATCTCTGACGCAACCGAGCACATCCAGCAATGCGTCCGCGAATTTGCGGACGCGAAATCGAAGAATGCTCTCGACGAAGATGCATTCGACGATGCCTTGCTCACGTTGCGCGATAGCCTTGCTCGTCTTGCCCTCCAAGCGGGCCGGACCTTCGAGTCACCTGGAGACGGTGTGAATTGGCTCCTGACCTCCACGCAGACGCGATGACCTCGACTTCTGTACACAGTCTCCAGCTCCTGTTCGGTGACACTGCAACTCAGGCCCACCTGCGTGCCGGGGCAGGTTTCGAACCGTACCTCCGGAAGCTCTCGCTGAGGTTCAGCTCCGCAGTGCAGAAGACTCCGTCTCTACTGGAAGTAGAAATTGACGAGTTACTGACGAACCTCGATGCACTTGCCGGCTGGCCCGAAGCCTCCAGCGTGCATTGGGATCCGCAACTTGCGAGCTTGGCCTCCGACTCGGTGGCTGATTCTCAAGCCGTCAAGGCTCGTCTCGACAGCGGGCTTCCGCCAGAACAGATTGATCTGGACGCCGCATTAGGAGAGGGATGGATCGCCAACCTCACCGAATTCCAGCGACGCGATATCCAGAAGTTGCTGCTTCTTCGACATGGTGCAAACTTTTCTGTGCCGGGCGCCGGAAAGACCCGCGTCGGGCTAGCCGTTTTTCAGGCCCTACGCAACACGAACGGGATTGAGCGTCTGCTCATCGTCGGGCCGAAATCCTGCTACGAGTCGTGGCAGAACGAGAATCGCGAGTGTCTCGCTGCGCCGATGAATATGAAGGTGTACTCACAGCGGATCGACCCTGCGGCCGACGCGCTGATCATCAATTATGAGCGGTTGGGATCGGCTGTCAACGATCTCAGCGGCTGGCTGACAGCGCGCCCCTCGATGATCATTCTCGATGAGGCTCACCGCATGAAACTCGGAGCCGACGGCGTTTACGGTTCAGCTTGTCTCGCGCTTGGCCCACGCGCACGTCATCGGTTGATCCTGACCGGTACGCCAGCACCTAACGGCGCCAAAGACCTCGAGAATCTATTCGGCTTCGTCTGGCCGGGTCATGGCCGTCGTAAAGTCACTCAGGCAGTAGCCGGCGGCGACCTGGCACATGCAAGTCAGGCACTGCGACCGCTCTTCACCCGCACGACCAAGCATGAACTGGGCCTTCCCCCGGTCAACCTGGCTATCCGGCCGATAACATTGACCGGACTGCATCGAGAAATCTATGACGCTCTCATCGGGCACTTTTCAGCGCGGGCCACGGGGTACGAGTCCGACTTCGAAGCGCTCGGGCGTGTTCTGATCTATCTGATGATGGCTGCTACCACGCCGGCACTGCTAGCTGTCGGAGCTTCGCCTCACGAGCCGGTGGAAGCCCGAGTGCCGTCGCTTCAAGTGCCCACCGATGCACCATTGTTTCAGCTGATGCAAGATCTTCCGGCTTACGAGATGTCCCCGAAGTATCAGGAAGTCCTGTCGATTGTCGCCCAGAACGCCGCCCTCGGACGCAAGACATTGGTGTGGTCGACATTCATCCGCAGCATCAACACCCTCGAACACATGCTGTCCGCGTTTTCGCCGGCCGTCGTTCATGGGGGAACGAAGGACCGCGACGCCGAAATTGCACGCTTTCGCCACGATCCCGATTGCATGGTTCTGATCTCGAATCCCGCCACTCTAGGCGAGGGAATCAGCCTGCATCATCACTGCCACGACGCCGTGTACGTCGACCGTGATTTTGCGGCCGGGCGGTTTCTTCAGAGCCTCGACCGGATTCACCGGCTCGGACTCGCAGAAGGAACTGAAACACGTATCACAGTTCTGTCGGCCGAAAAGACTATCGACGACGTCGTCGAGAAGCGTCTTGCAGACAAGCTCTTGTTCATGGGAAAAATCCTGGACGATCCGTCCGTGCAACAGCTTGCCGATCTCGAAGAGGAGCCCGCAGTCGGTTCGGAGATGGACAGAAACGACCTGAAAGCACTGATCGGTCATCTGCGTGGCGATTCCCCCTAGTCCGATCCTGCGAGCGGCACTGAGGTGGCTCGAGTACATTCCTGCAATCGGGGTTACTCGCAGCCGCCTCATGTTCGTCTCTCATTCCGATTTCAGCGACATAGCGCCAATGCAGTACGACCAGGGTTACGAGTGGCTTCGCGAAGTCGGCTTACTAGGAAAGGGAGATCCTGCGAGTCCGGCTGCACATCGCATATTCGATGCCGCTGTTCTGCATGGTCAACCATTTTGGCTACGGGACGCGGACGATCTGATCGGAAGCCCAGACGACCTTCCAGAGGACGCAACACAGGCCGCAAGAACGCTGAATATCGATGCAGAGGAGGCATTCTCACGGATTTCCTCAATATGGAGGAAAGTAGATACGGAAGAGCGTGCCCGCATCGGGTCAGCCGGGGAAGCGGCGTTGCTCGAACTTTTGCGAAGCACTACCTCGGCGAGAATCGAGCACGTCGCGGCTTGGTCGGATGCTCACGGATACGACATCTCAGCAACTGCGCCCGAATATGAACTCCACCTCGAAGTCAAAAGCACGAATCGACGAGGAAGAACACAGTTTTTTCTTTCACGAAACGAATACGAAGTGATGCGACGAGATCCGCGGTGGCGACTCGTCTCGGTTCGCCTTGACGAGGAACTGAAAATCATCAATATCGGCGTCGTGAGTAACTCGTTCATAAAGGCAACCGCACCCCTTGATCACAATCCGCTCGCTCGCTGGGACTCAGTTCGCCTCATCGTTCCAGACGTCCAGATCGAAGAGGGACTTCAGGAATTGGCTTCTCTTGCCCTCAGCGACGCACCAAAGGAACGTCGTCGACTCATTCTTGGCACCGAGAACGAGTAAGGGGTGCCCGCCAGATGCAGAGGCCTCAGACGACGTTCGGAAAGGCCGGATCGTCCGACTAACCCACGGCCCGCTTCGAGAGACCGCACCTACGAATGATTGACGCACCGTGTCAAAGAGACACGAAAATCACGGTCCGATGCCAGAACCGAGCGCCATTCCACGCGGAGCACTTCGTCCGACGGCTCCCGAAAGTCACTGAGGCTGTGCATGCCCCGGCGATTCACCACGCTCCATACCTCCTGATCGAGATGCAATCCGCACCCAAGTCCGCCGGACAACAACTATCAACTTCGAGCTATCTTCGGGGCAAGCGTGTAGATTAGAAATGTTTTGACGAAATCCTCCACTCCACAGGCTTTCTCGGCGCCATTTCCTGCACGCCTTCATCGCGATGACGCCGGAGGAGCTTGCCGGTGCTTCGAATCCCTGTCACGCACCTCGCCGCGAGCGAGATCAGAACGGTTGCAGGTCCGGAGTCTCGTGACGAATCTGCTCCAAGGCTGCCACCCACTGCGATAAAGGAGGCCTCGTACCTGCCACCCCCGTCGCTCGAGACCACAAGCCACCGAGCATTGTGGAACCGGTTTCGCGTCCCCACTCCGCTGCTCGATCCGGATCGATCTCTGCATCCAAGCTCTTCGCCACCAGCATCCGGTAGGCGAAGAGCGCGAACTTGTAGCGGTCGGAATCCATTCGCACAACGGTCGACCCATGCCATTGAGGATCTTCCCAGTTGGGACTATCGAGAGGGAGACTCCTCGTGAACGGGAGACTGCCCTGGACGCGTGACGAGTCGAAGTCGAGCACGCACAACTCCACGGGGTCGAGCGAGAACGTGAAGTTCATCCACGAGAAGTCTCCGTAGACGAGATCGCTTCTGTGCATTCCGTCGAGAAATACGGCCACCAGATAGACGAGTTCGAGGCGTTGTCGATCGTCGACCTCGAAGGGAAAAGGCACAGCACCCTGTTTGCGTGGGATCGCATGCTGCAGTTCACGCGCATGTTTCTTGGTCACCGAGCCGAACGTCATCTCGAAGTAGAACTGCCCGCCGATCCTCGGCATCGTGTAACCGATCAGTTCTCCGCCTCTTCGGACGGGGCTCTCGGGCCAGCACAGGTGGATGGGATGCCCGGAAACCGCTGCCTCTACGTCCGTTCTTCTGTGGACGAGTTCTTCGAATTCACGGGTTCCTCGGGTCAGTGGCAAATCCCAGTACTTGGCAACTTGACCGGTGTTGTCGACCAGTCCGTACACAGCGCCCTGACCGCCGGCGCCGAGTTGTTGCTCACGCTCCAGACTCGCGTCGTCCTCGTACTGAATGCCCCCTCGCAGAAGCAGCTTTCGTCGCCGTTCCTCAGCTCGCTGACGACGCTGACGCGCAATCTCCTTCGCAGCCGATTTTGTAAGATCGACCGGCTCGGATCGTTCCGACGGCGTCGCTTCCCAGCTGCGAGTGGGATGCTCCGGAACTTGCGCAGGCTCCGAACAGGGCGGTTCGAGGCTCCGCTCGGAGAAGAAGTCACTCTCCCACCAATCGTCGTGCGACATCTCCGCATAACCTGGTTCCACCTGACTCGCAGGAGTGTGGTCACGAGGCTGGAACTCCTGCGCAAGGACCATCCCCTTGTTTCGCCAACGGCTGCGCCGGCGCACCAATGTGCCTACAAGAGCCAGAAGCACGACCACGGCAGCGACGATCGCGACGACGAATACCATCTAGCGCTTACCTCTTCGGAGGAGTCACGGGCCGGAACTTGCGTTCACCGGTGCCCAGTAGTTCGGGTTTCGGTTTCGGGGCTGCGACGGTCCGGCGCATCGTCGGCTGTACAGGAACGGTGACGCGGTCACTCAACGCCGCTTCCCACACCCTCGCAGATGGTCGTGTCCCCTCGGGGCCAGCTGCTTGACGAAGAAGCTCTCGCAATCGGTGGTCCATAGCCTTTTCGACGCCATCGAACGCGACACTGTCGAGTTCTGTCGGACGGCAGTCGATTTCCCCGCCGAGGACCCTCATCACGGCGAGTGCGAGCTTGTAGCAGTCGCGGTCGAACGTCGGCGCGGTGCGCGGCGCAGCGAAGGGATCGTCCCAGTCCGGCGTTTCGGCTTGGGGAAGAACAGGAGGTAAGCCGTCGGGTCGCATGCCATCGCAATCGATCAGCATCACACGCGGTTCCGGAGACAGCGACCAGAAGATGTTCGCGAAGGACAGGTCACCGATGACGATCCGATGCTCGTGCAGCACACCCACCGCCCTCGCCAGGTTGCGAAGGATCGCGATTCGCTCCTCCAGAGTGGGAAGCGTGACGCCTGCGAACAATGGACTGGACTTCTTGGCCAGCAGTACACCGAGCTCGGACAAGCGCCGCTTTCCGTGCGCTTGAAAGGTGAACTCGGTCGGCACTCGAGGCATGAGAAACCCGACCACGTTCTGAGCGTCACGTACGACCGAGCTCGGCCACGCAGCCCACTCGTCGACCGGACGCCCGCCATTGGACAGGTTGCCTCGCATGCCGATCAGTGCGTCGAGCGTCGAGGCAGAGAAACCAGGACCCGACGGACTGTGGTACCTCTTGAACACCCGGGCCGGATCGTCTGCCAACTCGTAGACAGCGCCTTGACCACCGTCCCCGAGCTTCGGTCCCAGTTTCAGCGTCGCAAGGTTCGTGGCGTTCATCGCTGCGGTTCGCCGAATCGGAAGCCCACGATCGTTCGGTCGTCGTCGAACGACTTCACAGTCGCATCGAGGACCTTGAGCAAATCGGCCGGCGACGGTGCTGACGAACGCCAGAGCTGTGCCAACGCATCGGCATACTCACCGTTGGACTTGACCGGATCACCCACCCCGTCGGTAGCAAGGACGAGGGTCTCCCCCGGTCTGAAGGTTTCCACCCATACCGACGCCATGTGGTGGCCCGGGAGCGGATTCACCGAGTTGTCGATGAGGTCACCGGGCCCGGACTGGAGAGCCGGGCATGTCAGTTCGATCCACTCGCCACGCGACAACTTGAATGCCGGCGAATCTCCGATCTGGGCGAGAACCACGGTGTTCTCCCCCACCTGGGACGGATTGTCCAGCACAATTGCTGCTGTCAGAGTTGTGGATACCTCGGCGGCATCCACTTCTGCATCAGTCGCCACCGAACGCAGCAAAGTAGCGATGTCCCGGATAGACACTTCCGCAGGCGTGCGCGCGGAAACTATTTCCCCGAGAAGCGTCTCGTTTTCGACGATGGTCCTCGAGGCCAAGGCCGACCCGAGATGCGACGACTTCGCATTGCCCACTCCGTCCGAGACGGCCAGCGCGAGATAGTTGGTGCCCCGCGAGAAGGCGAAATTGTCCTGGCGCACCTCTGCGAGATAGCGGTGGATATGCCCTCGGGCCGAAACTGCGCGCAAGTCACCGAGCTGGTCCTCGAGCCAGTCCATGACGGTATCCCGCACGGTTTCGAAACTGCGCAAAGGCTGCTCGACAACCTTGCTCGGCATGGGCTTGAGTCGCGCAGGCGCTCCGAACGTGCGGTACGCGTGTTCGACAACCGGAGTGGCCGCTTGGGCAGGAACGGCAACATCCGGAGTTACCACGGCACGCGGCGCCTCCGCGGGATGTTCCCACTGTGGTTCGGCGGAAGCAGGCACTCCCTGTGGGCGCGCCGGCTCGGGCGGTGGCGGAGGCTGTGTCGGACGCGGCGGGAACGCGAAAGACTCGGTACCCACAGGACGCTGCGAGTATTCGGACGCGTAGGAGTCTTCCCGGACAAGGGGCTCTCCCTCTTCGAAGGACGCAGGGTTTATCAGGGCGGACTCAAGCGCATCGTTGTTGCTGTGCTCGGGGAAGTTACTCATCGCGTTATACCGTGTCGACGTCGAGGGCGGTGAAACCGTCCACCTGCGTCGGGGTCTGCAACTGGAGTCCGCCTTCCTTGGTCATGCTGACCCCGGACTTCACGATCGACTTCGTCAGTGCGGTAGCGAACTCCTGCAGCGCTACCGCCGGGGACATCGAGGTGTCCTCCTGGATGAACGCACGGAAGTTCGCGATAGCCGAAATGACGTCGCGATCGGCATCGCCGATGCCGAACGAGACGATGTTCGGACGGTACCGGAAGCTCGGCGACGTGAGCTCGTTGTACTCGACCTCCCAATCGGATGTCGGCTGTCCATCGGTAAGGAAGAACACCACCGGGCGGAACACCTTGTGTCCTTGGGACTTGAGGCGATCCAGATCGAGCTCGATCTGGGACTTCAAGCACCGCATCGCCGCAGCGAAGTTCGTGCCGCCCTTTGCCGTCAGTACCGGGAGGCCCGCGATCTGGCTCAGGTCCGACAACTCGAGAAGGACTTCCGCCTCGTTACTGAATCCGATGATCGCGAACTGCGTCTTGTCGGACACGACCGGGTTCATGCCGATCTCGGCATGCAACTCCGGCAACGCCTTGTTCATGGCGTCGATCGCGTCGCCCGACATGGAAGCGGACTCGTCGCACACCAGATAGAACGGCAGAATGTTCTGGCCCATTTTCAGCTCTCTTCGGTCGAATCAATCGGTCGTGAAAAGGAAGACTTCGAGGCGGGCGGTTCCGCGCGGGAGGGAGCCGTCCCAGAAGTCGCGGGTGGTCGTCCCATCGAACAAGGTAGGCGCTGCACAGGGCAACTGTTCGGCGATCCGGACCGCGGATTCGAGCGCCACTCCGATATCTTTGCCACCGCCGAATATCAGAGCGAGCGCGGCTCGTTCGCCCTGCAGCGCACCGGTCACTTCGTTCAGACGCTCACACACCAACCGCCCTTCGTCCTCGGATCCCGCACCGGATCCGATCAGCGCCCCGGCGTCGTAATCGATCGTGAGGATCTCCGGATCCTGGCGCATGCCGACGATCTTCGGCAACGGTTCCTCGACGGCCGCGGGATCGGGTATCTCCGGTGCTGTGGCGGAACCCAGCCCCACGATGAACAGCACGATCAACAGATCGGCGAAGATCCACCCGGCAAGCGCTTCCGGCCGGAGCAATCCCCGCCCGCGACGCTCAGACCGTCTCGACATGGTCGCCGCTCTGTTCGTGTCCCATGAGCTCGAGTCGACGCAGCATCATCTCGACAGCATCGCGCGCGGCGGTGAGATCCGACGCCTGCGCCTGCAACGCACTTTCGTGCCGGAGAAGAGAGCGATCGATCCCCTCCACGGCAGATCGGAGTTCGAAAACAGTTGCCTGCAGCTCGCGGCCGGTGTCCACGCTGCGCTTGTCCATCGTGTCGACGCTGCCTGCGATGGCACTCTGCGATCTCTCCATCAACGCAACACCTGCAACAAGGTCGTCGATCGTCGATCTGATCGCATCGGAAGACTGTGCGACGACACGGCCGGTCTCCGACTGCGCCTTCGTGAGCTGATCCTGAAGTTGGTCGGCAAAGTGATCGAGGGTCTTCGCCATTCGCCGTTGGCTCTCGTCGGCGGTCGTCTCCAAGACCTTCGCGGCGTACTCGACACCCTGGAGCGAGGATTGCGTGGCATCGGCAGCTGCGGTCATCGTCGCGGCTGTCGTCTCGAGCGAGGCGGACGTCGCGTTGAGGCGATCGATCCCTTCCTTCGTCGCGTCGTGAGCTTTGGAAAGCTTCTTGATCGAGCTTCGTACGATCGCTTCGATGGCGCTCGGGTCGGCCGTATGCTGACCACCGATCTCACGTTGAGCAGCACAAAGGACGCTGATACGGCGCGCTTCGAATGCGACTGCTTCCTCGTCCTCTTTCTTGTCTGCCGCACTACTGACGACCCGCTGCGCGATGACGAGAAGGACTGCCACAACGATGACGAGAATCGAGACCAGCGCGACCCACGAAAGTCGATGCCACCCTGTCAGGTAGCCATCGAAGCCCGAGATCCACAGCCCCAGGAAGGTGTCGTCGGGCCTGATGCCGTCTGCGGTCATGTTCGAGTAGGCCTGCGATGCAGCACGCAGGCTGAACCACGTCCATGCCACCGGCGCGAAGACTGCTATGGCAGCGAGGGCACCGAGGAGGCTCTCCACAATGCCGAACTTCCGGACACTCGCCGTGGTGGACGCGGGAAATGCCGCCAGCAGGTCGATGCCTACCCACTTGTCGGAGTCACCCGACTCGATGTCCTTCGCCAGCAATTCCAGGTCGTCCGCTCGAGGCTTGCAGCGCTCGTCGGCGGCGAGCTCGCGCAGACCCTTTACACAGGACTCAGACGTAGTCATTCTCTACCGGTACCGATCACTTTCCGAACTTGATGAACACCCTGCTTGCCCTGTTGATACCGCGGGCGCGGACCGGCGTTACAAAGCCATCCCGAAGGGTGGGCATTGCATCGGTAAAGGGCGATGACGATCGTCAGACGACCGGTCTCGCTTCGGGAACCTCGGCGAGCGGCCGGCCGGAGTTGTCGTCGATCCGCCACAACTGCCAACCGTCGAACGGTCCTTCGTCTCCCAGTCGAAACGTGGTAGTGACCGCACCGGCGGCTGCATCGGGATCGGCATGCACCGAGCCGAGCAAGGCTCGAACCGGAGCCGAGGTGATCTCCGTTGCTCCTGTTTCCGGATCGAAGATCGCCTTCACGCGGTGCCCATCGCAATCGAGATGGACGCGAATTCGTCTTCCGCTGAACGCGGTCTTTCGATCCCGGAGTGCCTTGTCTCCTCGGGTTCCACCGCCCCCCTCCGGCGACTCGGCGGCAGCATCGGTCGAATTCGCGGGACGTGCGAGAGCTGCGCGTGTTTCTTGATCATGGCTGGTGGCGGAGTCCCATTTCGTCCATACTCTCGTCCGCGAGCGCACCTGCGGCTCCGCCGTCGGACTCCGTCGTGCCGGCACAGGCTTGCCCGGCACCACTTCATCTCCCCCATCCTTCGATGACGTCTCCACGCGCGGGGGCAGCACCTCGGGCAGCACGGACTCCCACAAGGCTCCGATGCGCTGACTGTCCAGGTGGCGCAGTGCAGTCGCTCCCACTGCGGTCTGCAATGTCTTGATTCCCGCGTTCGCGGGCACCCGCCGTGTCAGCTCTCGAAGTGCACGGATCCACTCGAGTCGAGTGTCGGCGGGCACCGTCGACGTGCCTCCCGCTGCCACCCACAATTTTCCGACGGAGTTCCATGTCACGCCGTGCACGACCTGCATGACATCGGGACTCTCGCCCAGGACGCCGGCCAACTCGGCCTGCGTGGCAATGCCGTCGAGTTCGTCCAACGCTGCACGCAACTGGTCGTCCGGCGCCACTGCTTCCATCGCGTCCGCCGCAGTTGCGGCCAAGAGCAAATGGACCGTGGAGAACCGGTCGTTGCTCGTCAACAAGAACCGGACCGTATCGAACCCCGCAGGATGACGATCACGAGGCGCAGTGCGACCGCTGGAGACCTTGATCCTCAGCGTGCCGAGGCCGTTCGCGGTGGCAGGCCGGAACTCCGTCCCGATCACCGCCCTACGATGCGCCCGTAGGGTCGGCAGCACCGTGCCGTGTGTCAGGTCGGCCGGAATGTCTTCACGCAGGATCCACACGTAGTCGTCGTCGAGAACGATCTGACCGTCGAACCCCTCGAACCACTGAGCCACTACACGCTCTCCATCCGCGCCATGACGTCCGACAACAGCTGACCGGCCACCGTGTCGCCCAGATGCGCGATCGCGCTCCGCTCGATTCGGCCGACCTGGCTCGACGACAGCCCCAGCCGCGCACCGATCTCTGCTTGTCTCTTGGGTTGCTGCCCACCAAGCCCATAGCGCATGACCAGCACCGATACCTGACGGGGTTCGAGTATCGACAGGCACGAAAGTACGGTGTCGAAGTCGTCGACCGAGCCCTTGACTCCCACGTTCAGCAGGATCTCGGAGATCTCCGCGTTCTCGGTACCGGCGACAACCGCTTCCTCAGGGACTTCCTCCTCGATCAGGCGCTGCGCGATCGCAGCGACCTCTTCGACCGAAGTCGAACTCTGGGCAGGTTGTTCGACCACCGGTGCACCGAACGCCGCCGGTTCGACCTTGTCGTCGCTCCGGGCAGAATTCATCCACTCCCGAAGAAGGTTGGGAGCGTCCTCCGCAGAGACCGTCACCACCTGAGAGGCGATGCCGGTGAGCTGCTCGAGGAACGTTCCGTGCGCCCCGTTCGCAGGATCCTCCGAGCTGTTCTCCGCGTACATCACCAGGAACGACGCCGGCCGCCCGTCGGACTTCGGCCTGATGATCCGACCCATCCGCTGAATCATCTGCCGCCTGCTCTTACTGCTGGCCAGGATGATTCCGACATCGGCTTCCGGGACGTCCACGCCCTCGTCCAGCACCTTCGGTGCCACCAGGGCGGTCAGCGTGCCGCTCTTGAACTCGTTCAGCAGTCGCGTTCGGTCCGATCTGCTGAGGTCGCTCGTGAAAGGTGCTGCCAGCACGCCTTCCTCCAGCAGTACCTCCGCGGCAGCTCGCGACGACTCGCGTGTCTCCGAGAATGCGAGAGCCCGACCGGTTTCTTTGAGCATCACGCCAAGGCCGCGCAGCACTTCCCTCTTACCACGACATTCCGCGAGCAAGGATCGACTTTTCGAGAACGCGTGCAGGTACTTTCGTGCCACCCATGTCGATCGATCCGCACCGTCGCCGCCACCGAGCAATTGGACGTCGCGCATGAACTCGCCGAACGGCTGGCCGGCGCATCCGAACTTCTCGATCAGATCACCCCGGAGCTTGCGGGCCTGCTCGTCGTACTCCTGGTATTCGACAGCCTCGGTCGGATCGAACGGGACCGCAACGAGCATGACGTTCACCGGGGCGAGAATGCCGTCGGCGTGCCCGCGTTCGTAGCTACAACCTTCTACGACGGTCCGGAAGTACGGCAGGAGGAACCTCTCCACACCGTCATCGGACCGTTCGAAAGTTGCTGTGAGACCGATCCTTTCGGGAAATCGATCCGTCAGCAGCTTCGAGAACGTGACGGCACCGTACCGGTGCACCTCATCCGCAACCAGCAGCGCGGGGCCCGACGGCTGCGGCGCGGAGGTGCTGATCGCCGAGTGCACGGTGCTGACCAGAATTCGCTTGCCCTCAAAATTGTCCGAGTGACCGCCGCCCCGCCGACCGACGGGGACATCGGGGAGCGTTCGACGGATCGCGCGATGCCATTGCTCGAGCAGTTCGATTCCGGGCACGACGACCAAGACGTCCATGCCACGAGCGACGCCGTCGGCAACTGCTGCGATCCCGAGTGTCGTTTTCCCTGTTCCGGTGACAGCCTCGACGACGGCGCTACGGTCTGCCCTCGTCCAGGCATCGAAAGCTTCGCGTTGCCAGGCACGTAAAGGTGGTCCGGCCAAAGTGGGTGCCGTCACCGGTCACCCCGTCCCCACACGGGTCCCGAAACATCGTCTCGACGCACCAGTTTCCCGTCTGCTTCCAGATTCGAGATGATCTGCATGACACTCTCGTGATCGAGTCTGCTCAGCTTCTTTGCGCGCTCCACTGACAGGTCCGCGATTGCTGCAGCGGTGATGAGTATTTCCGCGACCGAATCGAGACGTGCCGGTGGCAGGTCGGCCACCGAGACAGCTCGGGGTATCACGGCCGGCTGAGGTGTAGGAGCACTCTCGTCACCCGCCACTGTCCGATCTGCCGGTGGCGCAAGGGCGTATACGCGCGGGCCGCGTTCCGGCATCCATACCGCACGCCCCCGAGCGATCAGCTCGTCCACGACGGCTTCGATGCGGTCCCGCGGCTCGTTCAGCCGGAACTCGAGATCCGCGAGAGACACCGGCCCAGACGAGAGCTGCTCCACGATCCGCGACCCGAGACTCGGTGGGAGCGACTCGATCGCCGATGCCGGCATGGTCTCCCAGCCGGGAACGACCGGTGTCTGCACAGGCGGTAACACCGAAGCCGGCGAGTCGGTCTGCGAGCCCGCGGCAGGCGGGAGCGGCGACTCGCTGCTCTCGGTCCGTGACGCCGCGTCCACGAGGTGATACTCGGTCAGTTTCCCGAACGCCGTGACCTCTTCGATTCGCCCCTCGAGAAGGAGTTGGTCCAGTCCGGCGTGGACAGTCCTCCAGTGCTCCCCTACCTGTTCGGCGATCTTTCCGACTGGCAAGGGTCCGGAAGCGAGGACCTCCACTATCGACGTCGCGAGATCTGGCGACTTGCCTGTTGTGATCGTCTGCTCCGCGGCAGGTTCGAGGACCGCAACGTCCGGAGGGCTTTCTTCCAGCGTGGGAGCCGGGGTGTCCTCTACTTCTTCCGGAGACACATCCAGGAGGTGGTATTGCGTCAGCTTTCCGAAAACTGCAACTTCACCGACCAGACCGGCGGCAATCAGCCTGTCGAGATCGGCAAGGACCACTTTCCAGTCCTCCCCCAACCGAGCCGCGATCTTGCTGACGGGTAAGGGGCCCGAAGCCAGCGCTGACGCAATTGCAGTAGCAAGCGCGATCTGTTCCTGCGGCCCTGTCGGCGGTTCCACTTCCGGCACAACAGGAGCCGGTCCCGCGACGATCTCAGGATCGGTGTGAACGGAAGGTGCAGTTGCAGGTGGGGGCATCTCAACGTGAACCGGTTGCGGCTCCGTGGTCTTCACGACCGGTTCCGGAGGAAAGATCGGCTGGTCGAGGACGTCGACGACGTCGTCGACCGGCGAGTCGTCCTCCACGAGTTCTACCGGAGTCCAGGTCGCCTGCACGGCAGTGACGACGTCGTTCACTCCGACGACGTGCGGCCTGATACCGCGCCGATCGAGCTCCTCCCAGAGACCTCTCATCGATCCCACGGGATCGAGGTAGTACTCCGACTCGCGGATGCGCCAGAACTGCCACCCACAGCGTTGCAGCTCTCGTTCGCGTTCGAGGTCGGCACGCTGCTGTTCGGGACTCGTATGCCAATGATCGCCGTCGCACTCGACGGCGAGCCTCCCTGCTGCACCGGTGACCACGAGATCGATCCGCCGGCTGTTCGCCTCCACCTGCGGATTCACGTGGTAACCGCGAGCCACGATGTCGAGGAACACGCGCTGCTCGAAGAGGCTGTCGAACGCGTGGTGCCGATCGTCGCGCGTCACGCCTTCGGGCATCGGCTCTGCCGGCGCGGGCGACGTCGACTGCATGTAGGTGAGCAACGAATGCCGCAGGTCGGTCGAGCGCAGCGATTCGAGGGTGCGCGAATGGAACAGCCACATCTGGTCCTGCGCGCGGGACGCGGCGACATTGAACCGTCGTTGGTACTCGGTCTTCGTCATCGCCATGATGTTCTGTTCCGGCGCGACGACCATCGAGAGGAACACCACGTGACGCTCGTCGCCCTGGAAGTCGGGCGGTGTTCCGACACGTAGTCGGCGCTCTTCCCACTGCTCGGGCGTCAACCGGTCGAGCAGCTCGTTCGTGATGACGTCGACCTGCGCTTGTCCCTGCAGAACGACGACGCCGAAGGTCTTGCCGTCGTACGCCTCGTCCGACAGACACTGCTTGATCGCGTCGGCGATGGCGCGTGCTTCGACCCTGTTGGAGAGCGTCGCGTTCCGACCGGTGACCACCCCGCCCTCGACATAGGTGGTGCGCAGCGGCGGCAGACGGTCGGCACCGAACTGACGCACCGGAACCAACGGTGCATCGGAGTAGAACTGTCCACTGGACCAGTTGATGATCTCGGGCATGCACCGGAAGTGCTCGCGCAGCCGGATCACACTGCCGAACCTCGAACGGAGCAACGAGAAAACGCTGGATCGAGGGGTGAAACTGTCGCGCAGGTATTTCGGGATGTCGGGCAGATACGAGTCGAGTCGAGTGAAGACACCTTCGAGCGCACCCGATGACACATCACTGGGGGCACACTGCTTGTCGTCACCCACCACGATCACCCGGGGAGCGAGCCACAACAGGAACAAGCTGCTGATGTCCGCCTGACTCGCCTCGTCGACGATGACGACGTCGAACGAGTTCTGTTCGGCGGGAATGGACGCCAGTACCTGTTGCAGAGGCATGACCCATGCCGGGACCGCTTGCTGCGCTACCTGCATCGCTTCGCGCGCGCCTGCACGGAACCGTTCCGCGTACTTGCCGGTTCCCTTTCCGATGCTGGCCACGTGATCACGGTAGGTCTGCAACGCTTGGACCTGCGCAGCCGTCGTCCGCTCCAGGCATGTACTCCATGCTCGTTCCGCGGCCAGCTGTGCGGTGAGCTGCGCGATGTCCTTCTCGGTGGCGTCGAGCTCGTGCTGGAGGTGCTGGTCGTCGACAGCGTGGGAGTGCTGCTGCACCCAGTCGTATGCCCGACGCCACGCCCATGCCTGCTCGATGTAGTCGAGGCGAACCGACCACTCCGCAGACGAAGGGTTCTCGGCGATGGCGTGCGCCAACGCGGGCGCCGCATCGGTCAGCCGAGTCTGCAGCGATTCGAGGTGACGTTCTTCCTGATACTCACGGACCGCAGCGTGCCAGGACTCGATCGCTGTGCGGATCCTGCCGAACTCCGCGGATTCGATGGCCCGGACGAGCACGTGTCCTTCCGGCGGCATCCCGTGCGTCATTCCGGCCCGGACATGAGAAGCTACATCCCTGAGCCAGGAGCGATTCGCCTCTGCATAGCCTGCTGCAGCGATCGCTTGTGCCGCAGTCGCGACGGACCGGGCCTGATCCAGGCTCGCAATACGCGGCGGCGCCCCTGGACTCGCCTGCTGCAGCACACGCGCCACGTCCTTGGCGCGCACTGCGAGAACGTCCACCAGATCGCGAGACCGGGCAGCCCTCGCTGCCGCACCGATCATCTGACTGCGAGAGCCCGAGAGGTCGATCTCGATGCCGAGATCCCGAAGGATGAGGGCGACGGACTGGATGGCATCGAGCGCACGAAGATGCTCGGCCACCGCACGAGCTAGTGGCGCAGTCGTGGCCTCGACGCCGTCGACGGTGGCGACCCTGCCCAGCGCCTCCACCGCGGTCTGCTCATCGCTCCTGCGGAAACGGGCGATTCCGCTTCGCCACACCTCGCCGCCCTCGAGCGCCCTGGCGAGCGCGTCGTAGGCATGCAACGCATTTCGTCCGACCACTGGAGTGTCGACAACAGTAGTCGTACCGAGGAAGACGTCGGCGTTGTAGGCGACGGTGACCAGCTCGCGGATGTGCGCGGTCTTGTCCCACAGATAGTCGATCTGTCCGGACAGTACTGCGTCGGCGAGGTTCCGGAATGCAGGCTCCAGACCGTCGACATCGAGCAGCGCACGCTGCAGATGGTCGCACTGCTCGCGGATCCGTTCGAGAAGATCGGGAGCAGCACCCTCCAGCATCCGAAGCAGTCCCGAAGTGGGGGCGCCACCCGAAGCCGGGCTGTTGCGAACAGCTTCGCAGGCGAGTTCGAGATCGGAGAGGCTCGGCAACCCCAGTTCGGGGAAATACTGCCGTCGGCGCTCAACTCGACCTGGCCGAGACCTTTCGGACAGGGCGAGCAGCGTCTGGAACTCCTCCGGAGTGAGCGGCGGAGTATCCGTGGCGAGGGTGCCACGTAGCCAGTCGTGGTTGGCGGTCTGCGCCGTGACCGTCCGGACGATCTCGGCCGGAGTTCCCGAATAGCCGGGCGCGACATCGGCGTGAGCCAGCGTCTCGGACGCACGAGCCTGACGGATGCGTTCCGTCAGCATCGCACGGCGACTCAGTGCAGTGTCGCGTCGTTGCGCCACCTCGTCGATACGGGCCGCGGTGCGGCGCGGATCGAACTGGGCCTTGCGGGTCGCGATCTCACTGACACTGCGGTTCAGCTCGGCCGACCCACCGCGGCCGGCGTCCGTGACCGAAACACAGAGTTCCTGCAGTTCCGGAGGCAGCTTGTCGCGAAGGACCCGCAGCGCCTGAGCCTTCTCACTGGTGACCAGGACACGCTGACCACGAGCCAACAACGCCGAAACCAGGTTGGCGATCGTGTGAGTCTTCCCGGTTCCGGGCGGGCCCTCCACGACGACACCGCTGTCCCCTGCGAGCCGATCGATGATGTCGCGTTGCTCCTGGTTGGCAGGAAGCGGGAACAACGGATCGTCGGCGAGCAGTGAGGACGACGTACCGGCCCTGTCGAGCCAGGCGACCCGATCGGCGGGTTCGATCGCCTCGACGAGCTGTGCCAGACCGAGAGGGACTGCCGTTGCTTCGTCGGCCGCCGCTGCCGTCATGCGGTCGTAGTACTCGATCAGGGCATAAGCACCCCGCTTGCGCAGAACCAGCGAAGGCGACGGTGTGAGGAGACGATCTTGCGAAGCTGCTTCGTCGGGTCGGTCGACGATCTCGACGCGGGTGGCCAGGGCACGATCGGACCAATCCTTGAGGAAGATCCGTGCGGCAGGATCCACGGGGGAGCTCACCCGTGCAGCCAGCGATTCGTGCAGGCTCCGAGTACCCGACGAATCGAAGACCTCGAGCCCGGTCAACAATTGAGTGTCTTCGAGTGCAGGAGCGGATTCGGGGTCCAACCGCACCAGGAGGTCGCCCGAGGCCGAGTCGCGTTCCACCAACGTCGACTGCGTGATGAGGTGTGTTCGCACCTGTTCGCCTGCTACATCCGCCGAGAGTTGGAGCAGCCCCGACGCAATCACGAGTTCCAGGGACTCTGGTTGCGCCTCGAGGTCGAGCATCGCACGCTGGAGAAACGCGTAGAGGTGCCACGCCGGTCGCCGCTCACAATCGACTTCCGCCCATGCACGCCACTTCGTCAGCCAGGGCTCGAACTTGTTCGTGTCGGGAGCGCTGGGATCGAGTGTGGGTTCGGTGGTCGAATCCGCGATCGAACCGCGGATCCAGGGAACGACTGCAGCAGGTGGTCGGGGTGGGTCTTCCAAGTGCACGCGACGTGCCCGGAGCACGACGTCGCCGGCGGACGCATCGGTACCGAGAGCTACATCGAGGTTGCCTTCGTCCAGCGCCATCACAGCGCGGTGCTTGTCGACAACTCGAACCGGGGCGCTTCGCGCCTTGACGAGCTCCGACAAGAAGGCGAGCAAACGTTGGACACGATCCTTCAGCTCAGGATCGCTCTCCCTCGTATCCACAACCACCCCACTGCGCGATGAAGTTACTCCGTACGAGTACGGAGGGAACGCCGACGAACATAGACAGACGAACATAGACAACGGCTACGACGATTACAGTCGATAAGCCCTTCCAGCACTTCTGCGCATGTGCCTCCCCCGATCGTTCCGACTCCATTGCCGAGTACATCTGTCCTCGACACCGAGATTGTTACACCCGCTCACCAGCGCAACAGCAGGCCGCACCAATACTTCCGGTAGCAGAAAGCGGCTCCGTCCGAATCGGGCCGATCGGCACTTCCGGACATTTAGTTGAACCTGCTATGTTGTCGCCCAACAGTCTGTCGGGGGCTGGAGTAGGTGGTGCGGCATTGTTCTGCCGTGCTCGTCTTGATCCCAGAAGTTGCACCCGCAGAAGGAGTTCAGCCACACGACGTGGACCATCAGCACTCGCACCGGTACCGAGGATCCCCTCGGCGGGTGCTCGTTCCAGATTCGGCGGCACTTCCCCGGCGATTAGTTCAACTTTCCCCGTGGTGGGCAGTTTCGCACTGCGATCCGCATCCCGGTCGAAATCACGCCTACGCAAAAATTCGAAAGGATCCACATGAGCGTCTCTCTTGCCAAGGGCGGCAACGTCTCCCTGTCCAAGGCAACCGACAATCTCACGACCATCACTGTCGGTCTCGGTTGGGACGAGCGCACCACCACCGGTGCGCCCTACGACCTCGATGCGTCGGCGCTGATCACCGGCCCGAACTACAAGGTCCTTTCGGACAAACACTTCGTCTTCTACGGCAATCTCTCGTCGCCCGACGGCCTGGTCGAGCACACCGGCGACAACCTGACCGGCGACGGAGACGGCGACGACGAGTCGATCCACGTCGACCTCGCTGCGCTTCCCCCCACGGTCACCAACATCTTCTTCGCCGTCTCGATCTACGACGCGGACGTTCGCGGCCAGTCCTTCGGACACGTGCGCAACGCCTACATCCGTATCGTCGACCGCGTCACGGGCGTCGAGCTGGCCCGTTACGACCTGACCGAAGACGCGTCCACCGAGACCGCGATGATCTTCGGCGAGGTCTACCGCCACAACGCGGAGTGGAAGTTCCGCGCGGTCGGCCAGGGCTACGCGTCCGGCCTCCGTGGCATCGCCCTCGACTACGGCGTCAACGTCGCCTGATTTCCTCGGTTCCGTCCGCGGGAACGATCGGGATGTTCGAAACGAGAGCATCCCGACGTTGTCGCACCCATAGAGAAAGGCCACGTTCGTGGTTATGCGCATATTCGGCGCATCTTTCGCCGTTACTGTTGTCGCCCTGGTCGTCGCCTTCCTCTACGGCGGTCCTCAGGCCCTGCTGCTCGCCGCCATCCTCGGTGTCCTCGAGGTCTCCCTCTCCTTCGACAACGCGGTCATCAACGCGACTGTGCTGCAGAGGATGAGCGAGTTCTGGCAGAAGATCTTCCTCACGATCGGCATCCTGATCGCCGTCTTCGGCATGCGCCTCGTGTTCCCGCTCATCATCGTCTGGGCTGCATCCGGACTCGGACCGGTCGCGGCGTTGGACCTGGCGCTCAACCCGCCGGCCGATGGCGCGGCCTACTTCCCCGACGGCAGCGCAAGCTACGAAACGCTCATCACCGACGCGCACCCGCAGATCGCCTCCTTCGGTGGCATGTTCCTGCTGATGCTCTTCCTGGGCTTCGTCTTCGAGGAGAAGGAGATCACCTGGCTGTCCTGGCTCGAGCGTCCGCTGGAGCGGATCGGCAAGCTCGACCAGCTCTCGGTGGTCGTCGCTTCCGGGCTCCTCGTCCTCACCGCCGTGTTCCTCGCTCCCGAGGGCAAGTCGTCGACGGTGATGATCGCCGGCACGCTCGGCATGATCACCTACATCCTCGTCAACGGCCTCGGCGAACTCTTCAACGTCGACGAGGAGGGCGAAGAATCGTCCGGTGGTCCCAGCGATCTCGCGAAGGCAACCGGTAAGGCCGGCTTCTTCCTGTTCCTCTACCTCGAGGTGCTGGATGCGTCCTTCTCCTTCGACGGCGTGATCGGCGCATTCGCGGTCACCTCCGACCCGATCATTATCGCGCTCGGCCTCGGCTTCATCGGCGCGATGTTCGTCCGCTCGATCACCGTCTACCTGGTCCGCAAGGGCACGCTCTCCGAATACGTCTTCCTCGAGCACGGGGCACACTGGGCGATCGGTGCGCTGGCGCTCATCCTGCTGTACTCGATCGGTCACCACGTCAGCGAGATCGTCACCGGCCTGACCGGCGTGTTCCTGATCCTCGCGGCTCTGATCACCAGCATCATCCGGAACATGAACAACCCCGATGACGAGGCGACCACGGACTCGGATGAAGATCCGCAGCCCGAGACGGTCACCGTCAACGCCTGATCAGTTCCACGTGTGGGCAGCCGGCCCGTCCGGCTGCCCACACGCATCTCCGCCGAAAGGAGCCGGCCGTAGAGCCGGACACGCCATGCCTGCACTTCCCCCCGGAGCGAACACAGTCATCCACGACGGCACCGCGACCTTGTCGGTGACCGGCGCACGTCAGGGCACAGTCGACCTGATGGCCTTCCAGCTGACAGTCGACCAGCGTGTCCGGAACGACGACGACTTCATCTTCTTCAACCAGCCCAAGTCCCCCGAAGGCGCGGTTCGGCTGATCGGCGCAGATCGAATCTCGTTGGATCTGTCGCTCATCCCATCGCACATCCACACCCTCTCCATCGCGGTCGCTCTCGACGAGAGCGTGACCGGAAGCCTGGCAACGGTCCCCGGCCTCGGCGTCACCCTCGAACAGCCGACCGGGCTGGTCGTTCAAGCACCCGCCAGTGGATTGCGTACCGAACGTGCGGCCATCCTCATGGAGGTCTATCGCCGCAACGGGACGTGGAAGGTTCGCAACGTCTCACAGGGATGGAGCACCGGACTGACGGCCCTCGCCACGAACTACGGTGTGGATGTCAGTCAGCCAGCACCGCCGGCGCCAATCCCCACTCCTCCCCCCGCGCCTACGCCTACTCCTGTCCCTACACCTACTCCTGTCCCTACACCTACTCCTCCGCCCACGCCGACGCCGACGCCCAACCCGGCGACAGAGCGTCGCGGGGTTCCGCCGTCACGGCCACGCGTGCAGACGCCGGCAGCACCGCCGGTCACTCTGTCCAAGATCACCCTCGACAAGAACACTCCTTCGGTGAGCCTCGTGAAAGCCGGCGAGGAGCAGGGCGTCATGCGAGTGAACCTGAACTGGACCACCAGGGGCTCCGGCAAAGGGTTCCTGGGTCGCCTTACCGGTGGGAACGGCATCGACCTCGATCTCGGTTGCCTGTACGAAATGGCCGACGGGAGCAAGGGCGTCATCCAGGCGCTCGGTGGAGCGTTCGGCTCCCGATACAGCTACCCGTACATCGAACTCGACGGGGACGACCGGACTGGCACCGTGGCCGGTGGTGAGAACCTCTACATCGACCTGTCCAATCCGCGGGCTTTCAAGCGAATCCTGATCTTCGCGTACATCTACGAGGGCGTACCGAACTGGGCGGCCGCGGACGGTGTGGTCACGCTCTACCGAACCTCAGGATCCGAGATCGAGGTTCGCCTGGACTCCGGTGATAACCGTGCACCCATGTGCGCGATTGCCTTGCTGGAGAGCAAGAACGGACAGATCGACATCAATCGCGAAGTCCGTTACATCAAGGGCGACCAGTCCCATCTCGACAAGGCGTACAAGTGGGGAATGCGCTGGACGCCGGGGAGCAAGTAGTTCCACGTTCAGAGATACCCGCTTCCCCGAGCAGACGACAGCGGCATCTTGACGGTTCGATCATCGACATCTGATTGCGGGCGGATGTCATGAGCAAGAAAGACATGCGTGAAAGACATCTTCCCCAACGGGAAAGCGGCACTCGTCCTGTTCGGCATCGGGGTGGTGGTGGGGCTAGCGATTACCAAGTACTGGTTGGCAATCCTCTTGTTGCTCCTCACGCTGGCCACTCTCGCGACGCTGATCGCAATGTTCTCGGATCTGATCCCCCGAGGGTCCGATAGCCCGCAGCAGGACGACCCGTTCCGTGCGCTCTACCGGTACGTGAGGGCACGTTGGAACGAAGTTCGGCAATTACCAAGATTGCCTGCTCGGGATTCATACGCTCAGCACGGTCCTCACGTGCAGGCCGACTCGACGAGGACACATGGGCATGTCCGCTCTATCGGACTCACTGAGACTCGAGAAAGCACTGCGTCTTCCCAATCGGCTGTGACGATCGCGAACGAGACTGCCCAACCCCGTCCGGTCGCGCGCAGTAAGCCATACCAGTGGCAAACGTCAGCAGGAAGCGGGAGCCCGAGACCGCTTGCCGTAAGACGGCACAGCACGTCTCGCTCGACCAGCCTTCGCGCTCTGCCTTCGAGCCCGCACGAGTGGCGTTACCAAATGATGCTCTTCCAGGCGAATCCACCACGCGTGAGTCTCGAGAAGCAGCCGCAGGGCACGATTGATCAATGGTCGCAATCGAATAGCACGCCTCATGAGGAACCGATACACCTCCGCGCGGTCATTCCCAGGCGGAGACTACCGCCGAGCCCTGAGCAGTGGCGCCGCCGCCGAAGCTGACTCGAAGCTCTCAACACCTATACGGCCGCGGCATCCCCACTTACCCGTACTCGCCGGATGGGCCGGACAATGACTGCACGGACCTACACGGGCGTGACCTTGCCGAAGTACTCCGAATGTCCGTCAACGCAACTCGATACGTCGTGATCGACGATGTTCGGGTACGACGTACCGAATCCCGCGTAACCCGCGGCAACGCTGCCACCCTGCGCAGCCGCATACGCGTAACGCAAGACCTTGTCGTTCGATGAGAAGTAGTTGTGGACTTTGTTCGACACTGCGTCGTTCAGCTTCCGCCAATCGCCCTTACGTCCGATCGCTGCACCGACGACGTGGATCGTGTCGATGCGGGGCCCGCCCTGTTGCGTAGAAAGCGTTTCCGCAGCTGTGATCATGACCCGAGCACCCAGGCTGTGACCGACCAAGTGGTAGCTGGGTATCTCGGTCCTTGCGAGGATGCCAGCCAACGCAACACCGGTGCGATCTGCGCGCACCCGCGCCGTGTGCCACGGGTTCTTGGCCAGGTCGGCAGCCATCATCACAGGCGCGACCGGGTTGAGCCTTCCAGCAGCGGCTTTACCCGCTCTTGCTGCGACCCGCGCCGCGGCTCCCATCGCGTATCTCGCCCCAGCTCCTCGGGCCGCAGGGATTCCCAGAGCTGCCAGTTCCTTGCTACCCCAATGAAGCTTGTAGATCGGCGCGTCGGGGTAACGACGCTCCACGAATGCGATCGCAGCGCGCCAGTCCCCACTCGATTCGTTCAGGAAGCCGCGCGTGACGATGACCGGAATGCCGTCGCCCTCACGGAACTTCTCGATCTCGAACGACTTGTCTTCGTTGACGTATGCGTTGGTGACACTCGCGCCGAGCGCTCCCCCGAGAGCAGCTCCGACCGCCGCCACTACGTAGGTTCCTCCTGCGATTCCGAGACCACCGGCGGCGACCGCACCACCGCCGAGAAACGCCAGGCCCACGTTCGCTGCCACGGCTCCGCTGTAGCCCATCAAGGCACCGATTGCTCCGCCCACAGCAGGTGCCGCTGCGATACCTCCTGGCACTGCCACGCCGGCGGCAAGTACTCCCGCAGCGGCAAGCTTGGTCGCTCTGTTCAGATTCGGCTTGTCGTACTTGAGAAGCTTCCCGTAGTCTTCCGGGCCCTCGACAGTGTCCGTAGCCCGTTCGAAACTGGGGATATCGTGCCGGTGCTCAGCGCAGTAGCGCGGAATGCGGAACGAACCCAGACCGCGGGTGGCCATGTGGACGCACTGCGGAGCGGCGCATCCCACCGTAGCCACCCCACAGGATGAGCACAGGTGGGCACGGACACCCGAACGCTTACCGTGGACCTTCCGATGTTCGGTACGCATGAAGCAGCCAGAACACCACGCTGTAGTGAAGTCATCGGTCAGATCGTCGATGAGATTCGCAATTCCTTCGGCGACCGCAACATGTTCGTCGGCCTGCTTCCGGTGGCTCTTCCGCTGATCGTCCTCGGTCGCGGCCTGATACTCCGTCTCGTGTTTGACATACGCCCAGGCATTGTGGGCGAGAGCCTTGTTGGCGACCATCTGCGCGTCCCCGGATGCCAGGGGTTCAACCGTTGCGAGGTTTCCGGTCAGCCGGAGCACTCGACCACCGAGCGATCGGACCTCGCAGGTCAACGTGCCGTCCTCACCCGACGTGAAATGCACTGCGCCCAAAGTATTCTCTCCGCCCTTACTCGAACACGACGCTGGAACGATAGATCATCGAACCGACAAACCGAGCATTCGGTCTCGCCACTTCACGATTTGCCCGCCCGACAGGTCACTGCCTTCGCCAGTGGGGTACGCCGGCATACGCGGGAACAGTTCACCGAACTCGATCGTGACGGGGAAGCGAGACGGGATACTCGTAGTCACATCCGATCTGCTCGAGTGTGGGTGCTCCTGGCATGTCGCGAAACCACGCTGCACACGCATCGGCTGCCAGTTCGATGTCACGAGTGAAGACGTATCCGTCCGTGCAATCGTCGAAATGATCATCGAAGAACCAGCGGTCCAGTTCCAGCCCCTCGATGGCGTGATCGTCGAGACGAAGACGCTCGAGAACGGTTCGCGAACGCCGAACCATCAACACTCCATCGGAGAGCACATGCACTTGTGCACACACGACCCGCTCGACGTCTTTGTCCTCGAAGTCCTCGTCGTCGACGTAACTGATGTAGTCACTCGGTCCGAGATCGATGATCAGACCCACCGGCTGATCGGTGAACGAGGTAACCAACCATGCGATCATCTCTTCCCAGGTGTCGATCTCTGGGATTTCACTCTCATCGCTCAACGACGGTTCCTTCATCGATGTACGGCTACGTCGAGACCGACGACCTCGTTCGGGCAAGATTCGGTCTGCTCAAGCAGTCATCGACGGTTCCAGGACGTCCGTTACAGTCGCCCCGCTCAGCATGGAGATCGAAGGTCAGAGGATCCGAACTCGCTCACGAAACTCCGCTCTTACCCGTCGACCTACCGTCTTTCACGCTTGGCCAGTGGGCATTGCCAACCAGTCGTGTGTCCCATGTTGACTCGTGCCCCCGAACAGCGCGAGTCCCCTGACACGTCAGTCGGGGTAGCTACCTGACTCTCCCCGAGTGGAATCCTCCGAAATTACGTGAGGGACGATTCCGGCTACTGTCGCATCGTGACCGCTCCTGCCACGCCTCCCGAAACCGATGAGTCGAGTAAGAACACCCGACGCCACCTCTCCGTCTTCGGCCTCGACTTCGTCGGTCTCGTCGTCGCCCTGTTCTTCTTCGCGTGGAGCCTGAGTCCCTCCCTCATCCCCCGTGAGTGGTATTTCCAGGGGCTGATCAGTGGGGTGACGGGCATCATCGGCTACGGCATCGGTGTGCTCATCGCCTTTCCCGCTCGGCGATGGATCGCTCCGCGTCTCACATGGTGGCGACGGCGCCACACAGTCCGCCGCATCGCCGAAGTGCTGGTCGCCCTCATCGCGGTAGGGACACTTCTGGGGAGCCTGCTCGCCGCGGCGGAATGGCAGAACGAGGTCCGCGCCCTCATGGGCATCGAGACCACGACGGGCTTCGCGTATCTGCGGACGGGCCTGGTGAGCGTTGCGATCTTCGCCACCCTCCTTTACATCGCGCGCGGATTGCGCTGGGTCGGACGACGCTTCGCGGAATTTCTCGCGACCCGCCTGCGTGTTCCGGTCGCCGCGGCCGGCGTCCTCGCGCCGGTCATCCTCGTGCTTGCGGTGGTCGTGTTCGTCGACCAGGTTCTGCTCGCGAGCAGTTCAATGGCGGCACGAATCGTGTTCGCCGACGACAACAACAGCACGGACCCCGGCGTGGAGCAGCCTCAGGTTCCCGAGCGGTCGGGCAGCCCGGCGTCGCCGTCGTCGTGGGAGAGCCTCGGTCGTCAGGGACGCACGTTTGTCGCCGGTGGGATGGACGCCGAGCAGCTGACCGAACTGAACGTCGCTCCCGCGCTCGAACCCATACGGGTGTACGCGGGACTTGAAGCCGACGGCACCACCGACGAACAGGTGCAGCTGATCCTCGACGAACTCGACCGCACGAAGGCGTGGGAGCGCGAGATCCTCGTGGTCGCCGGCACCACCGGGACCGGGTGGGTGAATCCGTTCGCCTCCGACTCGATCGAGATGATCTACAACGGCAACTCGGCGATCGCCGCGATCCAGTATTCCTTCCTGCCGAGCTGGATCTCTTTCCTCGTCGACGGCTCCGCAGCCAAGGCTGCCGGCAATGCGCTGATCAACGGGGTCCACGAACGCTGGTCGCAACTGCCGGAGGACCAGCGCCCGAAGCTCGTGGTCTACGGCGAGAGCCTCGGTTCGCAGTCGGCCGAGGCAGCCTTCGACGACCTCTCCGACATGCGCAGCGAGATCGACGGTGCTCTCTTCGTCGGACCGCCGAATTCGAACCAACTGTGGCGCAGCATCGTCGACCATCGGGATCCCGGCAGCCCCGAGGTCCTGCCCGTCTACGAGGACGGCGTCGCGGTGCGGTTCGCCTCCGACCTGCAGACGCTCGAGGACCAGCAGGGACCGTGGAACGATCCGCGAGTCCTGTACCTGCAGCACGCGTCCGATCCGGTGGTGTGGTGGGGACCGGGCCTGCTGTTCGAGCGACCCGACTGGCTCGCCGAACCTCCGGGTGCGGATCGCTCACCGTCGATGCGGTGGTATCCGATCGTCACCTTCGCTCAGGTCGCGGCCGACATCATGGTCGGCACGTCGCCACCCGTCGGTCACGGCCACAACTACGAGGACCTCATCCCCTACGGCTGGGCCGCCGTGACGTCGCCAGAGGGGTGGACGCTCACCGACACCCAGCGGATCGCCGAGGCCGTCGAGCAGTTGAACACCGCAGACGAGTAGTCGAACACGGCACGCTGCCCGAGGCTCTGCTAGCTTCTCCCCTACGGCTTCGCATTCCGTCTCTTCGCCATGCCTTCCTGCGCCCTGGTACCGACGGAAGCGACCGCCGATGACCACGACCCTCGATACACCGCCCGCACCTCCTGAGCCCTCCCCTTCGTTCTCGGCTCGGCTGAAGGACGGGATCCTGCGATGGTTGGGAGGGTTCCATCCGGTCGGCCTGGCCGTTGCGCTGCTGTTCTACTGCTGGTCGCTGTCGCCGTCCCTGCTTCCCCGCCCCTGGTACCTGCAGGGCGTCGCGACCGGCATCAGCGTCATCACGGGCTACGGCATCGGCGTGCTCCTCGCGTGGATCGTCCGCAAGTGCGGCTTCGAGACGAACTGGTCAGCGACCGTCAAGAAGGTCGGCTGGTACCTGCTCGCGGCGGTCGCCGTCGTGGTGGTGCCGACCTTCCTCGTCCTCGGTTCGTGGTGGCAGGACATCAGCCGCGAACTCGTCGGGATGGAACCCGGCAGCAGCTGGGACTATCCGGGTGTGCTGCTGGTCGCCGTGGTGGTGGCGCTGCTCCTGCTCGTCATCGGCCGTGGTCTGCGGCGCGTGGCGCAATGGGTCACCGGACTCGTCGTCCGCGTGTTGCCGGCTCCCCTGGCGCGCATCGTGAGTGTCGTGCTGGTCGGGTTGATCGTGTTCTGGGCGGTGGAAGGTCTGCTGTCGGTGGAGATCGCGCGTATCGCCAACGGATCGGCGATGGCAGTGGACGAGGGCACCGCCGACGGAGTCGAGCAGCCGCAGGCACCGGAACGATCCGGGTCGGACGCATCTCTCGAACCGTGGGATTCGCTGGGACATGAGGGCCGCACGTTCGTCGCAGGCGGTCCGTCTCCGAAGGAGATCACCGCGGTGACGGGTGAGCCCGCGATGATGCCGATCCGGGTCTACGCGGGTTACCGCTCCCTGGACAGTCTCGACGGTTACACGGACTACGACGAGATGGAGGTGCTCGCCTCGCATGTCGTTGCCGAACTCGACCGCACCGGTGCCTTCGACCGCGAGTACCTCGCCGTGGCCACGACGACCGGTCGTGGCTGGGTCAACCAGGACGTCGCCGCCGCACTGGAATACCTCTCCGACGGCAACTCTGCCATCGCGGCCATGCAGTATTCGTTCCTCGCCAGTCCCCTGGCTTTCCTCGCCGATCGAGTCTCGCCGCGCAATGCCGGTCGCGCGTTGTTCGAAGCGGTATACGCGAGGTGGAGTGTTCTCGATCCGGAAACCCGGCCGAAGCTGCTCGTGTTCGGCGAATCGCTGGGGTCGTACGGAGGGCAATCGGCCTTCGCCGGCGTGCAGGACATGATCACCCGAACCGACGGCGCACTGTGGGTGGGCACACCGAATTTCACGGAACAGTGGCGACGCATCACCGATTCGCGCGATCCCGGCAGCCGCGAAATTCTTCCGGTGATCTACGGCGGCCAGAACGTGCGATTCGCTGCGACTCCCGACGACCTCACCGATCTCGACGGACTGCGCGACTGGGAATCTCCCCGCATCGTGTACTGGCAGCATCCCAGCGATCCGATTGTGTGGTGGTCCTCCCAGCTGGTCCGGCACCGCCCGGATTGGCTGCGCGAGGAGCGCGGCGCCGACATCGACAAGGGGATGTCGTGGATTCCGTTCGTGACGTTCTGGCAGGTCACGCTTGACATGGTGTTTGCCGCCGAAGTGCCCGGTGGCCACGGCCACGCCTACACGACCGAGGCGGCGTTCTTCTGGGCCGACATTCTGGGAATCGAGGACGAGGTGCGCGTGAAAGCGGTCTTCGACGCATTCTCGTCCGGCGGATGACGCCGCAAATTCACCCTTCTACTTAATCCGACCCAACCGAGTTTCTTCCGCGTTTCTCACACCACCCGTGATAGAACGTCGGTACTGCTTGTGAATCGACACAGGAATGCGAACCGGAGTACGTCGATTCACGGGTACCGGAAATTCGTCGACGCGGACTGCCGCGGAGAGGTTGCGCACATGTGCACATGAGTGTGGATCGGTCAATCCGAGCGGGACCGGCAAACCCGTTGCTTCGCAGTCGGTCCGACAATCGGTAGACGAATTCCCCATCACGCGTTGCGTGTTGGATCTACCATGCGTCCTGGCATCGCCTGGGCAGACTTCGACGATCCCGACAGCGCGCCGGTGAGCGCACCGAACCCAACACCGCATACACGAAAGATCCCCGAAGACAATATCTTCGGGGATTCTTCGTCGCTCGCGGACTACTGGCCGCTGAGGCTGCTGATGCTGCCGATGAGCTCCATGAACGGGCCGAGCAGCTTCGCCAGCTCGATGAGGGTCTGAAGTTCTTCCATGGGGGACTCCTGTCACAGGGGGAATTACGCGCAACGAGACTCGCTGCGCATCAATAAATATCAGGAACCCGTGTACTTCGCTGAAGAAAGCGCGTGAAAAGACGCACTGTAACGTTCCCAATCGAGAAACGATGTGACCGAGTCGATTCAGTAGTCGTCCGTCCCCGCAATCATTCGCGTACCCGGATCGACAATCTCACCGACGACCGTTGCATCCGTCCGACCGACTGATTCGACGAACTCGTGCGGCTGCCCGTCGGTGCGGAACTCGATCGACGGCCGGGACAGTTCTGGCGCAGGAGTATCCACTCGACCGGGCGTGATTCCGCGACGTTCAAGCTCCTCCCACAGTCCTGACAGGGCGGCGACCGGGTCGAGGTAGTACTCCGATTCTCGGACCCGCCAGAACTTCCAGCCGCTGCGGTGCAGTTCGCGCTCCCGCTCCAGATCGGCGTTCTGCCGGTCGGGACTTGTATGCCACTGCTCGTCGTCGCAGACGACGGCTAGCTTGCCTGCCGCCCCCGTGACGACCAGATCGATGAAGTGACCGTTCACCTCGACCCGCGGATTCACGTGATAGCCGCGAGCGGCGATGTCGAGGAAGACGTCCTGCTGGAAGAGGCTGTCGAACGCCTCGTGCCGCTCGTCGCGCGTCACGCCGTCGGGCATCGGCTCGGCCGGTCGCGGGGACGTCGTCCGCATGTGGGTGAGCAACGAGTACCGCAGGTCGGTGCGACGCAACGTGTCGATGGTCCTCGAGTGGAACAACCACAGTTGGTCCTGGGCACGCGAGGCCGCCACGTTGAACCGTCGCTGATACTCGGTCCGCGTCAACGCCGCGATGTTCTGTTCGGGCGCCACGACCATCGACAGGAACACCACGTTCCGTTCGTCGCCCTGGAAGTCCGGGGGCGTGCCGACGCGGAGCCTGCGTTCCTCCCACTGTTCCGGGGTGAGCCGGTCCAACAGTTCGTTCTGGATGATGTCGACCTGCAGCTGCCCCTGCAGCACCACGACGCCGAAGGTCTTGCCGTCGTAGGCGGGGTCCTCGACGCACTTCACGAGCGTGTCGACGAGGGCATGTGCCTCGGCATAGTTCGTCAGCGTCGAGTTCTGCCCGGTGACGGCGCCGTCCTCGACGAGGGTGGTGCGCAGCGGCTGCAGACGATCGGAGCCGTACTGCCGCATGGGGACCAGCGGGTCGTCGGCGTAGAACTGGTCGCTCGACCACGCGATGATCTCCGGCATCGACCGGAAGTGCTCGCGCAACCGGACGATGCTGCCGAACCGCGACCGCAGCAACGAGAACAGACTCGATCGCGGAGTGAAGCTGTCGCGCAGGTAGTTCGGAATGTCGGGCAGGTACGAATCGAGACGGCTGAACACCCCGTCGAGCGCACCCAGCGACACCGCGCTCGGCGCACACTGCTTGTCGTCGCCGACGACGATCACCCGCGGCGCCAACCACAGCAAAAACAGGCTGCTGATGTCGGTCTGGCTCGCTTCGTCGACGATGACGACGTCGAACGAATTCTGTTCGGGCGGAATCGAAGCCAGCACCTGCTGCAACGGCATCACCCAGGCGGGCACCGCACCCTGCGCGACCTGCATGGCCTCGCGTGCCGCCGCCCGATAGCGCTCCGCATAGCGGCCGGTGCCCTTACCGATGCTCGCGATGTGATCGCGGTACGAATGGAGCGCCTGCACCTGCTCGGCCGTGGTGCGGTCGAGACACGCGCTCCACGCCTTCTCCTCGACGAGCTCGGTCGTCAGTCGCGCGATGTCCTTCTCGAGTGCGTCGAGGTCGCGTTCGAATTGCCCGTCGTCGGTGCGCTCGTGGAAGCGTCGCACCCACTCGTCCGCGCGTCGCCACGCCCACGCCTCGTCGATGTCGGCGAGACGAACCGGCCAGGCCAAGCTCAGCGGATTCTCCGCGAGGGCCTGCGCGAGGGCGGGTGCCGCGGAGGTCAGGCGCGCGTGGAGGGAGACGAGTTCCAGCTCCTCACGCTGCTCCCCCGCCGCCCGATCCCACGCGTCCAGGGCCGCGTTGATGGCGTCGAAGTCGGCGTCGTGGAAGGCGCGGGCCAGCGCGCGTCCTTCGGGCGACGCTCCCCCGGAGATCTGACTCCGCACGTACATGCCGATGGATTCGAGCCAGTTCTTGCTCGCTTCCGCGGTGCCCGCGGCGGCGATGGTCCGTGCCGACTCGGCGGTGGACCGCGCCTGCTCGATGCTCGTGATCCGCGGCGCCCCCGGATGGACGTCGCGCAGTGCCGATTCGACGTCGTGCACCCGCGCCACGAGATTGTCGACGATGGCACGGTCCCGGTCGAGGAACGCGAGGGTGCCGACGGCGCGGCTGCGCGACTCGTCGAGCTCGATGTCGATACCGAGGTCACGGAGGACGACCCGCGCGACCCGGATCGCCTCGAGCGCACGAAGGTGTTCGGCGACGACGCGCGCCGTCTGGGCGGTGGTCGCGGCGACGCCCTCGACGGTCGCGATCTCACCGAGCGCCTCGACGGCGGACTGCTCGTCGCTGCGCCGGAACCGGCTGAATCCGCTGCGCCACGTGTCGCCCGCCTCGAGCTTGCGGGCGAGCGCGTCGTACGCCTCGAATGCCTGTCGTCCCGTCACCGAGATGTCCACAGAGCTGGCGCCGACGATCCGGTCGGCCTCCTGCGCGGCCTGCACGAGCCTGGCGAGCTCGGCGGTCTTCCCCCACAGATGCTGGGCCCGGCCCGACAGGACGTCGTCGGCGATGCGCTGGATCCGGGCGTCGAGTCGATCCGCGTCCTCGAGGGCACCCTGCAGCTGCTCGCACAGCTCGCGGATGCGGCCGAGTGCTTCGAGCGACGCGCCCTCGAGGATCCGCAGCAGTCCCTGCGTCTCACCGTTGGTCGTGCCACTCGATGCCTGGGAGACGGCGGCGCACGCGTACTGCAGTTCCCTCTGAGTGGGTAGGGACAGTTCGGGGAAGCGCTGCTGGCGACGTCGCGCACGCTCGACGCTCGACCGCTGATGCAGCGAGTGGAGGGTGACGAGTTCGTCGACCGTCAGCGGCGGGGTGTCGGTGAGCAGAGGCGCGGGCAACCATGCGTACTTGGCCTCGTACGCTCGGACCCGCCGGACGATCGACGCAGCGGTCCCTTCGTAGCCGGCGGCAACATCGGCGTGGACCTCGGTCTCCTCCGCGCGCGCCTGCCGGATCTGCTCCATCAACGTCGCGCGACGGTCGAGCGCGTCGTTACGTTGCGTGGTGAGCTCGTCGATGCGTTCCTGGGCGCGTCGCACGTTGAATTGCGCCTTACGGATGGCGATTTCGCTGACGCTGCGGGTGAGTTCCACCGTGCCGCCGTGCACCGGGTCGGTCACGGCCACGCACAGCTCCTGCAGTTCGGACGGGAGCTTGTCCCGGAGCACACGCAGCGCTTGCGCCTTCTCACTGGTGACCAGCACGCGCTGGCCACGCGCGAGCAGCGCCGCCACGATGTTGGCGATGGTGTGGGTCTTACCCGTGCCCGGTGGCCCTTCGACCACGACACCGCTGTCGCCGGCGAGCCGGTCGATGATGTCGCGCTGCTCTTCGTTGGCGGGCAGCGGCATCAGCTGCTCGCCGGTGAACTCGGTCGACGGCGTGCCGATGCGGTCGAGCCATGCGACGCGGTCGGCCGGTTCGATCGCTTCGACGAGCTGCGCCAGTCCGAGCGGCACCGGATTCGACTCGTCGGCGGCCGCCTCGGTCATGCGGCTGTAGTACTCGATGAGTGCGTGGGCGCCGCGCTTGCGCAGCACGAGCACGGGCGACGGCGTCACGAACGCATCCGACGACGACGCTTCGTCCGCACGATCGACGACGTCGACCGGCACGGTGAGCGCACGCTCGGCCCAGCTCTTCAGGAACGCGCGGGCCGCGGGGTCGAGGGGCGACGCGACCTGGGTGACGAGGGCGTCGTGCAGTTCGCGGACACTCGTCGGGTCGAAGACCTCCAGACCGGTGAGGAGCTGGACGTCCTCGAGCGACGGCCCGGCGCTGGGACTGAGCCGGACCACCAGATCGCCGGAGTCGCCCTGTCGCTCGATGAGCGCGGCTTGGGTGATCAGGTGCGTGTGGACCCGCGCGCCCGCCACACCCTCGGACAGATGCAGCAGACCCGACGCGACGACGAGCTCCAGCGATTCGGGCTGGTCCTCGAGATCGAGCATGGCTCGCTGCAGGAACGAATACAGATGCGAGGCGGCCTGCCGCTCGCGGTCGACGACCGCCCACGTCCGCCAGTCCGTCAGCCAAGTATCGAGACCGTCGATGCCGATGGCCTGGGGGTCGAGTTCGGGCTCGACGGCGGAGTCCGCGATGTCGCCGTGCACGTACTTTGCGATCTCGGCGGGCGGGCGCGGGGGCTCTTCGAGCTGGGCGCGACGCGCACGCAGGACGATGTCGCCCGACGCGGCATGGGCCCGCAGGCCGGCCCTGATGTTTCCCTCCTCGAGGGACATCACGGCGCGGTGTTTGTCGACGACGCGGACGGGCGCACTGCGGGCCTTGACGAGCTCGGCCAGGAAGGCAAGCAGGCGCTGCACGCGATCCCTCAATTCGGGTTCGCTCTCGCCTGACTCCACTTGCACTCCACTCACCCTTGCGGACGTCCTTCCACCCGTCCACGGAGACGGGCATGTCCACCTTAGAAGTCTTGGTCGACATGCGCGTTTCCGGACCCGGACGACGCGCGCCGGCATTTCCGCCGATCCTCGTCGAAAAGGCGCTGACCTGCAGAAATAAGTGAGGTGAAAGTATCAAGGGATGGTGATCGTGCGCGAGGCGCTCGGAGCGTGGTTGGTCGCGCCGAGTTCCCGTGCCGTCTGCCGTGGCGGCACCCGATCGAGCGCCCACCGCTCGACCAGCAGCGTGATCTTGGTGAGCATCTCGGTGCGCAGGCGCTGGAACGAATCGTCCGGATCGGTCCCCACCCACCCGAGGAGAACCCACCATGCCCACGCGACCGCGCCGGCATTGGCGACGAAATCCGGGATCACCGGGATACCGCGGCGGGTGAGCACGGCTTCGGCGTCCGGCGTCGTCGCGGAGTTCGCGGCCTCGATGACGACCCGCCCGGCGACCCGGGCGACGTCCTCCGCCGTGATGGCGTAGGAGATGGCGGCGGGGACGAGAATGTCGGCGGGAATGCCGATCACCGCGTCGCGCGGCAGTTGTTCGACGTGCGACGGGACGCGGGAGCGGTCGATCTCCCCGTACTCGTCGCGAAGGTCGAGCAGTGCCGGGATGTCCAGTCCGTCAGCGCAATACAGTGTGCCGGCGGCGTCGGCGACGGCGGTCACGCGCATGCTCGCTTCGTGCAGGTACCAGGCGGCACCACCACCCATCGTGCCGATTCCCTGGATCGCGACGGTGGTCTCGGCCGGCGCCCAGCGGTATGCGTTCGCGGTGGCGATGCAGGCCTGCGCGACGCCGTAACCGCCGATCACGTCGCCCAGCAGGAAACCGCCGTCGACCGGCGCGTTCAGGGAGGTGCGTACCCGGTCCAGGGTGATCGCCGGGTCCGCCGCGCGGCTGATCGCGGCGTGGAAGGACTGGTGCAGGCCCAGGCGTTCGAAGACCTCGTCGAGGAGGTGCTGGGGAACGCCCAGGTCCTCGGCGGTGACCCAGTGCGCGTTCAACCAGGGACGCATCGCCTGGCAGAAGCGCTGCAGCACGTCGACGGCACGGGGGTCCTTCGGGTCGAAGTCGATCCCGCCCTTCGCACCGCCCACCGGCAGGTCGAACACCGCGGTCTTCGCGGCCATGCCGCGCGCCAGGTCCTCGACCTCCGACATCGTGCACCCGGCCCGCATGCGGGTGCCGCCGGTCGTCAGATCGCCCACCAGGGTGTGGACGACGAGATAACCGTGCGCACCTGTCACCGGGTCCGTCCAGGTGAGACGCATGAAGGGTTCGTCCCTGCGGGTGTCCACCGCGTCGACGCGTGTTGCCATGGTGGTCATATGCGGTCCCCCGTTCGTCAGAGCCGTCGTTACGTCGATTCGGCCGGTGACGCCAGCGTGCATGGGGGTGGCGCGGGGCGTCCAGTTACGAAACTCGAAGGTGAGAGTTCACGATTTCTACACAACGCGAGCTCACAGCGGTTGCAGGTCCCCGGACGCGCCCTACGCTGACGGCATGGAGTTGTCCCTGCGCCGGTTACGGATGCTTCGAGAACTGCATCGCCGAGGTACCGTCACGGCCGCCGCGCTCGCCCTGCACTACACCACCTCGGCGGTCTCGCAACAGCTCACCCAGCTCGAACGGGACGTCGGCGCAAAGCTTTTCGAGCGTCGGGGACGTCGGGTCCAGTTGACGGAGGCGGGCGTGCTGCTCGCCGAACATGCCGAGGAGATCCTGCAGTCGGTGGAGCGGGCGACGACCGCGCTCGAACAGACCCGCGACGGGGTCACCGCGCGCCTGACCGCCGGCGTGTGGGCCTCCGTCGCGTCCACCCTGATCCCCAGTGCGCTGGCGTTGTTGGCCGCCGAGTACCCCGGTATCGAGGTCCGCACCAGAGAGCTCGCCCCCGAGGAGACCGCCGGCGCCGTGCGCGACGGTTCCCTGGACTTCTCGTTCGTCATCGAATATTCCGGCTACCCGATGCCGTGGGATCCGGAGCTGACCAAGGTGGTGATCGCGGTCGAGCGGCTGCACGCCGCGGTGCCGCCCGGAACGGTGCCGGCGGGCACAATCGCGCTCGCCGACCTCGCCGAACACCCGTGGGTCCTCGCCGGTCCCAATTCCCATTTCGGACGCGCGGTGAGACTCGCCTGTCAGCGTGCGGGGTTCGAGCCCAGAATCAACCACGAAGTCGGGGAGCAGGCGACAGCGCTGTCGATGGTCGCCGCTGGGCTCGGCGTCACGCTCGTCTCCGATCTCGGGCTGACGTTGAGCCCACCCGGAGTCGAGGTGGTGGCGTTGACCGAGCCGCTCTTCCGCACGATCTCCATCGCGCATCGCGGGATCGCGTCGGAACGACCCCCGCTGCGCCTCGTGATCGACGCGGTGCGCACCGCCGCAGCAGAACGGGGGCTCGCGGCGCAGTAGCCACGGGCCCCCGCCCTGTCGTTCTCTACTGCGCGAGCTGCTTACGCAGCACGTACTTCAGAATTCCGCCGTGCTGGAAGTACTCGGCTTCGGCCGGGGTGTCGATGCGCACCGTCGCGTCGAACTCCGTATCTCCCGCCTTCACGTGCACGGTCTCGGGGATCTCGGCGCTGTCCGCCAGTCCGGTGATGGTGAACTCCTCCTCCCCGGTCAGGCCGAGGCTCTGCGCCGACTCGCCCTCCGGGAACTGCAGCGGCAGCACGCCCATGCCGATGAGGTTGGAGCGGTGGATGCGCTCGTACGACTGCGCGATCACCGCGCGCACGCCCAGCAGCAGCGTGCCCTTGGCGGCCCAGTCACGCGACGAGCCCGATCCGTACTCCGCGCCCGCGAGCACGACCAGCGGGGTGCGGTCCTCCGCGTACTTCTGTGCGGCGTCGTAGATGCTCATCTGTTCGTCGGTCGGCAGGTAGCGGGTGACGCCGCCCTCGACGTCCGGCACCAACTGGTTGCGCAGCCGGATGTTGGCGAAGGTGCCGCGGATCATCACCTCGTGGTTGCCGCGCCGCGACCCGTAGGAGTTGAAGTCGGCTTGCTCGACGCCGTGCTCCTGCAGGTAGTGACCCGCGGGGCTATCTCGTCGGATCGCACCGGCCGGCGAGATGTGGTCGGTGGTCACCGAGTCGCCTAGCAGCGCGAGCACCCGCGCGCCCTCGATGTCGCTCAGCGGCTCGGGCTCCGACGACATGTCCTCGAAGTAGGGAGGACGCCGCACGTACGTCGACTCGTCCTTCCACTCGAACACTTCACTGTCGGGCACATCGAGGTTCCGCCACGTCTCGTCGCCCGTGTAGACGTCCTGGTAGCCGGTCTCGAACATCTCCGCGCGCACCGCGTCGTCGATGACCTCCTGGATCTCCTGCGTTGTGGGCCAGATGTCGCGCAGGTAGACGTCGTTGCCCTCGGAGTCGGTGCCGAGCGGGTCATTGAAGAGGTCGACGAGCATCGAACCCGCCAGCGCGTACGCGATCACCAACGGCGGTGACGCAAGGAAGTTCATCTTCGTCTGCGGATGGATGCGCCCCTCGAAGTTGCGGTTGCCCGACAGGACGGCCGAGACGTTGATGTCGTGCTCGTCGATCGCGGCCGCGATCTCGTCGGGAAGCGGACCGGAGTTGCCGATGCAGGTCGTGCAGCCGTAACCGACGAGGTTGAACCCGAGCTTGTCGAGATACGGCGTCAGACCCGAGCGTTCGTAGTAGTCGGTGACGATCCGCGACCCCGGAGCCAGCGAGGTCTTCACCCACGGCTTGCTCCGCAGCCCCTTCTCGACGGCGTTCTTGGCGAGCAGCGCCGCGCCGATCATCACCGACGGGTTCGACGTGTTCGTGCACGATGTGATCGCCGCGATCACCACGTGCCCGTTGTCGAGTTCGAACTCGTCGCCGTCCCCGACACGCACCGGGACCTTCTTCGACGGCGGCGCCGAGGTGTCGGCCTCGTCGGGCACCGGGTCGCGCGGCTCGTCGCGGGAGTCCTCGCTGCGCACCGACACCGGGTCGCTGGCCGGGAACGATTCGAGCACGCCCTCGTCGACACCCGAGTCCTGGATGCGGGAGACGACGTCGGGCACCTCCTCACCGTTGAGCAGCGAGGTCACGGCTTTGGGTGCGAGGGCGACGGGGATGCGGTCCTGCGGTCGCTTCGGGCCGGCGACGGACGGCCGGACCTTCGACAGATCCAGTTCGACGACCTCGCTGTACTCGGGTTCGCGATCGGGGTCGTGCCACAGGCCCTGCTCCTTCGCATACGCCTCGACGAGGCGGATCTGCTGGTCGTCGCGACCGGTGAGGCGCAGGTAGTCGAGGGTGGCGTCGTCGATCGGGAAGATCGAGATCGTCGAGCCGTACTCGGGGCTCATGTTGCCGATGGTCGCGCGGTTGGCGAGCGGCACGTTGGCGACACCGGGGCCGAAGAACTCGACGAACTTGCCGACCACGCCTGTCTTGCGGAGCATCTCGGCGACAGTGAGCACAAGGTCGGTCGCCGTAGTGCCTTCCTGCAGTTCACCGGTGAGCTTGAAGCCGACGACCTGCGGGATCAGCATCGACGCCGGCTGGCCGAGCATCGCCGCTTCGGCTTCGATGCCGCCGACACCCCAGCCGACGACGCCGAGGCCGTTGATCATGGGGGTGTGCGAGTCGGTGCCGACGAGCGAGTCGGGATAGGCGACGAGCCCGCCGTCCTCGTCCTCCCGCGTGAAGACGACGCGGGCCAGGTACTCGAGGTTCACCTGGTGGCAGATGCCGGTGCCGGGCGGGACCACCTTGAAGTCGTCGAACGCACCCTGCGCCCAGCGCAGCAACTCGTAGCGTTCGCGATTGCGCTGGAACTCGAGATCGGTATTGATCCGGAACGCGTCCTCGGTGCCGAAGACGTCGGCGATCACCGAGTGGTCGATGACCAACTCGGTGGGGATCAGCGGGTTGATGCGCTTGGGGTCGCCGCCCTGCTGGGTCATGGCGTCGCGCATCGCGACGAGATCCACGACACACGGCACGCCGGTGAAGTCCTGCATGAGGACGCGTGCCGGGGAGAACTGGATCTCCGGATTGTGCGTCGACTTCGGATCCCAACCCGCGACGGCCTCGATCTGCTCCCGGGTGACGAGCCGCCCGTCCTCGGTGCGCAGCAGGTTCTCCAGCAGGACCTTGAGACTGTAGGGCAGCCGCTCCGAGCCCGGGACCTTGTCGATGCGATAGATCCGATAGTCGGTGTCGTCGACCTTCAGGGTGTCGCGTGCGCCGAAACTGTCGTCACTCATGAACGTGCCTCCCGACTGCGATGTTTCCGGTGGTTACCCGAATGGGTAGCCCGTTCCGCTGCCCGGCAATCACGGGGTGAGTTCAGGTGGTCGTTCGGACCGGGCGACTCGCTGATGCTGCGGTTGAGTTTCGGCACAGGACGGGAGCAGGACCGACTCGACGCTACGGCGCCAGCAGCGGCGCGCGAATTGGTCATCAGTGCGCGTTGTTGCGCGCTCTGATGACCATTTCGCGCTCCGGAGCACTGCCTTGGGCTGTTGTGTTAGCGTCTGCCGGACAATCGGTCGGGGGGTCCCATGGGCAGGTGGGGAATCGTCGCGCTCGCAGCAGCCGCGGCAGCGGTGACGGCGTGCAGTCCGAGCGCCGCGGACGACGCCGCTGCAAACGAGACAACGACGTCGACGACCCGCGCCCCGCGCATCACCGACGACTCCGGCCGACCGCCAGTCACCTTCGATCCCTGCTACGACATCCCCGACGACGTCATGAACGCAGCCGGATACGATGCGGTGAAGAAAGAGCTCGCGGACATGCCGATGGGGACGTACACCTTCCTCGGATGCACATATCGCGATGACAACAAAGTTCCTGGCATCAGACGTGGGTATGGCCTCAACATCCTTGCTGGAAACGTGACCCTCGATGAAGAACTCAGCAACAACGCGCACATCGCCACAGCAGTTTCCATCAATGGCAGGCGTGCTCTCCTCGAGGTCGATCCAGATCGTGACGACACCTGTAAGTACGTCGTAGAGACTGGATTCGGCCTCGTCATGCTCACCCGGATCTATCACACGGATTACCCAGGATCTGCTCCGATCGAGGAATGGTGCACAGGCTTGGAGGAGCTTGTTACCTCGATCGAGCCTTTCATCTCTGCGTGACCGTCAACTACTCGAAGGGTCTTCGATGAGTGATTTCGCCAGGCTCGAACCACATGTCGTCGATGAGATTGTCCGCATCTGCGAGGTGATGCTTCGGGAGTTCGAGGACGCCCAAACAACAGCAGCAAAGCTCCCTGACGTTCGCGGCTTCGGCGACTTCGCGTCCGCCCAACAACTCGCCGCCGGCTATAGACGCAAAGCCTCCGGCACCCCTGAATCCGCAGTCGAACGTATTGAACAATTCACTCTCGCCCTCACCCAACTCCGCGACGCCTTCGCAACCGGCGGAGAAGCCTTCCTCGACACCGAATCCGATTGGGCACGCCAACTCGCCGCCGCCGACCCTGACAGCGGACCGGGAAATGGTCATCAGCGCGCGCAATAACGCGCACCGCTGACAATTTCGCGTGCTCGAGCAGTAGCGTTGGCGTCCCGCCGACAAGTGATCGCGGCAGGGCTGGCGAAGGGAACGGCCGATGCGACTTCGATCCGCTCGCCGGTTGGTCATTCGCTACGGTTGCGCGTGCAATTGGTAATTTCGCGAGCGGATGCAGTGAGAAGTCACCCCTGCGCCACCACCGACCCTGGCATCGGAGCGCGAAATGGTCACCAGCGCGCGCAATTACGCGCACCGATGACCATTCCGCGCTCCTATGACTGCACACCTACCCCTGCGGGCGGCGGTGACCCCAGTAGTGGGCGGAGCCGTAGCGGGTGGGGAGCCAGTTCTCGTCGTCGATGAGAATGCCGCCGACGCCGTACTCGATGCCGAAACCCGAAGGGCTGCGGACGTAGAACGAGATCATCTTGTCGTTCGTGTGCTTGCCGAGGGTGGAGAGGACCGGGATGTCGCTGTCCTCCACCTTGTCCCACTGGCGGCCCAGCAGATCGAGGTCGTCGATCTCGAACATCAGGTGCCCGATGCCCTTGTTCCGGTGCGGCGCATGGGCGTACGCGAACGAGTGGTGACGCGGGTTGCAGTGCAGGAAGGTGCCCACCGAGCCCGGCATGTCGATGTGGTCGCTGAGCCGGAAACCGAGAATCTCGCGGAACAGACGGTCGTAGACCTTCGCATCACCGTGCAGCGCCTGGAAGGCGTGTCCGAAACCGAGATCGCTCGCGACGAAGTTCGCGCCCGTGGGTGAGACGAACTTGTCGAGGGCGTTGCGCAGACCCCAGAACAGCTCGTGGTTGATGACGTCCTCAGGGTCGCGGAAACGGACGAGGTCCATGACCTGCCGCTCCTCGATCACCGACGAATCCACCGACTCGACCTGGTAGCCGGCGTCGACGAGGCGCTTCGACAGTTCCTCGAGAGCTTCCGGTCCGCCGACGTCCCAACCGAGTGCGGTGACGCCCGGGTCGTCGGAGCGTCGCACGTCGAGACGGTAGGCGTACTCGTCCATCCGCAGCAGCATCCGGTCGTCGTCGCGGTAGGCAACCTGCAGGCCGAGGAGGTCGGAGCCGAAGGCGACCCACTCGTCGAGGTCCTTCGCGCGGACGACCGCGTATCCCAGTGCCCTGACTCGAGCGTTCATCATTTCTCCTTGGTCGATGGGGTGCGCGCGGCGAGGGCCTCGGCGGTGTCGGCGGCGACGGATCGCAGATCGTCGATCCAGCGCAGCACCTGCTCACCGGACGCGGCGCGCGGAAGCCGGGACAGTCGCAGTGCGATGCGGGTGCGTCCCTCGGGGTCGGGGACGGGGACGACGACCGAGTGCAGGTCGTACGTGCCGTCGGGGTCGATGTCGGGTTCGTACAGCGACGCGGTGCCGGAGATCATCTGCTTCATCCGGCGGTCGTGCTCGGGCAGGACGTCGCATCCCGAGTAGTCGTTCATCACCGACACGCGAGCGAGTTCGGTCTCGGGCATGAGCGACATCGAGTAGCCGCGTTCACGAACCTTGTCGAGGTTCGAGACGAAAGCTGCTGTGTCGTCGTTCCTTCCGGCACGGCCGAGCCACTGCTGCACTTCGTCGTCGGAGGCCTGGCTGTGGAAGACGGTGCCGAGCGGCGGGATCAGCGGGATCCGCTGTCCGATCTCGACGGCATCGGGATCACCGGAGTGGTTCTCGGTCATCACGAAGACCGCTTCGTCGCCGACGCGGGCGAGCACACCGCAATCCGCGCCGACGCCGGCGGCGAGCGCTTCGAGTCCTTCGCGGGCCGCCTCGGCCATGCGCACGCCCCGGATGAGTTCCGGGTCGGCGGGTGCGACGGAGGTCGGAAGGGAGAACCTTCCGTATCCGCCCTGGAAGAACAGCAGCGGCAGCGTCGAACGGGCCACGTCGAGATCCTGCACGCGACCCATGACGATGAAGTGATCGCCGCCTTCGAGCTCGTCGGCGACCTCGCAGTCGATCCAGGTGACGGCTCCGTCGAGGATGGGGGATCCCGACGGCGCCGGCGTCCACTCGACACCCGCGAACTTGTCGTCGCCGCGGGCGGCGAACCGTCCGCAGAGTTCACGCTGGTCGGCGGCAAGGACGTTGACGCAGAAGTGGCTGCTCGTGCGGAGCCGCGCGTAGGTGCGCGACTCGCGTGTGGGCAGGTACGCCACGATCGGTGGGTCCAGCGACACCGAGGTGAACGAACCGACCACCATGCCCACGGGCTGCCCGTCGGCGTCGATCGCGGTGATGACCGCGACGCCGGTCGGGTAGTGCCCGAGGGTCTGGCGGAAGCGCGCGGGGTCGATCGTGCCGTGGATCTGCATGACCTCTCCCCTACGCGGTCGCCGGGTTGCGGATGAGGGTGTAGACCTCGGCGCGCAGGTCGGCGAATTCCGGCAGTGCCTTCGTCGACAGCTGGTCGCGGGGCTGCGGCAGGTCGATCGGGAGCATCGCGGTGACGCGCGCGGGACGACCGGACAGTGCGAGCACCGTGTCGGCGAGGTAGACGGCCTCGTCGATGTCGTGGGTGACCAGCATGACCGTCAGTCCGAGATGGTCACGCACGCGGAGCACGAGATCTTCGAGGTCGGCGCGGGTCTGCGCGTCGACGGAGGCGAACGGCTCGTCCATGATGATCGCGCGCGGGTTCGACGCGAGGGCGCGGGCGATGGCGACGCGCTGCTGCATACCGCCGGACAGCTGCCACGGGTACGCCTGGGCGACGTCGCTCAGACCGACCTCGACGAGCGCCTGACGGGCTTGCGCGAGGCGTTCGGCCTTCTTGACGCCGGCCGAGCGCAGCGGCAGTGCGACGTTGTCGATGACCGACAGCCACGGCATCAGCGACCGGCTGTAGTCCTGGAAGACGATCGCGAGGCCCTCCGGCGGCTCGGTGACCCGCTTGCCCTCGAAGAGGATGTCACCCTGGCTGGGCCGCAGGAGTCCCGTCAGGCACTGCAGGAGCGTGCTCTTGCCGACGCCGGACGGACCGACGATGCACACGAATTCACCCTTGCCGACGGTGAAGTCGAGGCCTTCGAAGATCTGCGGTCCGCCGTAGCTGTGTCCGAGACCGCGTACTTCGAGCACCGTACCCGTGCGGGTCTCGGGCTTGGTCGCTTCGGTAGTGGTCATCATTTGCCTCCACGGTTGTGCGCGGTCATGCCCGCATGCCAGGCCAGCACACGACGTTCGACGAGCGCGAAGAGCTTGTTGAGCAGGTAGCCGAGGATCCCCAGCGCGATGATGCCTGCCCACATCGAGGTGATCTTGAATCCACGTTGTGCGTCGAGGATGTAGTAGCCGATGCCGCCGGGGGTACCGACCATCTCGGCGACGACCATCGCGACGATGGAGATCGCCAGTGCGGTGCGTGCACCCGCGAAGATCTGCGGCGACGCGGCGGGCAGGATCACGAAGCGGATCCGGTCCGCGAGCGTGATGCGGTAGCTGGCGGTGACCTGGTGCAGGACGGGTTCGACGGAGCGGACACCGTCGATGGTGTTGAGCAGGATCGGCCAGGTCGCGACGAGGGCGATGATGGCGATCTTCATCGAGTCGCCGAGGCCGAGCAGCAGGATCATCACGGGAAGGATCGCGACGCCCGGTGTGGCACGGAGGAATTCGACGATGGGTCGCACCGCGTTGTCGACGCGGGTCATGACGCCGAGCGCCAGTCCGAGGCCGACACCGGTGACGCAGGCGAGTACGAAGCCGACGAACAGTCGCTGCAGGCTCGGCCAGATCTCGGTGCGGATGCCTTCGAAGAACCACACGTCGGCGAACTTGTCGAGGATCTCCGACAGCGGCGGGAAGTAGGGGTCGGTGCTGGTGGCGCTGAAGATCGCCCACAGTGCGATGAGCAGGACGGGGAGCCACAGCTCCCATGCGAGGCGGCGTACGACGGTCACGGCTTGTTCACCCTTTCGGACGGGTGCCACCACAGCACGCGGCTCTGCGCGAGAACGAGAAGACGGTTCAGGCAGATACCGAGTACACCGGCAGTGAACACGTAGACGAACATCCGCTGGGTGTCGTCGACGGTCAGTGCTTGGTAGAGGCGCTGACCGATGCCGTCCGCACCACCGAGGAACTCCGCGGAGATCGTGATCAGAAGGCTGATGGTCGCGGCGATACGCAGGCCCGTCATGAGGAACGGCATCGACGACGGGAGGTAGATGTCCCGGATGCGGCTCGTCGGCGACAGGCGGAACGCCCGGGCCACCTGCTTCATCTGCGACGACAGCTGCTGTGCTGCGTAGGTCGACTGGACGAGGATCGGCCAGACGGCGCTGAACATCACCAGGACGACGGCCATGGTGCGGGTGCCGCCGAACAACAGCAGCACCAGCGGCAGGATCGCGACACCGGGGATCGTGCGTCCGAAGTCGACGACGAACGAGGTGCTCTGCTCGACCTTGCGGTATGTGCCGTTGACCAGACCGAGCGGAACGCCGATCAGCACGGAGAGCCCGAAACCGATCAGGGCGGTCAGCAGAGTGTTGCCGACAGCGTCCCAGTACTGGCCGGTGACGACGAGGTCGGCGCCGGTCTCGATCAGCTGGAGCGGCGTCGGGATGCCCGAGGCCTTGCCCGGTCCGGTGACGAACACGTGCCAGGCGACGACGACGATCGCGAGGGCGACGAGTTTGCCGGCAGCGGAGGTGAGCCGCGCGGACATCGTCTTGCGCTTGCGTGCTGCGGCGCGTCCGATCGAACCGGCGGGGCGCGGTGGGGTCACCTCCCGAGCTGCCCCGGGCGCATTCGCGGTGGCGGTAGGGCTCATGTCAGCCACCCACGATCATGTCGCCGGGAGCGGGCGCGTCCGCCTCCTGGACCAGGCCGTAACGGACCATCCGGTCGAGGGTGGAGTCGATGTTGTCCTCGGTGATCGGGGTGGTCGGGAACTTCGGGTAGATGGCCTGCGACAGGATCGCGGGATCGACCTCGATGTAGGTCGCGGCGACCTCGGCGGCGAGACCGTCCTGCTCGGCGAGCATGGTGTTGGCCTCGACGACCGCGTCGCGGAACTTCTCGACGTTCTCGGCGTTCTCCGCGGCGTAGCGCGGGGTGGTCACGTAGGCGTACGACAGGTCGCCGCCGGCGTTGACGAAATGGTCGAGGACGCGCAGGTCCGGATCGTTGAGAGTGGCGGTGCCCGAGGGTTCGGCGGTGGTGACGACGTCGACGCTGCCGGAGCGGAGCGCGGCGAGGGTGTTGGGGACCTCGACGAACTCGGTCTTCGAGGAATCACCACCGGCGTTGTCGATGGCCTCACGCACGTCGAGCCACAGCTGGCCCTTGGTCTGCGGGATGCCGAAGGTGGCGTTCTCGAGGTCAGCGACGCTCTGGATGGGGCTGTCCGCCCGGACCCAGAAGCGGCCGCTGGTCAATCCGTCGTCCTTCGCGGCGGCTCCCACGGCTCCCGGAGCGGCCATCACGAGGTCGACGCCTTCGGTCTTGGCGATGATCGGGCTGACCATATCCATGAGAGCGAAGTCGATCTTCCCGCCGAGCAGCTGCGGGGTGGCCTCGCCCGGCGTCGCGACGGTGACGAGTTCGACGTCGAGGCCGTGCTTGTCGAAGACTCCTTCGAGGTCGGCAGTGCGCGGTCCGAGGGCGTTGAAGCTCGGGAACACGGCGACGCGCACGGTGCCGTCGCCGGCGGTGTCGGCGTCGCTGGATCCGCCGCACGCGGTCAGCGCGAGCGAGGCCAGTGCGCCGAGGGCCAGCACCTTGATCGGGCGCGGGAAGTTCGTGATGTTCATGGGGCTCCTTGGGAAGAAGTCGCTGTACAGGTGGGGAACGGGCGTCGAGGGGCGGGACTGCGCGTCCGTTCGTCGACATCAGGTCCGGTCGGCACCGGCAGCACCGCAACGAATGCTGCTGAATCTGCCAGGGCCGGGGCGGCGGGGGAACCGAAATTCCATTGGGTGATTGCAACCACGAAATCCGGGTGGACCGCCCCCTAACGTGGACCGCATGGCAAGCGATTCGATCGTGTCCATCGCTGAGTGGAGGAACCGTTGACCGTTCTCGACGACACCCCGAACGGGGCCCGCGAGGAGCGGGCCGGCCGCCAGATGACGTCGGTGGCGAAGGCCCTGCAGTTGCTCGACGCATTCCGCAAGGCTCGCGCCGACATGAGTCTGAGCGAACTCGCGCGTCGCGCCGATGTGCCGAAGTCGACGGCCTTCCGCCTGCTCGCCGAGCTCGAACAGTCCGGTTTCGTCGCCCGCAACGGTACGAAGTACCGACTGGGGCTGTCCTGCTTCGAACTCGGCGCACGTTACAGCATGTGCCGTCCGAACGGTCTGCGCGACACGGCAAGTCATTTCGTCAGTCACCTCCACACGGCTACCGGTCTCACGGCTCATCTCGCTGTCCTCGATGGTCCCGAGATCCTGCATGTCGAGAAGGTCCAGGGCCCGAACAACCCTGTGGTTCTCACGATGCCGGGCCAACGTCATCCCGCATCCTGCACGGCACTCGGCAAGACGCTTCTCGCTTTCGGCAGTTCCGAGGACGTCCGTACCGCACTCGACGCCGGTCTGCCTCGTTTCACTCCACACTCGATCACCGACCCTCGTCGTTTCATGTCCGAGCTGAAACGGATCCGGGAATCGGGCGTCGCCTACAACCGTCAAGAGCTCTCGCGCGAACTCGTCTGCGTCGCTGCCCCGATCGTCGTTCACGGGACGATCGAAGCGGCCGTGTCGGTGTCCGGACCGACCGCAGGCGTCCGGTGGGACCGGACCGAGATGCTCGTTCGTCGTGCGGCAGCGGATATCTCGGCTGCTCGCGGTCGGAACATGAGATCGCAGATCTGAGTGTTTCCTCGAGGCGGGGGACGGCGCGCACCGTCCCCCGCTTCGTCACATCCGGACGTTCTTCGGGGGTTCGCCGCCGAAGGTGACGGTGCCCGCGGCCTCGTAGATCGGCTCGGCGACGTTCGCGCCGTGCCCGAGGGCGATGTGCATGTCGCGCCAGAACCGCTGGATCGGGTTGTCCATCCGCATCGCGGAGCCGCCGGCATGGGAGACGAGCTTGTCCACGGCAGCACCCGCGCGTCGGGACACACGCGCCTGGTTGCGTCGCACCTCGGCCCGCAGAGCGATGTCGATCGGCTTGCCCGACTGCGCCACCTCGTACAGGCGGTCGATGTCGGCGAGGAACTGTATGCGGCTGGCCTGCAGGTCCGATGCCGCCTCCCCGAGAGCGTGCAGCTGACGCGGGTCGGTCGCAGCGGTGACGCCGCGGGCCGACACACGGGTACGGGTGTAGTTGATCCAGTGTGCGAGAGCACCTTCGGCGGCAGCAAGAGTGCCGGCGGTGATGGCCCCGCTGAACATCGAGTGGAACGGCATCCGGTACAGCGCCACGTCGCCGCGGCCTGCCTGGCGTGCGGCTGCTCCGGAACCGAGATCCTCGGGGTCGATGAGCCGGTGGTCGGGCACGAAGGCCCCGTCGATCACGACGTCCTTACTGCCCGTGCCCTTGAGGCCGACGACGTCCCACGAGTCGTGGAGGATCGTGTAGTCCTTGCGGGGAATGATGAAGTGACGCAGACCGTCCGGACGGACATTGCCGTCGTCGTCGGTGAGCATGCCGCCGAGGACGACCCAGTCGCACAGGTCGGTGCCCGACGAGAACGGCCAGCGGCCCGAGAAGATCCAGCCACCCTCGGTGCGACGTGCCCGCCCGATCGGAGCGTACGGCGAGGCCACCCAGGTGTCGGGATCCTCGCCCCAGATCTCTTCCTGGACCTGACGCGTTCCCTGCGCCAGTTCGAAGGAGTGGACGCCCACGACCGACGAGACCCATCCGGCCGACGCGTAGCGGCTCCCCACCGCGAGTACGGCCTCGAAGAACTCGCGCGGGTGGAGTTCCGATCCGCCGAAGTCCTTGGGCTGCAAGGCGCGGACGATGCCGACCTCACGGAGGGTCTTGTGAGTGGGCTCGGTGAGGTGACCGATCTTGTCGGACTCCTCGGCCTGGGATTCGAAGAAGTCTGCGAGTTCCTCGACCCGCTGCACCAGTTCGCTCATCGTTGTCTCTCCGGTCTCAGGCGTTCGGGACGGTGTTGAGGACGAAATCGCGCACGACGCGGTTGAATTCGTCGGCGTGCTCGAGCTGCGCCCAGTGGCCGCACCGGTTGAGGAGCAGCAGACGCGAGTCGGAGATCATCGACACCAGGCGGAGGCCGGCTTCGAAGTGCACCACGCGGTCGTCGCGACCGTGGATGACCAGCGTGGGAGCCTTGATCGACGCAATCTCGTCCATCGACGCCTCACCGCGGCGGGGACGACCCAGGCCGGCAGCGAAGTTGTCGAGGTGGTCCTGGCGTGCGCGGGCGTTCTCCGAGCGCTGCAGCACCAGTTCCTCGGTCGCGAACTCCTTGTCGAAGGTCATGATGTCGACCAGCGCGCGCATCGTCTCCGGCGACGGATCGCGGTAGCCGCGGTGCAGAACCTTGAGGCCCTCCGAGGGGCCGTTGCCCGGGCTGAAGATGCGCGGGCCGGGGGCGCCGGCACCCATCGAGACGACGTGCGACACGCGATCGGGATGGCGCGCAGCAACCTTCAGCGAGGTGGCGCCGCCCATCGAGTTGCCGACGAAGGCGGCCTTCTCGATTCCGAGCGCGTCGAGCAGGTGGATCGCGGAGGTGACGTGGTCACGATCCTCGTAGGTGACGGAATCGGACTTGCCCCAGCCCGGCATGTCGGGCGCGATGACCTGGAAGTCCTCGGCGAGCTGCGCCATGTTGGGGTTGAAGTTGCTCCAACCGGTGGCCCCCGGGCCGCTGCCGTGCAGCATCACGATCGGATGTCCCGTCCCTGCCTGGTGCAGGTGGATCTTTCCGTGGGGAGTGTCGATGTACCGGCTGGTTTCGGCCTCCGAGAGGTGGGCTGGCATGACTGCCCCTTTCGTCTCAGCTTGTGTGCCGCAAGAAGAGGTGCGCGGCTCTTGGTAACGAGCGTCACATCCTTGCCGAAGCCCTTCCATCGGATCGTTCCGATATGCGGCACACTTCGCGAGATTGCCGAAATCCGGTCCGGTGGCTTCGTTTCAGGAGCTGCGCGAAGCTATTTCGCGGCAGGCATCGACGACGAGGTCGCGGACCTCGTCGTATCTCTCCGGCGCGATCCTGGTGGTGGCGCCGGCGATGGCCAGCGCTGCGGGGACTCCCCCGCCCGGTGTGGAGATCGGCGCGGCGAGAGAGGTGAGCCCGTCCTCCATCTCGTCGACGGAGACGGACCACCCTCCTGCCCGGATCGTCGCGAGATCGTCGGGCGTGGGCAGAGTTCTGTTGCGGTGCACCGGGAGCTGTTGGGACACCCTGCGGACGGTCGCGTCGTCGGCATAGGCGAGGAGCAACTTCCCCGCCGCCCCGTAGCCCAGGGGCAACGTCCTGCCCAGGACTGCCACCGGGCGCAGTGCGTGTGGGCCCTCCACGGCATGGACGCAGACACGCGAGTCGCCGTCGCGGACGTAGAGGTGCACGCTCTCGCGGACCTGGTCGCGCAAGGTCGCCATCACGGGTGCAGCGATGTCGCGGATTCCGATGGACCTGTCGGCGAGTCTCCCCCATTCGACCAGCCGGTACCCCATCGTGTACTCGCCGTCGCCGCATCTGCGAACCAGGCCGAGACGTGCGAGTTCGACGAGGAGCCGGTGCGCCGACGACTTGGGAATGGAGATCCCCTCGGCGAGCGCCCCGAGACGCATCGGCCCGGGAGCGCGACCGAGGGTGTCGACGAGCTGCACGGCCTTGTCGAGAACGGACACCTCAGCCCACCGAACGGAGAGAAGGAGGCAGACCGTCGCTGACGGCGCGCGCCGTGTCGACCACGGCATGGACCAGCGCACCGATGTTGAACCGAGGGCGATGCACCGCGATGCACACGACCGACCGCACTTCCCGAGGCTTCGCGAACACCGGCGACGCGATCCAGTACATACCGTCGGCGCTCTGGACGACGGCTGCTCCGGTGCGCCGGATTTCGCACAGCTCCTGACGCAGACGGAAGGCGTCGTTGTGGTCGTGCTGTGTGCGGGCAGTCAGCTCCGACACCTCGTCCGGGGACATGTAGGCCATGAAGACCGATCCGGGCGCCGAGTTCACGAGGTCCAGGCGCCGAGGAAGGATCCGGCCCGTGCGAGTGGAGCTACCGGCGATGACGTCGGCCAGCACCACGCTGTCCCCGTCGCGGGAGGCCAGGGCAACGGCTTCCCGCGTGCTGGTGTGCAGGTCGACCAGGTGCGGGCGTGCGACGTCCTTGAGGGTTCGAGCGCCGGGGACACCCCAGCCGAGACGCCACAGCCGCATACCCAGGCGGTACTTGCCGCGCGCTGCGCGCTCGACGGCTCCCCACTCCACGAGGCTGGCCAGCATCCGATGGACGGTCGCCGGCGGGAGGCCGGTCGCCGCGCACAGCGACCCGATCGTCTGCTCCGGCTCGGCGTCGGTGAAGCACTCGAGGATGTCGAATGCGCGCCCCAGCACGGATCGACGGTTCTCGTCGGTGACGACAGCGGCGGAGTGGGTCATAGAAGCCTCGCAGTTCGGAACGTCGTTCTACTATTCGGAACGATGCAGACAGTAGCTGCGATTACGGTCACAATCAAACTGATCTTGTGAAGCAGGGCACCGTTGCTTTGTCGGCGCGCGGAGCGGGAAACAGTCATCGGAACGCGCAAAAACGCGCTCTTGTGACCACTTCGCGCGCCGGAGTGCTCGACCGATCCGTTGTGTTAGCGTCTGCCGACAAATCGATCGGGGGGTCGCATGGGTAGATGGGGAACAGTCGCGCTCGCAGCACTGGCTGCAATGGTGACGGCGTGCAGTCCGGGTTCGGCGGAGCCGGCTTCGGGCGACGAGGCGGCGCCAACGACCACCAGCACCCCACGCATCACCGACGACTCCGGCAGACCACCGGTCACCTTCGACCCCTGCTACGACATCCCCGACGACGTCATGAACGCGGCGGGGTACGACGCGGGGAAGAAGGAGCTCGCGGACATGCCGATGGGGACGTACACCTTTCTGGGGTGTCTTTACAAGAACGACGACTACATCCCTGGCGTCAGGCGTGGATTCGGGCTCAACATCCTGTCGGGGAACGTCACCCTCGAAGAGGAAGCTCAGAAGAGCGGGCACATTTCCGAACCGACATCGATCAATGGCCGGGCTGCACTCCTACGAGTCGACCCCTCGGCGTCACTCGCCTGCACGTACGTCCTGGAAACGAGCTTCGGAATCGTCATTTTCGACAGGCTCTACCATTCGGACTCCGTAACTCGTCCGCCCATCGAGGCGTGGTGCGACGGGTTCGAGGAACTCGTCGCGTCGATCGAACCCTTTCTCAGCTGACCTACGAGGAGTGCTGTGCCACCCGATTTCACCCGACTCGAGCCACATGTCGTGGACGAGATTCTCAGGATATGCAAGGTCATGCTCGATGAATTCGACGAGTCACAAGAGACAGCGCGTAGGCTCCTCAATGTCGAGGGTTTCGGGGACTTCGCGTCAGCGCAACAGCTCGCGGCCGGTTACAAGCGCAAAGCGTCCGGCACACCGGAATCTGCAGTCGAACGCATCGAGCAGTTCACTCTCGCCCTCCTCCGACTCCGCGACGCCTTCGCAACCGGCGGAGAAGCCTTCCTCGACACCGAATCCGACTGGGCCCGCCAACTTGCAGCCACCGACCCCGACAGCGGAACGGGAAACGGTCATCAGAGCGCGCAATAGCACGCACCTTGATCACTTCGCGCGCTCGAGCAGTTGTGCTGGTGTCCGGCCGACAATCGATCGGGGTCGAATAGGCAAGGGGAACAGCTGATACGACTTCCATCCGCTCGCCGGTTCGTCATTCGCTACGGTTACGGCAGGTGCAGATAGCAATTTCGCGAGCGGATGCAGTGAGAAGGTGCCCAAGCACCGACACTGAACCCGACAGCGGAGCGGGAAATGGCCATCAGAGCGCGCAATAACGCACACCGACGACCATTTCGCGCTTCGGAGCATCCTGCCCGAGCAATCACACGGGTGGGTCAAGCCCCGCCGAAGCGCTCCAGCAGGTCCTCCCCACCCACCTCGCGGATGAAGTCCGGGTCGCCGCAGACGATCAGCTGGTCGCGTGCCCGCGACAAGCCGACGTAGAGACGCTCACGCGAGCGATCCTGCGGTCTCTTCTCGTTCAGGGCAAGGACGACCGCTCGCCGTTCGAGCCCCTTGAAGCCCAGAACGTGACCGTAGAAGACCTGGTCGGTATCCCAGAAGCTCTCCCAGTACGCCTTCGGCCCCGCCTCCTGGCGTTCGACCTGCTCGGGATGACGACTGCCCGTCGCGAGAAGAGCAACATCCTCGGGACGCCAACCCTCGTCGAGAAGCTCGTCGATCGCGTCGTCCGCTCTATCGAGGGCATCATCCGAAGAACACGGTACGAAGCGGACATCGGGCCCGTCGCCGCCGAGGAGGCGCATCCGCTGCCCGACCAGCGGTACGAACGAGTCGGCAATCTGCTTGGTGTTGCGCATGTTTTGGTCGAGAACGAGCGGAACCAGGTCGACCGGTGGCACGCCTTCACGGTCGAAGACGCGTTGTCCTTCGTCGCTGAAGACGTAGATCTCCCCCTCGTCCTCATCGCGCAGTGCGGCGAGCACGGGACGCCACCAGTCGTCGGCGAAGTCCTGCGCTTCGTCGACGACCACCGCGTCGAATCGCTGCTTGTCGGGCAACTCCGCAGCGAGTTCGGCCATGCGCGCCGGAAGGTCGTGCTCCCAGAACTGCACGGTCTGCTCGGTACGCAGACTCTCGGGAGGTCCTTCGGGTGCTCCCCACTTCCTGCCGAGTTCGTGGAACTCCCCGACGTAAGCAGGACGGTGCTTGCGCGGCCACGTCGCGGTGATGCGTTCGAGATAGGACGCGAGGCCGTGCGAATAGCAGATCAGCGCAACGCGTTTGCCCTGCCGGGTGAGGCGTCGCGCCTTCTCCAGAGCGAGGAAGGTCTTGCCACTGCCGGCGCCACCACGCACCTCGACGCGTGGGAGCAGGCGAGTGGCGTCGAGGATCGTCGCTTGTTGCGCGGTGAGGACGTCGCACGTGTCCTCGTTCTCGAGCGCCCGCGCGACGATGTCTCGTTGCGGCATACCGCGACCGGACAGCACCTCTGCGAGTTCGGCGGTTCCGTCGGCATCGATGCCCGTCTTCGCGACCTGCTGGTCGACCAGCACACGCATGAGGATCGACGCGATCTTCTCGACATCATCGCGGTCGACGACCTTCCAGCGCGGACAGTCGGGCAGAGCGAACTCGGCAGAGAACGCACTGTTGGGGAAAACGACGACGTGATCCCATCGCACATGCCCCGACGTCCAGCGCGGATCCTTGTCGACGAACCTACGCAGCGCGTACATCGCGCCCCGTACCTGCTCGACGGGCTCGATGATCGCGGGGCCGGACCGGTGGTGCTGGTACCAATTGCCGTCTTCGCACCAGACCTCGCCACCCTTGACCTCGAGGCAGATCACGCCGTACCCCTCAAGCGCGACGACGAAGTCGATCTCGTGATCCTTGTCGTGATCGGTGACGCGCTGGTTGGCAACGACGAGATCGTTCGGTCCGAGCTGGTCGACGAGCGCGCGCCATACGACCTCTTCGGTCGCGTGCGCGAACCGGGGCTGTTCCGGGATCCGGATTCTCACGACAGATCCCCCGATGCGTCAGTCATCGACATCCACCCCGTACCGGCGTGCGAGGGCCGCGAGGTCGTCGTCGTACCCCTGCCCCACCGCGCGCAGCCGCCATTTGCCGGCGCGGCGGTAGATCTCGGCGAGGACCATGGTGCGTTCGGTGGTGCCGGCGTCGAGCACGAACGTCGCGGCGGTGCCGCTGTCGCTGTCGACTCCGACCGACACTGCGCCGAGTTCGCCGAAGGTGCGGTTGCCGTCGATGGCCGCGGCGACGGCGATGCGTTCGCATTCGGCGGGAAGCTCCGCGAGGTCGATGCGGATGCAATGCTCACTCGAGCCGTCGATGGTCAGTTCGACGACGCCGTCGTCGTAGAGCGGGTTGTTGTAGAAGACGAAATCGTCGTCGGTGTCGACCTTTTCGTCGGCTCCGAGCAGGAAGGCGACGACGTCGAGGTCGAACTCGTCGCCGGCCGTCTCGGCCTTCCACGCGACGTTCACGGCCCAGCGGTGACTGTCGGACGGCAGGTCGATCACCTCGCCGCGGGACAGCACCGGCGCCGTCAGCCACGACTCCACGCGCATGTGCGGGGGCACGACTCCCTTCTCCACTGCGGCATCGACATCGTCGGGTCGGAGGACGGGCAGCTCACGCGCCGCGACCCGCGCCATCCGCTTGTCGGCCTCTCCTCCTTCGAGGACCAGCACGTCGGTGACGGCGGCCGTGAAGTTGAGGGCCGGGCGGGCACCGAGCTGGGTGAGGCGCGAGCGCATCATGACGGCCTGCAGGTGCGTGCCGCCGAGCAGCAGCACCTTGCGTCCGGTCCACAGCTTGGGCTTCTGTCCGGTCGGCGGCCGGGCCGGAGGCGCCACCGCGACCTGCGGTTCCGGCGGCGGAATGATGTCGACGACTGTCGCGACCTTCGGTTCACCCGGCCGCACCCGCGTCAGCAGGTCCTCGAGCTGCTGCTCGCTGATCACGGGAATGCCCTCGGCCATCGCCTTGCGGACCTTGGCGGTCTGCACCGTCGGGTCGTTGCACACCACGACGCTGGTCTGCTTGCTCGCGTTGTTCATCACGTCGAGCCCGGCGTCGGTCAACCGGTTCGCGAGCACGACCCGCGGGGTGACGGTGGAACCGCTGATCACGACCTTCATGCCCTGGACGAGGCCGTCGTCGCCGAGACGACCCGGGTTTTTCCACTGGCACGCGACCCGCGGGACGGAGGCGGGATACACCGACTTGCGGCTGCGGCAGTTGACGACGGGCAGCGGCAACTGCAGGTTGTCGGCCATCGCGGCGCTGCGCAGGAAGATCTCCGACAGGACCCGCGCGTCGTCGTAGGCGTCGTGCTCCTGCAGCTGCTGGACCTGCCAGTGCTGCGCGAGGGTGGCAAGCCGGTAGTTGGGGACGTCGAGTTCGAGTCGGCGCGACAACGCGAGCGTGCACAGGCGATGCTCGGCCGGGAGCGAGGTGCCGGCCCGGCGGAACTCGGCGTCGAGGAATCCGTAGTCGAACGACGCGTTGTGGGCGACGATCGTGGCGCCGTGGAGGATCCCGCTCAGTTCACCGGCGATGTCCTCGAATCGCGGCGACCCGGCGAGGCGCTCCCGGGTGAGGTTGTGGATGTGCACCGGTCCCGGATCGCAGCCGGGGTCGACGAGGGTCGAGAACTCCCGCTCCACGGACCCGTCCTCGCGCAATACGAGGGCGGCGACGCTCAGGACCCGGTGGGCGTTGGGACGCACGCCCGAGGTCTCGACGTCGACCACCACCCACCGATGGTCGTGGGGCAACATCACGGCCCCCTCCGCGGGTGCGTGCACTTCGATCACGTACTCCTCCGATCGCTTCGTCCCCCGACGAGAACCACCACGATCGAACATTGTGACCCGTGTCGCCGACAGCGTCGCCATCACCCCGATGTCCAACCGATCCCACAGAGGACGACTGTCGTACGCATATGCCACCATGGGCGCGATCGAAGTGAGAGAGAAGCCGTGTCCACTGCCGACCTGTACCGCCTGACACGCCTACGCGACCAGCATGCCGCGTGGACCTTGTTGCGGGCCGACAACGCCCCGGCTGTCCTCGGGATGCTGGAGCGGCATTTCGATCGGGGAACCCGGCGACTTCCTGCGCCCGAATTGTTCGCGCGCCTCGACGTAGATCTGCAGGGACTCCGTGACCAGGGATTCGATCTTCCACGCACCGGTCAGGCCTATTGCGCCGATTGGGTCCGCGCCGGATTTCTGCTGCGACGTGCCGATTCAGGTTCGCGCGAAGAGACGTTGGAGCCGACCGAGGCCACCTTCGCCGCACTGAATTTCGTCGCAGGACTGACGACCGGCACCAGTTCCGTGACCGAATCGCGTTTGACTACGCTGTCGAGTCAGCTACAGGCCCTGGCGCGCGATTCGGATCCGCGGACGCAAACCCGTCTGGCGGCGCTGAGGGCGGAGCGCGACACGCTCGATCGACAGATCGAGGCTGTGGAATCCGGCGACTTCCCTGTCCTCGACGGAGTTCGAGCTGTGGAACGTTCGGCCGAGATCCTGGCGTTGGCCGAGGAGGTCCCAGGAGATTTTGCACGCGTACGGGCCGAACTCGAAGGACTCAATCGCGAGTTGCGGGCACGGATCCTCGACGACGACGGCAACCGCGGCGACACCCTGGGCGAGGTCTTCCGAGGTGTCGATCTCATCGGCAGTTCGGATGCAGGGCGCAGCTTCACCGGCTTTTACGACATGATCATCGATCCGGAGCGGTCGTCTCAGCTCGACGAGTGGATCGAGGCGGTATTGAGCCGCCCGTTCGCCCAGAGCCTGTCACCCGAGCAGCGTCACCGGTTCCGCTCGTTACTCACCGAGATGGAGGAAGCCGGTAGTGAAGTCCATGCGACCATGACGTCACTGTCACGGTCGCTGCGGCATTTCGTGCAGTCCCGGCACTACGAAGAACACCGGCGGCTCCAGCGGTTGCTACGGTCGGCGCAGCAGCACGCTGTGCAGGCGGCATCACACCGTAAGCCCTACGACCTTCTCGATCTCGAGCTCGTGCGGATCGGCATGAGCATCGATTCCGTCGCAGCCCTGCAGTTGCACAATCCTGCCGACGATCTGGTGGCCGAACCGGTGGTCTCACAGCCGGCAGGTGCGCTGGATCTCGCCGATCTGCGGCGTATCGTCCGGGAATCGGAGATCGACATGGACGAGCTGTTCGACAATGTCGCGGCCACCCTCCGCACACACGGCAGCGCGACGATCGGGGACGTGCTGCGTGAGTATCCGGCCACACAAGGTTTGGCGACCGCCGTCGGTTTGCTGGTTCTCGCCGTCGAGCACGGAAGCCGCATGCCGGGTACGGAGGAGATCCGCTGGAGCTCCCCTTCCGGCTCCGAACGGGTGGCTACGGTACGTCGTCACCTGTTCGACCCCACCGATCCGGCATTCGCCGACCGACGACGGGACACGTGATGACCGATTCGACGGCCGGGCTGTATTCCGGCGACACCGGCGAGCTCGAACTCGACACCCGCCGCGCACTGGTCCAGCTTCTCAAGGGGCCGCTCATCACCGCGAGCAAGCACCCGGAGGTGTGGCGGACGGTGATCCGCGACGAACGGGTGTTGCGTTCGCGTTTGGCCGACGTCTTCCTCGATCTCGTCGTCGATGAAGACGAACAATTGGCGTTCACGCGTCCCGCGGAGACCGGAGAGCACCGGACACCTGCAGTGTTGCGCACCGAACGGCTGACGTTCATGGACACTGTGATGCTGTTGTCGTTGCGACAACTGCTTCTTCGAGCTCAACCTGGTGAGCGAGTGATCGTCGATTTCGACGAGGTGATCGGGCAGTTGGAGATGTACCGAGCGGCCACCAGCACGGATCCGGCCGGTTTCCGGCGCAGAGTGAATTCTTCGTGGGAGAAGATGAAGAAGTACAGCCTACTTGCGCCGACGTCCACGGAGGGGCGGATGGAGGTCTCGCCGGTGTTGCGGCAATTGTTCGACGCCGATCAGGTCGCGGCGGTAGAAGCGGAGTTCCGCCGCATCGTCGCCGAGGATCAGCCGTGACGGTCGCCCCGGTCCACCCGTCCCAGTTCCGACTCGCCCGCGTGCAGGTGGTCATTGGGGAACCTTCCACGGTCACCACGACATTCCGATTGCGCGCAAGGGATTCCTGATCACAGGCGCGTCGGGGTCCGGAAAGTCCACTCTCATCGATGCGATCTCCACGGTGCTCATGCCGGGCGGCAGCGTCCGGTTCAATGCGGCCGCTCAGGAATCCGTCAGTGGATCCGGCCGCAATTTCGTGAGCTATATCCGTGGAGCGTGGCGGCGTGAGGCCGATGCCGACACCGACTCGTTGACTGCTTCCTATCTGCGCACCGGCGCCACGTGGAGCGGGGTCGCATTGACCTATGGCATAGGTGATGGTGCCGCGCCCGTCACGCTCGTCAAACTCATGCATCTGAGGCGTGCGGCCAACGCCAACAGCGACGTCTCCCATCTGCACCTGATCCTCGATTCCGATCTCGATCTGACCGATCTCGAACCGTTCGCCGCTCGTGGGATCGACACTCGCGGTATCCGCAAGCGCTGGCCCGATGCCACCGTCAATCCCGGCTACGCACCGTTCGCTCGCGCATTCCGCGCAAAGCTCGGGATCTCGTCGGAAGGAGCACAACGGCTGTTGCATCGCACACTGTCGGCAAAGAGTCTGAGCAGTCTCGATCAGTTGCTCCGCGACTACATGCTCGACGAGCCCGATACATTCGCGATGGCCGATCGCGCCACCACACAGTTCCGCGATCTACGCGAGGCGCATCGCATCGTTGTCGACGCGCGGCGACAGGTCGAGACCCTCGACCCACTCGTCGGACTCGCCGACGCTCGGTGCCGGGGTCTGCGGCAACAGTGCGAACTGCAGGAGGAGAACGACCACCTCGACGCGGTTCACGCGAAGATCACGATCGATCTGCTGCGGGATAAGGTCGACGAAGCCCGAGCACAGACCGGCCTGTTGCAGACCGCTGTCGACAAGACCGCTGCCGAAGCCGACCGCGCCGCCGAACGTACCCTCGATCTCCGAGTGCGACTCGAAACCGCAGATGGTGGCCGGTTGTCCACTCTGCGGCTGCAGCGCGACGCAACAGAAGCCGACCTGAATCGAATCATCCAGTCACGGAGCAAATTCGATACGCTACTCGAATCATGGGACGCGCAGACACCGGCTTCCGCCGAAGATTTCGTGCATCTCCAGGCACAGATCGAAACCGAACTGAGAGAGCTCGACGCGACAGCGGGTACACGCAGGGACGACGTGTACGGGGTGGTGCGGACACTCGGCTCACTACGCTCGGACCACAGGCAACTCCTTGCCGATCGGGAGATGCTCGCCGCCAGGCGCTCCAACCTCGATCCCGCCCTGCTACGGGTACGCGAACTGGTGTGCGCCGCGACCGGCCTCAGCGAGGATGTACTGCACTTCGCCGGCGAACTCATCGAGGTGCGATCCGAGTACTCCGACTGGACGGGCCCCATCGAGCGCGTTCTCGGCGGGTTCGCCCGCACCCTGTTGGTTCCCGACGAGCATTATTCGCGTGTCGCAGCAGCGGTGGACGAAGAACATCTCGGTGCACGGCTGGTGTACCGGCGGGTACGTACCCTGTCCGGCCGACCCGCCACGCCGGCCACCCGCGAGGATTCGCTGGTCCGAAAGCTCGAGGTGCGTCCGGGGCCGCTCGTGGAATGGCTCCGGCACCATCTCGCCGAGCGGTTCGACTACGCATGCGTAGCAACCTACGACGAATTGCGCAGTGTGCCACGCGGTGTGACTCTCGCCGGTCAAGTCCGACACGGCGGCGACCGATACGAGAAGGACGACCGACACCGCATCGGCGACCGCAGTCGGTGGGTGCTCGGTTTCGACAACGAAGCCAAGCTCTCCGATCTGCGACGCCGTATCACCCGGGTCGAATCCGAGATCGCCGGCCTGCAGCACCGTCAGGAGCTGCTCGAGCAGGCAGAGGCTACGATCCAGCATCGTCGCCGTGCGGCGGAAACCATCCGTGAAACCACGTGGGCAGAGATCGATGTCATCGCGGCCGAGGCGATGGTGGACTCCATCGCCGAGCGGATCGAGGGGTGGATGCAGCGCAATACCGAGTACGCTTCGCTGACCACGGAGCTTGCTCGCGCGGAGAGCGAGGAGAAGGCCGCTCGTACAGCACATGCGGCCGCCACGGCCGGGCTCGAACGCCACCGAGACGACCTGTTGCAGATGCAGACACGACTCGTGGAGGCGGAGGAACACGCCGATTTCTCTGTTCCCGAAGAGGCCGGCGCGCGCATCCGCGCCCGATTCGATGCTGCTGCACGCCGCCTCACGGTCGAGAACATCGACCGCCTCCTGCACACCGTCGGCCGCTCGATCACGAACGAGCTCCGCGAGGTACTCACCCGAATCACGGATGCGGAACGGCGCATCACCGCGATCCTCACCGCCTATCTCGCGGAATGGGAGTCACGCCGCGCCGAGATGCGCTCCGATGCCGAGTACGTCGACGATGCTCTCACCGTTCTCGCTCAGTTACGCAACGACAACCTGCCGGCTCATGAGGACGAGTTCTTCCGACTGCTCAACGAGCAGTCGACCCGAAATATCGGCGAGCTCGCCCGTGCGATCCGCAGAGCACCGGGGGAGATCCGTTCGCGCATCGAACCGGTGAACGAGTCGCTCCGGCGGTCCCCTTTCGACACCGATCGAGTTCTGCGAATCGATGTGAAGGATCGACGTTCTCCTGCCACTTCCGACTTTCTGGCGGACTTGCAACGGATCGTCAGTGGTTCGTTCTCAGAAGAAGATCGAACGGCAGCCGAGCAGCGATTCGGGCAGATGGAAGCGATACTCGAACGTCTCGATTCCGGCGAGCCTGCCGATCGACGCTGGCGGCAGTTGATGCTCGACACCCGGATGCACGTCGGTTTCGTCGGAGTGGAGGTCGATTCGGAGGGCGCCGACGTGAACTTCCACGATTCGAGTTCCGGCTTGTCCGGGGGACAAGCCCAGAAGCTGGTGTTCTTCTGCCTTGCCGCGGCCCTGCGTTATCAGCTCGCGGCTTCCGGTGAGGATCTGCCCCGCTACGGCACCGTCATTCTAGACGAGGCGTTCGACCGCGCAGATCCCGCGTACACGCGACGAGCACTCGACGTGTTCACCCGATTCGGTTTCCATATGGTGCTCGCCACGCCACTGAAGTTGTTGCAGACTCTCGATGATTACATCGACGGCGTCGCAGCCGTCAGTATCACGGACAAGAAGTACTCGCACTTGGCCTTGCTTCCGATCCGCAGTAACGAGAAGGATTCCCGCGGATGAGCACGGTGTGCGTGCCACCGTCCACTGTGGCTACCAGGGCAGCAACGGCCTACCGTAGTCGTCGCAGTAAATGGGTGGCCGACCCTGTTGCGGCCGAGTGGGATTCATTGTCGATCGCGTTGCACCCTCCCACTGAACGACAGGTCGCCGAAGACCCCGACGCCGTAATCGCATGGGTTCGCGTCTGGCAGACGCGGCGTGGGATCGGTCGGGTGCACTGGGAGTCGCGTCGTTGGCCCAGTTTCGGAACGCAGGATGTGCCTGTGCGGATCGTGTTCACAGGCCCCGGTGAGATTGCTGCCGCAGCAGGCCACACGTCCGAGTGGCACACTCTCACCGCGAGGCGGATGCAGTTGGTCGAGGCCCTGTCACCTGGCACTGCCGCGCTTCCCAGCGCGATCGCGTCGAGCCTTTCACGGTGGCTCCAGTTCGACGAAGCGGACTTCACACGACTCGTCAGCGTGGTCCGATGGCTGGCAGACCACCCGGCTTCGGGGCTGTTCATTCGGCAGCTGCCGGTACCCGGTGTCGATACCAAGTGGATTTCGCGACATCGCGGACTGGTCGAGTTGCTTCTGGAAGGCGCCATCGGACGCCGCGACCTCGGTGTTCGTTCGGTGCCGCGGCTGTGCCACGTTGCTGTATGCGATCGCACAGTGCTCCCCTCGATGCCGAAGCATTTCGCGGCGCCGCTGGACGAGCTCGCCGCGTTGCCGCTCCGCACTGAACGCATACTGGTTCTCGAGAACAAGGAGGGTCTCCATGCGCTGCCGGATCTGCCGGGCACAGTTGCCGTACACGGCAGCGGCTACGCAGTGCACGAACTGACCGCAATACCCTGGCTCGCCGACTCGGATGTCGTCTACTGGGGTGATCTCGACACGCACGGCTTCGCGATTCTCGACCGCTTCCGCGCGCACCTACCTGACGTGCGCAGTTTCCTCATGGATCTCCACACCCTGGAAGCCTGGACCGCTCTCGCGGTACCCGAACCGTCCCCCAGCTCGCACGTACCGGCACGACTGACGCCGTCGGAAGCCGAGGTCTTCACGCGGCTGCGCGAGGAAGGACTCCGCCTCGAGCAGGAGCGGATCCCGTGGCCACACGTGATGGAGGAACTTGCACGCTCCTTCGGTGGCAAGATCGGACATCGCCGAGGCTCGACCACGGTGGACCCGACCGCACTCGGAATAGGAACCTCATGACCGAACCGGCCCCCCGCGCACCCTTCGAGACCGTGGCGCAACTGACCGTCGAGGAGAAGGCGTCGCTCATGAGCGGCCTCGACTTCTGGCACACCGAATCCGTTCCGCGCGCGGACATTCCCTCGATCATGCTCACCGACGGGCCACACGGCGTACGCAAGCAGACCGCGGCGGGCGATCATCTCGGCTTGAACTCGTCCACCCCCGCGACCTGCTTCCCGCCCGCCGTCGCGCTGGGGTGCTCCTTCGATCCGGAGCTGGTCGAACGGGTCGGCGCAGCACTGGGCGCGGAAGCCAAGGCGCTGCAGGTCGCCGTACTGCTCGGGCCCGGCATCAACATCAAGCGCTCCCCGCTGTGCGGGCGGAACTTCGAGTACCTGTCGGAGGACCCGCTGATCTCCGGTGTCCTGGGCGCCGCGCTCGTGCGCGGCCTGCAGTCGCAGGGCGTCGGTGCGTCGCTCAAGCACTTCGCGGCGAACAATCAGGAGACCGACCGGATGCGGGTCTCCGCCGATATCGACCCGCGGCCGTTGCGGGAGATCTACCTGCGCGCCTTCGAGCGGGTCGTGCGCGACGCGCAGCCGTGGACGGTGATGTGCTCGTACAACCGCATCAACGGCGTGTTCTCCTCCCGGAACCCGTGGCTGCTCACCGACGTCCTGCGCGACGAGTGGGGTTTCGAGGGTCTGGTCGTGAGCGATTGGGGTGCCGTCGACGACCGTGTGGCGTCCCTCGTCGCCGGTCTGGATCTCGAGATGCCGTCGACGGGAGGTCGTACGGATGCCGAGATCGTCGCGGCCGTCCGGGCGGGCACGGTCGACGAGTCGGTGCTCGACCAGGCGGCTTCACGAGTGATCGAACTGGTGCAGAAGGCCGTCGCTGCGGCCGATCCCGAGGCGACCTTCGACGCCGATGCCCACCACGCCCTCGCCCGCGAGGTGGCCGACCAGAGCATCGTCCTGCTCCGCAACGAGAACGACCTGCTCCCCCTCGCCGCCGATGCGAATGTCGCGGTGATCGGCGAACTCGCCCGCACTCCGCGCTACCAGGGCGCCGGTTCGTCCCGCATCGAACCGACGCGCCTCGACAACGCGCTCGACGAGATGCGCTCACTGTCCGGTCGCGACGTGCCCTTCGCTGCCGGATATGCACTCGACGGATCGGACTCGGCCGAACCCGTCGAGGAAGCGGTCGCGCTCGCCGGAAAGGCGGAGATCGCGGTCGTCTTCCTGGGTGTGCCCGCCGAACTCGAATCCGAGGGCTTCGACCGCGACGATCTCGAACTCCCGCACAGTCAGATCGCGCTGCTCGACGCGGTACTGCTGGCGAATCCGAACGTCGTCGTCGTGTTGTCGAACGGTGGTGTCGTGCGGTTGAGCGGCTTCGCCCATCGTGTTCCTGCGATCGTCGAAGGGTGGTTGCTCGGGCAGGCCGGTGGCGGTGCCGTCGCCGACGTCCTCTACGGGCAGGTGAATCCGAGTGGGCGCCTCGCGGAGACCGTCCCGATCCGTCTCGAGGACACCCCGGCACACACGAACTTCCCGGGCGAGCACGGCCACGTACGGTACGGCGAAGGACTGTTCGTCGGATACCGCTCGTACGACGCGCGTCGCCTCGATGTCTCGTTCCCGTTCGGCCACGGCCTGTCGTACACGACCTTCGAATACGCCGATGCCGCAGTGGAATCCGACGGCGATCTCACGGTGCACGTCACCGTCACCAACACCGGCGAGCGTGCGGGTGCCGAGGTCGTGCAGGTCTACGTCGGTGTGCCCGACTCCTCGGTCGCGCGGGCGCCGCGAGAGCTGAAGGGATTCACCAAGGTTCGTCTGGATCCCGGCGAATCGCAGCGGGTCGCCGTGCATGTGCGACGCGACGACCTCGCGTACTGGGACACCCGAGTCGATTCCTGGGTGGTCGAAGGCGGCACGTACAGCATCGAGATCGGCGCATCGAGTCGCGACATCCGGCAGGCGCTCACCGTCGACGTGAAGGGCGACGCGGTGCGGATTCCGCTGACGATGGAATCGTCTCTCGGAGAACTGTTCCAGAACCCCGAGGCGGCCGAGATCGTCCTGCAGGCGTTCGGTTCGATGGGTGGCGACGTCGGGATCGACGAGAGCGTCCTGAAGATGGCGGCGTCGATGCCGCTCGGTCGCCTCGCCGGATTCGCTCCGAGGGTCGAGCCGGAGCAGATCCAGCAGCTTCTCGATGTGGTCAACCAGCAGGAGTGAGGGCAGGGCCGGTCACGAACCGGCGGTGAGGAGCACCTTCAACGCACCGGTTTCGCCGGCGCGGGAGAACACGTCGTAGGCCTGTTCGAATTCGTCGAGCGCGAACCGGTGCGTGATCATCGGTGACGTGTCGAGCTGACCGCTGCTCACGAGACCGATGAGGGTGGGCGTCGAATAGGTGTCGACGAGGCCCGTGGTGATCGTCAGGTTCTTGATCCAGATGTCCTCGAGGTGCAGCGTCGCGGGCTTGCCGTGCACACCGATGTTGGCGACGTGCCCGCACGGGCGAGCGAGCGCGACCGCCTGCTCGAACGTCTCCGGATAGCCGACGGCCTCCATCGTGACGTCGGCGCCGAGACCTCCGGTGAGATCGCGGACGACCTCCGCCACGTCGTCGCGACCGCTGTTGACCACGACGTTCGCCCCGAATTCCTTCGCCGCTTCGAGGCGGCTGTCGGCGAGGTCGACGGCGACGATGCGGCTCGGACTGAACAGTCGTGCGGCGAGGATGGCGGCGAGCCCGATAGGACCGGCTCCGATGATGACGACGACGTCCGCCGGTCGGAGACGGCCGTTGAGAACACCGACCTCGTAGGAGGTGGGCAGGATGTCGGCGAGCATGAGCATCTGTTCGTCGCTCACGCCGTCGGGAATCCGATGGGTCGAATTATCGGCGTACGGAACTCGGACCAGTTCGGCCTGGGTGCCGTCGATCAGGTGCCCGAGGATCCAGCCGCCTCCTCCGAGGCATTGCCCGTAGCGGCTCTCGCGGCAGAACCGGCACGTGCCGCACGCGGTGACACACGAGACGAGCACGCGGTCGCCGGGCGCGAGTGTCTGCACTCCGTCGCCCACTTCGACCACCGTTCCGACGGCCTCGTGACCGAGGATCCGTCCGTCGGTCACCTCGGGTACGTCACCTCCGAGGATGTGCAGGTCGGTGCCGCAGATGGTGACCGCGTCGACCCGCACCACGGCATCGGTACTGTCCTGGATCGTCGCGTCGGGAACGTCCTCCCACGATCGCTTCCCCGGTCCGTGGAACACCAGTGCCTTCATGATTCGACCTCCGAACACGAAATCGGCCCCGATCCAGGATGACACGGGGGACACTGCGATCGGAATCGTTCGGAAGGGGTGAAAAATTCACCTCGACAGCGGGAAATGTCCGAATTCGTGACACCATCACAGAGTCCCCTGTTCTTTCGGGGACCACCGATCCCGAAAGCAGACGATTGATGAAGACACTCGCAGCGTCGCTCCTGACGGTGGCCGTACTGACCGCTTCGGCGTGCAGTTCCGATACCACCGAGCCCGAATCCACACCGTCGCCGACCTCTTCCGATCAAGCTCAGCCCGAGTACGTGGCCGAGCTGGAATCGACCGTCGAGCAGTTGATGCGCGACAACGCCATTCCCGGCGCGGTGGTCCAGATCAGCTCCCCCGACCGCGGTGATTGGACCGGCACGTTCGGCACCTCCACCATCGATGCCGACGACCCGATCTCCGCCGACGACCATTTCCGCATCGGCAGCAACACGAAGACGATGACGGTCACCGCCGTCCTGCAGTTGGTCGAGGAAGGTCGCCTGTCGCTCGACGACCCGATATCGAAGTACGTCGAGGGTGTCCCGAACGGCGACACGATCACCATTGCGCAGCTCGCCGACATGCGGAGCGGCCTGTACAGCTACAGCTTCGACCCAGAGTTCAACGCGACCCTGGACCGCGAACCCGAGAAGGCGTGGACGCCGGAGGAGTTGCTCGCGATCGCGTTCGCCCAGCCCGTGAACTTCCCGCCCGGGGAACAGTTCGAATACAGCAACACGAATACGGTGCTGCTCGGGCTCGTCGTGGAAGAACTGACGGGCATGCGGATCGCGGAGGCGTTCGACGAGCGCATCTTCGTCCCGCTCGGATTGGCGGACACCTCGTTCCCGGCGAACGATGATTCCTCCATTCCCGATCCGCATCCGCAGGGCTACATGTTCGGCACCAACGTCTCCACAATCGACACCTTCGCGCTGCCGGAGGACGAGCAGGCCGCCGCGGTCGCAGGAACGTTGAAGCCGAACGACGTGACAGACGACAACCCGTCGTGGACGTGGACCGCGGGCGCTGCGATCTCCACCGTCGACGACATGACCACCTATGTGAAGGCACTGGTCGGCGGCGGTCTGCTCGATGAGCAGATGCAGAAGACCCGGCTCGACAGCGTGCAGTCGGTGGGCGGGGGAACCGCCGGATACGGACTCGGCATGGCGCAGTTCGGTCCCCTGCTCGGGCACGACGGTCAGCTTCCCGGCTTCATGACCTTCATGGGACACGACCCGAAGACCGACCTGACGATCGTCATCGCCACGAACCTGTCGACGGTGCCGTCGGGTGAAGGTTCGGCGCTGACCCTCGTCAAGGGCATCCTGCCGATCTTCTACGGCTCGAGCTATCAACCGCCGGGCGATCCGGCACGCGCTCCCGGAGCGGAGGAAAGCACTCCCGCGCCGGCGCCGGGAGGCTGATCGTACCGGCCCGCCGGTGGCAGGCGCGTCGGGCCGCTCAGGAGCGCGAAACGGTCATCGGCGCGCGCTACAACCCGCTCCGATGACCGATTCGCGCTCTTCTCCGCTACAGCGCCTTCAGACCGAGCAAGTCGCGCAGGGTCGAGCCGGGATATTCGGTCCGGAACAGGCCACGACGCTGCAGTTCCGGGACGACGAGCTCGACGAAGTCGTCGAGCGAATCCGGATAGGCGGGACACATCAGGTTGAAGCCGTCGCAGGCGCCCGCGGTGAACCATTCCTCGATGCTGTCGGCGACGGTCTCGGGAGTACCGATCATCGTCGCGTGACCACCACCCGCGGCGAGGTAGCCGAGCAGTTCGCGCAGGGTGGGACGGCGGGTCTCGATGATGCGCTGCACCGTCGCGTAGCGACCCTGCGGCCCGCTGAACTCCTCGATGGGTGGCAGGTCGGCGACCGGCGCGTCGAGGTCGTGGCCGGTGTAGTCCTGACCGGTGAAGACGCCGAGCTGGGTGATGGCGGCATCGACGTCGAGGAGCGCATCGAGTTCCGCCTTCTTCGCCCACGCCTCCTCCTCGGTGCGGCCGACGTAGGTGACGAGTCCGGGCAGGATGGCGACCGTACCGGCATCCCTGTCGGCCGCGGCGATCCGCGCGCGCAGGTCGGTGGCGTACTCGAGCGCGGCGGTCATGTCCCACGCGACGGAGTAGACGGCCTCGGCGTGGCGGGCCGCCAGGTTGCGTCCGGTCTCCGACGCTCCCGCCTGGAACAGCACCGGACGCCCCTGCGGGCACCGGGGCACGGTCAACGGACCGTCGACGCGGAAGTGCTTGCCTCGGTGATGGATCGGACGGATCGCGTCGGAGTCGAGGAACCTGCCACCCGACCGGTCGACGAGGACACCGCCGTCGTCCCAGGAATCCCACAGCGCACAGAGCACCTCGATGAATTCCTCGGCCCGCGCGTACCGTTCGGCGTGCGGCGGCAGGGAGTCGAATCCGTGGTTCCGCGCTTCCTCGTCGAACATCGAGGTGACGATGTTCGCACCCGCCCGTCCCCCGCTGATGTGGTCGAGCGAGGCGAGCATCCGCGCGGCGTGGAAGGGCGTGAAGAAACTCGCGGAGACGGTGGTGACGAGACCGATGTGCTCGGTCGCGCGCGCCATCGCCGACAGCGCGGTGAGCGGTTCGAGGAACCACGTGGTGCCCGCCGTGTACTTCGGGTTGACGCTGTGACCGTCGGCGAAGAACACCGCGTCGAGGCAACCCCGTTCGGCGGTGCGGGCGAGTTCCTCGAAATACGTGATGTCGCCGATGCGTTCGGCCGCGGAGTCGGGATGCCGCCACGCCGACGAGTGGTGCCCGACGCCGTAGAGGAAGGCGTTGAGGTGGAGAGTGCGTGGTCCGGCCATCAGTTCATCACCAGTCCCCCGTCGACCACCAGGTTCTGTCCGGTGACGGCCCGCGACCAGTCGGAGGCGAAGAACAGCACCGCGGCCGCGAAGTCCTCGGGCGTGGTGACCTTCCGCAGCGGCGTCGACGACGCGATGAGATCGAACACCGCTTCGGGGGTCGCCGACGAGGCGTCGGTCGTGCGCAGCAGACCACCGGAGACCATGTTGACGCGGATCCCGTCGGGGCCGAGGTCGGCGGCGAAGGTGCGGGTCAGCGACAGGAGCGCGGCCTTCGCGGCGGTGTAGTCGTGGTACGGGACGACGGGGTGCTGGAACAGGTTGGTACCGATGTTGACGATGCTGCCGCCGCCGGCTTCCCGCATGCCCGGCAGCGCTGCCTGGATGACGTTGACCGCGCCGCCGATGACGCCGTCGAACTGGGCGCCGAACCGGTCGTATCCGATCTCGTCGGCCTTGGGCCGGGCGTCGCCGTTGAACGAGAAGTCGGGCAGGGCGTTGTTGACGACGGTGGTGACGGGTCGTCCGAAGTGCTCGCGGGCCCGGGTGAACAGCGACTCGACGTCGGCGCGGTCGGTGACGTCGGCCTGAAGCGCGACCGCTCGTTCGGGTCCGATCTTGTCGGCCAGTTCGTGGGCGCTCTCGCCGCTGCGCCGGTAGTCGAGGACGACGGCGGCTCCTTCGTCGGCGAACGCCTGTGCGATGGAGTGGCCGAGTCCGCGACCGGCGCCGGTGACGAGGACGACCTGGTTCTGCAATGACATCTTCTGTGCCTTCCCTGTGTGGGGAAGGGTGCGTGAGGGCGACAGACCTGTGGCCTGTCGCCGGCTCGGCATCCCTTCGCTCGCATTATCGAGATCAGGTTCGACGGGTGTTTTCTCAGCCGTTTCCGGCACCCCGTGTCGAGTCCTGCGGACAGGCTACACCGCGCGGTTTCGCCGCTTCGAGAGCCGCCCGCGGCGGGCTTCACCGGATCGTCACATCGCCGACGCGGGAACTTAGCTCAGATCGGCGTTAAAATGGGCCATTCCTGTCCCGACTCGTGAAAGGAGATTCCGACGCACACGCCGGCCCCCCACAACGCTCCCTACGTCTCCGTTTCCCAGCAGGTCGGAGACGCTCCGCCGCTCGGCCGCGCCACCGTCCGCGGCCCCGCGAGGCACGAGGAAGTGGTGTGGTTCGAGGATCGCTACGCCATCCCGATCACCACCACCACGCCCGACGAGGCTCGGATCGAGGACGTGCTGTTCCTGCGCCGCGTGCTCGACCGGGCGCACATCGACTACCTGCTCGTGCGCGACGACAGCGACCGTCCGATCCTCGCGATCGACCGCGCCGACCGGAAGCGGCTGCGCGCCGCTCTCGTCGAGGGGTGTGCCGACGAGCCCTTCTACTCGAAGGCCGTCGGTTCGAAGCGGCGTCCCGTCCCGGTGGCGGACGGTCGGCTCTCGCGCGACAGGAAGGACCGGGTGTTCCGGCTGTTCCGCCCGCGGGTCGAGCTGACCAGCGGGTTGCGGTACGGCGCCTCGAACGGTGTGGACATCGAGCTGTGGACCTACACCGACGACGAGGTGATCATGCCTCGTCCGAACGCTCTCACCCGCACGATCGCCCTGCGCGACGAGATGCGCCGGACGACGGTCGAGCGGTACGGACAGTTGTGGCCCACGATCGAAGGCATGTTCGACCGCCATCCCGGCGACATCCCGTTCGAGATCGACCTCGTGTTCTCGTGGGTCGACGGGTCGTCGAAGTCGTTCCAGGCCAAGCGCGCGAAGCTGATGCAGAACTATGTCGTCGGCGAAGGTGACGACTCGCCGGCGCGCTATCGGCAGATCAACGAACTGAAGTACGCCCTGCGTTCGGTCCACATGTACGCGCCGTGGGTGCGGCGGATCTTCGTCGCCACCGACTCGCCGCGACCGGCGTGGCTCGCCGACGATCCGCGCGTGACCTTCGTGCGGAGCGAGGAGTTCTTCACCGATCCGTCGGCGCTGCCCACCTACAACTCGATGGCGGTCGAGTCGCAGCTGCATCACATCCCGGGACTGTCCGAGCACTTCCTGTACTCGAACGACGACATGTTCTTCGGTCGCCGGGTGAGCCCGAGCCTGTTCTTCTCCGGCGGGGGCGTCGGCAAGTTCATCGAGTGTGACGTGCGGATCGGCCTCGGACGAAACAACGCGTCACGCAGCGGATTCGAGAACTCCGCCCGAATGAACCGCAAGCTCCTGCAGGATCGCTTCGGGGTCACCATCACTCGGCACCTCGAGCACACACCGGTCCCGTTGCGCAGGTCGATCATGGCGGAGATGGAGCGCGAGTTCGCGGACGAGTTCGCTGCGACGGCGGCGAGCCCGTTCCGGGCGGCCGACAACATCTCGGTGACGAACTCCTTCTACCACTACTACACGCTGCTGACCGGCCGCGCGGTGCAGCAGACCACGGCGAAGGTGGAGTACGTCGACACCACCGTGAAGTCCGGTCTGCGACATCTGGACACGATCCTGGCGCGCCGCAATCTCGACCTGTTCTGCCTGAACGACGGCAGCACGCCCGAGGTAGACCTGGAGCTGCGCACCGCGAAGGTCACGCAGTTCCTGGAGCGGTACTACCCGATTCCTGCGCCCTGGGAGACCGACTACCCGGGCGGACCGGACGTCGGCTAGACGCGAACGGTGAGGTCGGGGTTCTCGGGGATGCGAATGCCGGCTTCGGCCAGGCGCCGCGCCGCGTCGTCGGCCGTGTGGGGTTGCCCGGCGGTGGCGTAGCTTCCGCTGGGCACCACGGAGTGCACGATCGTGTCGGGATAGACGTGCACGAGGTTGAAGCCCTGCGCGCCGTCGTGTCCGCGCTGCGAGCCGACCGGGACGTTCAGGTCCTGGGTGTAGCAGGTCGACGAGGCGACCGAGACCGGGATGCCGGCGAACGTGGCCGAGGTCGAGTAGTGCAGGTGACCGCCGAGGATGGCGCGCACATCGGTGCCACGCAGTACTTCGGCGAGGCCCGCTTGGTCGCGCAGTTCGACGAGGACGGCCATGTCGAACACGCTCGGCACGGGTGGATGATGCAGTGCGAGAACGGTACCGAACGGGACGGGTGTCGAGAGTTCGTCGGCCAGCCAGGCGAGCTGCTCGGCGGAGACCTCGCCGTGGTGATGGCCCGGAACCGAGGTGTCGAGCGTGATGATCCGCAGTCCGCCGACCATGTGGACTTCGTCGATGGGTGCACCCACGGGATCTTCGTCGAGGAGTTCCTCACGGAAGGTCGCGCGGTCGTCGTGATTACCCATGGCCCAGACGATGTCGGCACCGAGCGCTGCTGCCAGCGGTTCGACGAGACCGCGGAGCTTGCGGTAGGCGTCGGGCTGGCCGCGGTCGGCGAGGTCGCCGGTGAACACCAGGGCATCGGGACGGACCTGCGACGCACGGATGTCCTCGAGAATCAGCCCGAGGCGGGTGTCGGCGTCGACGGTGCCGTAGAGGAGTTCGTCTCCACCGACGAGGTGTGTATCGGTGAGATGAAGGAGGGTGTGCGAAGGTCTGGGATATTCGGCTATTCGCTCAGGGGCTGGAGAACTGCCCATGATCTCTCACTTCCATTCGCCCGTTTCGGGCACTCGATCGCCATCAACGGTAGCGAGTGTGTTTCTACGACTCCATGGCTTCTGGATCACATCGAGACCCCGAACCTGCGGCGAACACCTCGTTACTGCGCGGTGACCTGCGGAAACGAACAATCGAACATTCACGGGTGATCTGGGTCACAATCCAGTTCGACGGGCGCACCGGCACCCAGTGCATCCCGCAGCACTGCGTCGACCTCGTCGCTCGGGTACATCGGCAGAGTGTGGTGGGTACCGGTGGTGAGAGTGACGACTCGACAGGACGGCAGCGCCTTCCGCGCTGCGCGGGCCACCTTGTCGGGGTCGTGGACTCGCCCGACCGGCGCGAGCACCACCGTGGTGTCGGCTGTGCACCGTCCCAACTCTTCGAACGACGGACGCCGGGGCACGATCGTCTTCGCGGTCGGGAAGTGTGCCGCGCCGAGCGCCATCAGGGTGACCCAGTCGGGATCGAGGTGTGCCCCTCGGGTTTCCCACTCGAGGAATGCCCGTTCGCGGGCGGCGGTGGGCCGGACGAGAACAGGAAGTGCCCGCAGGAGATATGCGGGCCGCATCCCGGCAAAGCACGAGTTGGGGTCGAGCAGCACGAGCCGGCCGACCCGTTCGGGAGTCCGCACGGCTGCCGCGAGTGCGGTCATCGCGCCGTACGAGTGACCGACGAGTGCGCACCGCGTCACCCCGAGAGCATCGGCGACGGAGCCGAGCCATTCGAGCAGATCGTCGACGCTGCGTACAGGATCACCACCGGCGACGCTGCGTCCGACGTCGCCGATGATGTCGACGGCCAGCACGCGGTGGGTCTCCCCCAGCGCCGCGGCGGTGGCGAACCAGACCATCGACGTGGCGCCGGCACCCGGGAGCAGCAGGACCGGCGGTGCGTCGGGTGGTCCGTACTCGGCGACGCGGGTGGTGCCGAAGCGGGAGTCGAGATCGTGGATCACGGTCCCGCGTGGCCATTTCGCGAGGAGCGCGTCGTACGCGGCGTAGAAGGCGCGCCCCTCGTCGGATTCTGCGAACGATGTGCGTGGTGACCGGAGCATCGGAACCTCCACCGTCTAATATCTAGATGATCGAGATATTAGGTGGGCGAGTAGAATCTGTCGAGAGGCGGAGGTGACATGACGGACGACGACAGACTCGACATGATCCACCGGTTGCGCGCGCTCACCGTGCAACTCGATCTGCTCGGCGCCGAATTCGCACAGAAACACGCGCTGCATCCCACCGATCTGCGAGCGCTGATCGGACTTCTCGACCGGGAACGGGCCGGGGAGATCGCGACACCCAGCTGGCTCGCCGAGCACCTGCGGCTCAACACCGCATCGATCACCGCACTCGTCGACAGGCTCGAACGGGCCGGTCACGTGCGGCGAGATCGCGACAGCGACGACCGGCGGCGCGTGATCCTGCGCGTAACCCCGGCGGCCGAGAAACTCGGATGGGATTTCTTCGGTCCGCTCTTCGCCCGGGCATCCGCCGCGCTCGAACCCTTCTCCGAGTCGCAACTGGAGGTCGTGCGGGAGTTCCTCGGCTCCATGACTGCTGCAGTGGAGTCCGCGCGCTCCCCAGAAGACACCGAGGGCTGACGCCTGCGGGAACCGCACTCCCCCTGGGGGAAGAATTTCTGTTAACTTCCTTGCCCATCCACATACTTCGGGGGGATGGGAATGCACATACGCTCATGGGTCGCCGCGGTACTCGCGGTCGCCTTCGCTGTGGTCGGGGCAGGAACGGCAGTCGCGGAGGAGCCCGCTCCTCCCCTACCCGTCGGAAAGACGTTCCTGGACGGGTTCGCCCACGAGTTCGGCGACCCGAACGGTAACGCGCTCGGTACGAACGACTGGGACTGCGTGCCGTCGCAGGAACACCCGGATCCGGTCGTGCTCGTCCACGGCACGGTGCTCAACCGGCACAACAACTGGTCGTATCTCGGGCCTCTCCTCGCCAACGAGGGTTACTGCGTCTTCGCTCTCACTTACGGCAACCACGCCGACCTCCCCTGGCCGTTGAATTCCGTCGGTGGACTGCTGCCGATGGAGGACAGCGCACAGCAACTCTCGGAGTTCGTCGACGAGGTCCTCGCCGCGACCGGCGCGGAGAAGGTCGACCTCGTCGGACATTCGCAGGGCACCTTGATGCCCGTCTGGTACGTGAAGTTCCTCGGCGGCAACGAGAAGGTCGACGACTACGTCTCGCTCGGACCCGTCTACGAGGGCAGCCACGCCTTCCTGCTCGCGGCGTCGTTCGAACTGTTCGAGCACGTCGGTGTGCGGCAGGACGTGGAAAATCTCGTCCACTTCCTCGGATGCGGTGCGTGCCCGCAGGTTCTTGCCGGATCGGACTGGATCCACACAATCCAGGAGGCCGGCGTCTACGCCGACGAGGTGACGTACACGAACATCATGACCCGCTACGAGGAGATTGTCCTCCCGTACACCAGTGGCTACCGCGAGGCGCCCAACGCGACGAACATCGTGCTGCAGGACCACTGCGCGAACGACTTCGTCGAACATGCCGGCATCGTCAATGATCCGAACGCGGCATGGTTCGTCCTCGACGCGCTCGATCCGGGTTCGGCAGGGCCGCTGGAGTGCGTCTTCGTGCCGCCGATCCTCGGCTGGAGCCCGGATCCGACGATCAGCAATCCCACAACCGAGGAGGTTGTGGTCGCGAGTCGCCCGGGCGCCTGAGCCGTTCGACCACCGTCACGCTGCAGACCGGTGGTTCGTCGATACCCAGAATGCGGTGTGCAAGGGAACGATCGACGTCGTGCAGCGCTGAGGACAGTCGCGTCACGAAGCTGACGCGGTGAACGGGGGCTCGCCCCGCGTGTTGCGGTAGCGAACCCCGGTTCGGCGCGCGAACCGAGCGGCGGGACGCTTCGGCATCCGACACACCACTGCACATGCCTCTTGGCGTCCCCGCTCGCGGGGAGTGCCATGGACTGACAGCCGTCCATCCCGGTGAGGGGGCGTCATGATTCCGAGGCTCGCAGGGGTGCACCACGTGAAGCTCCCGGTATCCGATCTGGCCAGATCGACGGAGTGGTACCAGGTCAGATTGGGATACGAGCCGATAGTCGAGTTCCGTGAGAGCGATGAACTCGTCGGCCTCGGGCTTCGACATCCCGACGGCGGGCCGATGCCGGCCCTGCGGCTCGACCCGGAGAAAGCCAAGGCTGCAGCAGGATTCGACTACTTCTCCATCGGGGTTCCCGACAAGGCAGCGATGGAGGACCTTGCCCGGCATCTGGACGAACTCGGGGAGCAGCACGGAGGTGTCCACTTCGCGTCGATCGGATGGATCCTTCCGCTGCTCCACGATCCCGACGGTCACGAGGTGCGGTTCTACACGGTCGAATCGCACACGGAGGTGCCCGAGGGCACGACGCGCAGCATCACCGATCCACGCGAGACCGCCGAGGCACGCGAACGCAACCTGCCCTCCGGATGAGCCGAACCGTCGTCACTCCCCTGCGGCGCTGCGCGGTTCCTCCAACCCGGCGATGAACGATCGAACGCCTATCCGACGGCTGGTCGTCGCGGGTCGGTGAAGGCGGCGCGATGTTGTCCGGCGGGGAACGACAGCGGGTGTCGATCGCGCGAGCACTGCTGAAGGACGCGCCGATCGTCCTGCTGGACGAGACGACGTCCGCTCTGGACCCGGAGAACGAGGCGGTCGTCCGCGCCGGCCTGGAGCGGCTCACGGCGGGACCGACGGTGCTCATGGTCGCGCACCGGTTGCACACCGTCCGCGACGCCGACCGGATCGTGTTCCTGGACCGGGGTCGGATCGTCGAGCAGGGAACCCATGATGAGCTGGTTCGTCGCGGCGGCCGCTACGCGCAGTTCTGGGAGATGTCGATCGGGGTGGCTTCACCGATCCGCGCATCGTGAGCGGGCACGGACACCAGGTTATCGACAGGGTGTCGTTATAATTCCTGAGGGCTCCCGGGTCCGCCACGCTTTCTCAGAAAGGGTCACCGTGTACGTCATCACCAACCGCATCGACGTTCCTGCCGATACCACCGAGGCATTCGAAAAGGTCTTCGTCGAGAGCATGCGTTCGACGCTCGACGGAGTGCCGGGCCTCAACCGCACGACGTTGATGCGTCCCGCAGCCGACGGCCTGCCCTACGTGTCCACCATGGAGTTCGACTCCAAGGACGACTTCCTCGCGTGGCTGCGTTCGGATTCGTTCAAGGCGTCGCACTCGGACGATCAGGCCCCGGGCATGCAGGCACCTTCCGCGGTCGAGCAGCACACGCTCATCGAGGACATCGTCTTCGAGAAGTAGAGAAACGCGCCGAACCGGGG
>NZ_JBKFBA010000021.1:87655-98359 GCF_053345925.1 Rhodococcus sp. C26F
CGGTTCGGCGCGTCAACGGCCTCCGAACAGGAGTTTGTCCCCAACCCCGCGATCGATCCACAAGTGCCCCGGATCGGGAGGTCGTGCCGGGTTCGGTGGGTGTCGTAGCGCGCAGGATCGTCGTCGTGACAGATCCGAACATTCTCACCAACGCCTCGCTCGCCGTCGCGGGTTTCTCGGACACCGAGATCCGCACTGGCGTTCGCACCGGCTCACTCGTACGGGTCGGGCGCGGCTGCTATCTGCACCGCTGCGACGTCGACGCACTCGGACCGGTCGGCGTCCACCGTGTCCGTGCCCGACATGTCGGAGCGACGCTCGGCCCCGAAGGAGCACTCAGCCACGTCTCGGCTGCAGCGCTGCACGGTCTCGAACTCTGGGACTTACCGCTTGATCTCGTCCATATCTCTCGGCCCGCCACGCGGCGCGGTCGCGTCACTTCGCAGATCCATGTGCATCCGACCGAACTCGGCGACGACGTGGTAGTCGTCGACGGAGTAGCCCTCACGTCGATCGCCCGGACCGTCGTCGACCTCGCTCGCACGCTCCCGAAGGAGCAGGCCGTCATCGCCGGTGATTCCGCTCTTCGCCTGTACCCCGGGATGCGTGAACAGGTTTCGCGGGAGCTGGCCGATGCCCGGACCCGCCACGGCCTGGCTCGTGCCCGCACAGTGGTGCCGTTCCTGGACGGTCGCAGCGAGAGTGCAGGAGAGTCGCTGTCGCGTCTACGTATTGCGGAGGCGGGACTCCCGCGGCCGATCCTCCAGTACGAGATCGTGGGTGGAAACGGTAGACGCTATCGCGTCGACTTCTTCTGGGAGAACGGCATCGTCGGAGAGTTCGACGGGCGGATCAAGTATTCCGATCCGCGCGACGTGTTCGACGAGAAGCTCCGACAGGACGCGATCCGCGACGCGGGCTACGAGGTGGTGCGCTGGACCTGGGCGGAACTGGAACGGTTCGACGTCGTGGCGGAGAGACTGCGGCAGGCTGCGCGTCGTGCTGCGAAGCTGACGCGGTGAACCGGGGCTCGCCCCGCGTGTTGCGGTAGCGAACCCCGGTTCGGCGCGCGAACTACACCGCGGCCGGCGCGCGAACTACACCGCGGCCGGCTGCTTCGCGGGGACGACGACGGGCTCCGGAGCCGTGATCGCGGGGACCGGGCGGCGCACCAGTGCCACGGTCACGTACGCGACCAGCGAGACCAGGAAGCCGATGAAGGTCGTCCAGCCGTCGACGCTCGAGGTGACCAGCGAGTTCGGGATGTACAGCAGGGTGTTGTCGACGCCGTAGATCGTCGGGGTGAGGACGAAGAAGCCGGCACGCACCGTGATACCGGCGATCGCTGCGGCAGCAACGGCGCGACCGTCACCGCGCGACCAGAACAGCCCGAGGATGAACGGGACGACCAGCGAGGCGAGCAGCAGGTCGAAGGTGAGAGTGAGTAGGATGCCGGTCTGCGGGACGCGCAGCGCGACGAGGGCACCGAAGGCAGCCATCGGCAGCATGAGCAGGCGGGTGGCCTTCATGACGTCCGGCGACATCGCGGCGTTCTCGCCGCCGACGCGGAAGACGTTGCGCACCAGAACCGTCGCGGTGGACAGCAACACACCACTGATCGTGGTCAGCGAAGCCGTCACCAGACCGGAGAGCACCAGGATCGACAACCACTGCGGCGTGTACTCACCCAGCAGAACGTAGAGGATCGGGGCGTCGGCTGCGCTGTCACCGACGATCGACACGGCAGCAAGGGCCACGAAGGACAGCGGCACGCACAGGATGAGAATGCCGGTCGCCGCAGAGAAGCAGGCGCGCTGCGCAGCGATCGGGGACTTGGCGGAGAACACGCGCTGCATCAGGTCGATCGCGACGAGGTTGCCGAGACCGAGTGCGACGATGGTGGCCCAGTTGATCGCAGCCCCTTGCGCCGGATCGGTGAGCTGTCCGAGATCGCCGATGCCGAGTCCGTCCCCGTGGGTGAAGCCGGGTCCGAAGGCCGTCCAGGCGAGGAGCGAGACGATACCGACGGCCATGATCGCGAACTGGACCATGCCGGTGTAGACGCTGGCGAACATGCCGCCGGCCATCGTGTAGGCGAGCACGAACGGGATGATCACCAGCACCGCCGCCGTGTAGTTCAGGCCGAGGAAGTACTGGAGCAGGTAGCCCAGGGCGACGAGGTTGCCGGCGAGGAGGATGCCGAAGCTGCCGACCGTGAGCACGGACGCGGTGATCTCGGTGCCGCGGCCGAAGCGGCGTGCGAAGAACTCGGGCAGGGTCACGACACCCGTCGCGCGTAGGCGCTTCGCGAAGAACAGTCCGACGAGCAGCACGCTCAGCGCGACACCCAGCGGCATCGCCGCGCCGGCCCAGAAACCGAATCCGGCCGCGAGGTCGGCGGAACCGAGGGTCGCGTTGGAATCGATGACCTGGGACATGAGCAGGATGGCCAGGACGGGGGCACCCAGGGAACGACCGGCGAGGAGGAAGTTCCCGGCCTGGCCACGGACCTTGCGAGTGGAGTAGAAACCGGCCCCGAGAAGTACGACGAGGCACGCGGCGACACCGGTGATGATCATGGCAGCTCCGTATGGAGAGGGTCAGACGGCAGGAGCGCTGCGTTGGGCTTCGCGTCCGAGCGAGTAGAGGGGGCGTGCATTGTCGGGAAGGGTTATCTCGCCTGCGGCGAGCCGTTTGCGGAGATAGGTGAAGCTCTGGGCCGTCTGAGCGAACAGGTGCTCGCCGGCAGTTACTCCGTCGTAGCTCGGCCCGTCGGCATCGACGAACCGTTCCAGCGGCTCGACCCGGGTGTCGTGATCGACATTGAAGAACAGTGGGAACGAGTAACGCTCCTGGGCAACCTTACGCACCCGATGTGACGTCGCTGTAAATACTCCGTTGGTCCAGATCTCCAGTAGGTCACCGATATTCAGGACGAAAGCGTCGTCGCGGTAGGGCACGTCGATCCAGTCGCCGTCGGCATTGAGCACCTCGAGTCCCGGTGCAGTGGGGAGCAGGAGAGTGAATACCTCGTAGTCGGTGTGGGCACCGATGCCGGGACGGTCCGAGGCGTCGGGGTCGTAGGGATAGTGGATCATCCGAAGTTGAGCCGGGGGCGTGGTCACATGACGATCGAACAGATCGGTAGGCTCGCCGAGTGTTTCGGCGAAGGCGCGCAACAAGACACGCCCCAGAGCGAAGACGGATTCGTAGTACGCATTCACGGGCTTGTCGAAGTCCGGCAGGTCGGGCCACTGGTTCGGGCCGAGCAGCGGATTGCCGGCGAGGTATTCGGGATGATCGGACGGAAGGTCGATCGACAGGTCGAACGCCTCCTTGTGGTCCGGTGTGGCTCCGGCGAACACTTCCTCACCGGGCGGCACGTAGCCGCGGTGGTTCGTGGAATTGCCGATGTACACATCCATTTTCGCGTCGTCGGAAAGAGTGAAGAAGCGTTCGGCCGCGTCCTTCAATCCGTCGACGAGCGTGGGATCCACCCCGTGCCCGACGATCTGCGCGAAGCCGACTTCTCGCGCGGCGCGCCCGAGTTCGGCGACGACGGCGCCGCGTCCGGTTTCGTCGCCGGACACCAGCGCATGCACATCGATGACGGGAATGCTCGTGAACGTCATGTGTCGCTCCTCGGAGTCGGGTCGACGGAACGCCACCGCCGGGTGACGGGCTTTCCGTCGAATGCTGTGTCTCGTGTACGGATCTCGTGACCGAAGACGGGGTGGAGTTTGCCTCCGGCTCGGAACGGAAGCGTCGATGCGGAGATGGTCCACCGGCCGTCTTCGATGCGACCCACCGCGATCTCGCAGTCCAGCAACGCTCGGGCATCCGACACCGTCGCTGCGCCGAGGATCTGCTCGACGAGCGGTTCGGATCCGATCGCATGATCGCGACTCCGCCCGAACGCGAAGCACTCTCCGACCCGCACGAGCACTGCGGTCGCTCCGGTCTCGACGTCCTCGAGTAGGTACTCCTCGATGTCGGACGAGACATCCGTGATGCGCCAGTGCTCGGTGTACTCCTCGAACACACCGTGTTCGACGAGGGTGTCGGTGTCGAGGGCCTCCAGGGTGCCGGCGTCGGGTGTCGGTCCGAGCGGATGGAACGACACGGCCCGTTCCCATTCGACATGGTTGCTGCTGTCGAGCAGTCGGCCGGCGAATCCGTCCTGGCTCGCGAGAGCGACAAGGTCATCGATCTCCATCTCGGCGAGAGTAGATGCCGTCACCGTCGGTAGTGTCGCCGGTCGTCGCAGGTCGCAGTACAACCGCTCACCCTGCAGCCACGTGACGCGCGTGGTGGTGTCCGGGATTGCTCCCGGCCGAGCCAACAGTGTTCGCTCGAACCGGGTTCCCACCGGACGGATCCGTTCGGCGACCGTCATAGGCCGTTCGCCTTCCACCGCGCGCGTTCCTGGCCGAAGGCGACGGACTGCGTCGCCTGGAACCCGCTGATCGAAGCAGCGTTGTCCGCGAGGAACTTCCGGTGCTCGGCCAGGGAGAATGTGCCGTCGGTGATCTCCACTCCCCCACCGCGACCTGCGGCGAGATCTGCTCGCAGATCGAGCAGTTCGTCGGGGTCGACGGGGTACCACGAGATGCGGTCGAAGAAGCGCAGCAGCCACGGGGTGCCGTCCTCGAACGGGCCGGCCGGCTGCGGGTGCCGGTGGTTCCACACCTGCGTGGTGCGGCCGACGAACTGGTAGCCGCCGGGGCCCTCCATGCCGTAGATGCACAGGTAGGCGCCGCCGATGCCCACGGCGTTCTCGGGGGTCCAGGTGCGGGCGGGGTTGTACTTGGTGGTGACGAGGCGGTGCCGCGGGTCGAGCGGCGTCGCGACCGGGGCGCCGAGGTAGACGTCGCCCAGACCGAGGACCATGTAGTCGGCGGCGAAGACGGTGTCGAAGACGTCGGCGACGGTGTCGAGGCCGTTCATGCGGCGGATGAACTCGATGTTCCACGGGCACCACGGGGCGTCGGAGCGCACGCCGTGCATGTAGCGCTGGATGGCCTCGCGGGTCGCCGGGTCGTCCCAGGACAGCGGGAGTCGCACCTGCCGGCTGGGAACCTCGAGTTCGTCGCTGTCGCCGATGGTGTCCTCGACCTCGCCGAGCAGACCCAGCAGGGTCGGCACGGGCAGGACGTCGGGGTCGACCTTGACCTGCAGCGACCGGATGCCCGGGGTGAGTTCGAGGAGACCGGTGGGGCGGTCTGCCTCGAGGCGCTGGTGCAGCGCGTGCACGCGGGCCCGCAGCGCCAGGTCGAGGGTCATGTCGCCGTACTCGACGAGGACGTTGTCGTCGCCGCTGCGGCGGTAGGTGACGGCGGTGTGGCCGTCGCGGCGGGTGAGCACCCCGTCGTCGCCGTCGCCACCGGCCGAGGTGACCAGCGACAATCCGGCGCGGCGCGCGACACCGAGTTCGCGACGGGAGGCGGTGTGCTGCGACTTCACAGGCACGAACCGGACCGTGTTGCCGGGGGTGAGCTGGCCGAGCTTCCAGCGTTCGGCGGCCACGACGGTCACCGGGCACACGAACCCGCCGAGGCTGGGACCGTCGGGACCGAGCAGGATCGGGGTGTCGCCGGTGAAGTCGAGTGCGCCGACGGAGTAGGCGTTGTCGTGGATGTTCGACGGATGTAGGCCCGCCTCGCCGCCGTCGGTACGTGCCCATTCGGGTTTGGGGCCGATGAGCCGCACGCCGGTGCGGTCGGAGTTGAAGTGCACCTCGTAGTCGGTGGCGTAGAGGGCGTCGATGTCGGCGCGGGTGAAGAATTCCGGTGCACCGTGCGGACCTTCGGTGACCGCGATCTCCCAGCGTGTACTCAGGGCGGGCACGTGCTCGGACGGGACCGGGGCGCTCGCGCCGGATGCGTTCTCCCCGACGACGAGGACGTCACCCTCGCGCAGCGTGCGACCCTCGTGACCACCGAACGTTCCGAGCGTGAAGGTCGATGCGCTGCCGAGGAATTCGGGGACGTCGAGACCACCGCGAACGAGGACGTAGACGCGCAGGCCGGGCCCGGAGACCGTTCCGACGTCGAGCAGGCCGCCCGCCGGAACGGTGACGGGGCGCCACTGCGGGACCGCGACTCCGTCGACGCGCACGGTGACGGGTGCACCCGTCACGCACACCTCGGTTTCCTCCGTGAACCGCAGGCCGGGGCCGGCCATGGCGGTCTCGAGGCCGGGAGCACCCTCGTCGTTGCCGAGGGCGACATTGCCGAGGCGGAACGACAGGTCGTCCATGGGGCCGGAGGGTGGCACGCCGATCTGCCAGTAACCGGTGCGTCCGGGATAGTCCTGGACGGTGGTGAGCATTCCGGGACGTTCGACGGTGATCTTCGTGGTCATGACTACCTCATTCCCCGCGGGTGACGATCATGCGGACCGGCGTGGGGTCGAAACCGTTGCACGGGTTGTTGATCTGGGGGCAGTTCGAGACGAGGACGAGTACGTCGCGCTCGGCGCGGATCGCGAGTCGCTTGCCGGGTGCGGACAGTCCGTCGACGATGCCGAGGGTGCCGTCGGCCTCGACCGGCACGTTCATGAAGAAGTTGATGTTGGAGACGAGGTCGCGCTTGCCGAGTCCCCACTTGGCGCCTTCGATGAGGAAGTTCTCGACGCAGGCGTGCTGGTGCTTGGTGTGGTGGCCGTAGCGGAGGGTGTTGGACTCCTGCGAGCAGGCACCGCCGACGGTGTCGTGGTTGCCCACCTCGTCGGCGACGAGCGTCATCAGCGGCTCACCGTCGGCATCGCGCAGAACCGAACCGGTGGAGAGGAAGAGGTTCTGCTGGGCGGCGACGGTGGCGGCGGCGCTGTAGCGGCGGGTGTGGTCGGCGGCGTCGTAGACGAGGGTGTCGACGGCCTGGTTGCCGTGCAGGTCGACGATGGTGAGGACGTCGCCGGCGGCGACGACGGCCGACCACGGCCCGCGGAGTCCGACGATCTCGTCGAGGACGACGCGACCGGGAACGAGGGCGAGGTCTGCGGTGTCGGCGGTGATGGTCATCGGCGGATCTCCGTTTCGGACGTGGCGGCGCCCCAGGCGTCGTCGGTGTTGAGCGCGGCGCGCTGGTATTCGGGGTCGGTGTTCGGCAGCGAGTTCAATTCGCCGGGCGCCCGCCAGGCGAGGACTTCGAGGCTGCCGGTGGTGAACTCGGGGTTCGGGTCGAGCGGGTGTGCGGTGTTGGCGATCAACGCGATGACCGGCAGGTGGATCAGCAGGTCGACGACGGCGCCGGGACCGGCGTTGCCGGTGCTGACGAGGCTGCCGTCCTCCTCGACACGGACACCGTGGAAGAAGGACAACGAGGGCGGCAGGTCGCGCGGCTGCAGGTCGTGCTTGGCCGCAGCGACCGTGAACAGTTCGCGGCCCGCGGGAGAACTCGAATGAAGCGATCCCTCACCGTATTTCGCGGTGTTCCCCGCGAGGTGGGTCGTGCCGCACAGCGCGTCGTGGCGACCGGAGGTGTCGGCGACGATCGTGGCGAGCACGCGGCCCTGATCGGAGAGCAGGGGGTGCCCGACACCGAGATAGGCCTGCCACGGCACCTTCACCGTGTCGGCGACGTTGAGCCGCTCGTGCGGGGCGTCGGCGCGGAACAGCAGGAGGTTGGCACAGGCGGTGCCATGGACGTCCCGCAGGCGCAGGCGGGTGCCGCGAGCGAGTACCTTGCTGGTGTAGCGGCCACCGGGAACGGTCTCGGCCCAGGTCATCGACGCCGCGCGACCGCTGGGCGGAGCCGGCCACGAAGATGCCGGGACGATCGGCATGGCGTCGGTGACGGTTCCTGCCTGCGCTCGGGCATGGGCGCGAGCAGCGTGCGTGGTGGCGGTCGCGAGGGTCTCGGTCATGGTGCTCCGATCGGCGGTCCGGGGAAACTGTCGATCGACAGTTTTCCGATCGCGCATCTTCGGGGGATGTCCACGGCGTAACGAGTCCGTGACATGTGTTTCGTCCGCGTGACGAAAACTTCACGCGTGAAGATGGTGGTGCTGCAGCACCTTTCGTCATGTCACAGTGGAGAGGTGACCCATGCAGGACCAGGACGACCCCGTCTCCACGCGCCGCGACGGCCCGGGCCGACCGCGCGTGCCGAGATCCTCGACGCCGCCGCAGAGCTGTTCACCACCCGCGGGTTCTCCCCTACGTCGACGCGCACGATCGCCGAGGCAGTGGGGATCCGGCAGGCGTCGCTGTACAACCACTTCGCGACGAAGAACGACATCCTCGTCGCGTTGCTCGAGGACACCGTCGAACCGACCCTCGACTTCGACGACAATCTCGACCCCACGCTGCCGCCCGAACTGCGCCTGTGCACACTCGCGTGGTTCGACACCGCCCAATTGTCCGCGGGAAGATGGAATCTCGGTGCGCTCTATCACCTTCCGGAGGTTCGCACCGAACCCTTCGATCGCTTCCGGGCGGAGCGCCGGCAGCTGATGGAGCGTTACCGGATCCTGGCGGCGCAGATCGTCGGCGACGGCGATCCACGCGCACACCTGCCGTTCCGGATCGTCGAATCGGTCATCGGCATGCGGGCCGACGACGGCGACGTCGACGCCGGGCTACCCGAAGCGCTGGCGAGGGCGTCGCTGACGGTTCTCGGTGTCAGCGACGTTGCGGCAGTGACGAGTGCTGCTCGGGCACTCGTGGTGGGTGTCCCCGACGATCTGCTGGGATCGATGAATCCGCCGTCTCGGCCACCCGCGTGAAGCGCAGGGCGGGATCGTCGACCGGTTCGCGGCGCAGCCGTCTGCGGTCGAGATAGTAGTTCTGCTCCATCGACCATGGGCCGTCCTCCCCGGACGTGGGGAACACGTCGGCCGATCGCCGGAGATAGTTCGAGGTGAGGTCCCAGAACGGTCCCCCGCCGACGGCCGGATCGTCGCAGACCGGGGTGACGACGTCGTAACCGTGGTCGTCCATGTGGTCGAGCAACCGGCACAGATAATGTCCGGTGAGGTCGACCTTGAGGGTCCACGAGTAGTTGGCGTAGCCGAATGCGAAGACGAAGTTGGGTATGCCGGTGAGCATCGACGCCTTGTAGGTGATGCACTCGTGCCAGTCGACCGGGACGCCGTCGACGTCGAGTTCGACCCGCCCGAACGGCACCATGTTCAGCCCTGTCGCGGTGACGATGACGTCGGCCGCGATCTCGCGCCCCGATTCGAGGGCGATCCCCGTGGGTGTGAACCGGACGATCCGATCGGTGACCACCGACGCCTCACCGGTGGCGATGGAGTGGAAGAGATCACTGTCGGTCGCGACGCACAGGCGTTGATCCCACGGGTCGTACGACGGATTGAAGTGCACGTCGACGGGATAGTCGTCCGGCAGCACACTCGTCATCCGCAGGCGCAGGAGGCGCCGGAAGAGGTTCGGCGCCCGGCGACTCGTCCGGTACATCTCGTGCAGCAGACGGATGCTCAGGGAGCGGACGACGCGGTCGGCCGCCGCTGTGGGGAGTGCACGGCGCAGCGCGTTGGCGACCTTGTTCTCCTTCGGCCATCCCAGGACATAGGACGGAGAGCGCTGCAGCATCGTCACGTGGTCGGCGACGCCGGCCAGGGCGGGAATGAGCGTCACCGCGGTGGCGCCGCTGCCGATGACGACGACGCGCTTGCCCGCACAGTCGAGATCCTCGGGCCAGTGCTGGGGATGGACGATCGTGCCGCGGAAGTCGTCGCTGCCCTCGAACTCCGGGCTGTACCCCTCGTCGTAGTCGTAGTAGCCGGTCGCGGAGAAGAAGAACGAGCAGGTCACCGTGAGCGTGGTGTCGTCGCTCGTGCGCCGGAGCGTGACGGTCCATCTGCCGGTGGCGAACGAGAAGGACGCGCCGACGACGCGGTGCCCGAAGTGCAGGTAGGGACGCAGTCCGTGCTCGTCCACCGTCTCGTGGAGATAGCCGAGGATCTCGCTACCTCCGGCGTACGCATGCTTCTTCCGCCACGGCTTGAACTCGTAACCGAGGGTGTGGAGGTCGGAGTCGGAGCGCACACCGGGATATCGGAACAGGTCCCATGTGCCGCCGAGCGCGTCGCGTGCCTCGACGATCGCGAAGCTCGTCCCCGGTCTCTTCGTCTTCAGGTGGTAGGCCGTGCCGATGCCGGAGATACCGGCGCCGACGATCAGGACATCCACTTCGGCGGGCACGCCCCCGCCGGGTCCGACTGCGGTCATGTTCGCTCGACTCCGTCCTTCGGCGGGGTTCGTTCGATGCGCGGAGTTATCCCGGTCGATCACTCACGGGGAACGTCGCCCGGTGTGCGGTCGGCGCCTTCGAGCACATTCACCTCGTGCTTGTCGCTACCCGGACCCACGTGCGCCTCGGCACGCATCCGCTCGACCATGTCGGGATAGTGCAGCTCGAAGGCGGGACGCTCCGAGCGGATCCGCGGCAGCTCGTAGAAGTTGTGCCGCGGCGGCGGGCAGGTCGTCGCCCATTCGAGCGAGTTGCCGTAACCCCACGGGTCGTCGACCGTGACGACCTGGCCGTAGCGGTAGCTCTTGAAGACGTTCCACACGAACGGCAGCGTCGACGCGCCCACGACGAAGGCCCCGATCGTCGAGATCGTGTTCAGGGTGGTGAACCCATCGGAGGGCAGGTAGTCGGCGTAGCGACGCGGCATGCCCTCGTTACCGAGCCAGTGCTGCACCAGGAAGGTGGTGTGGAAGCCGATGAAGGTCAG
>NZ_JBKFBA010000022.1:0-94417 GCF_053345925.1 Rhodococcus sp. C26F
CGGGCCGGGGTCAGGCGCGCGCGGGGGCGCGGCGGGGCCGGGGAGGCCAGCGGGCGCAGTTCGATGATCGCGCTGAGCGGATCGGTGGGCTCGCCGACCCGGCGGGCATGGACCCGCACGTCGATGCCCTCGGCGAAACGCAGCGGTCCTTCCCATTCGTCCTTGGCGGCCAGGTGGGTGCTGATCCAGTCCCAGATCATCATCTGATCGGTCGAGTCCATCAACCGCGACACCGTCGGGGTCGCGATCACCGTGTCCCGGCTCATCGCCACCACCGCCGCGTGGCCGCGGCGTTTGCTGCGCATGTATTCGCGCAGCAGGCTCTGCTCGCTTCGCGCGGACAAGGCGAACAGCCGCTCTTCGATGTCGCGCACGGCCGAGAGCACCAGCGGCGCCATCAGCTCGTTGACATCGTCGACCTCGCAGGTGATGTCGAGAATGCCGGTCACCGCACGCGAGACCGGATCGACGATCGGTGAACCGACACAGGCCAGCGGGTGCAGCGACTCGAGCAGGTGTTCCTCCCCGCGCACCCGGAACGCTTTGCGTTCCTCGAGTGCGGTGCCGATCCCGTTGGTTCCGGCGCATTCCTCGGCGAAGATGAACCCCGGGGCGACCTGGGCACGGTCGAGACGACCGAGCAGCGACCGCTGCCCGGCCCGGCGGTCGACGATGGTCGCATCCTGGGAGGCGAGCAAGATCGTCACCGGTGCGTCGGCGAGTTGATCGGCCAACCGATCCAGGACCGGCCGGGCCGCACGCACAAGCTTCGGATCGGTGGGTGCGTCGTCGATATAGCGCAGTGGAGAACTGTCGGGTGTCACTCCCATTGCGAGGCAGCGGCGCCAGGACTGTTCGATCTCCGGCCGCATTTTCGGTATGAGATTCTCACAGCTATCGGAACCGTGTTCTTCTGCTTGCTCACGGAACCGGTCGGTTACCACACATCCACCTCCGAAGACCTCACGGCGAGAACGGACTCTATGCAAACGAGGTGACACCGGTTCGGAGTGTCCCAGAACGCTACACCGGGAACTTCTGGACATGTCTTCGGTGCGTGCGCACCTTGTCCAGTGTGTTCACCGGCGTCTTGAGGGCCTGTCGATCCGCACGGTGGCGGAACACGATGCTACTCATCGTGCAGCGTTCCATCTCCTCTGCAGGACCAGGGCCGTTTCGGCCGATGCCATTCCAGTCGATCGGTCCGGCGGAGTCGGCGGAAGTGAACAGTGGGGAGGTGTGCGTTGGCATTGTCGGCGAGGCCGTGCGTCTGCGCGCGTCCGTTCGCGCCGTGTTCCCCTGGAACGACGCTGGTGCGTCACGAAAGCTGTTGGTTGGCAGTGTGGCCCCTGCTGTCGACCATCAATGCTCCGTGAACTGTATGTGTATATCACAGGGTTCCTGCGCGTGACCACGAGTTGCCTAGCTACCAGTGGGTTTCGTGGCCGGGCAGGGTTCGGGGACAGTGGGGTCGGCTGTGTGGCATTGATCCGGGCGTTCGGAACTCGTCCGTATCTGTCCGACCGGAACCCACGGTTGTGGGAGTGTGCTCGGCGCCGGACTCAGGGGGGTGGAGTCGTTCGTCGGCGGCGTTGGCAAGAAGATCCGGTCTGTCGGGAGATGGGAACGGGACAGGATGTCATCTGTGCTCATCGTCGGGTGCTTCGACGATGCAGTGTCGGGACGGATGAAAAGCCATGTAATTTGCTGTTACGGCGAGTTTTTCGCTAGTCTTTTGGTGTTGGAGCGAGTCGCCCTATCGGGGAGGACGGGGCCTTGTTTCAACATTCTGTTCTCCGTGCTTGGAACCTCGCCCCTGCTGTTCCGAGTTGCTACGCGACTATGTCCGAGTCGCTGCGCAGTACCGAGAACGAGAACCCCGTTTCGTCGCTCTGCGACGAACCGTCGCCGCCCTGTCGGCGACAGGTACGGGAGCCGTCGGTGTCCGCCTCGACAATCTAAGCGGGCACCGACGGTGCCTCCCGATACGACCTAATCGACTTCAATCAGAAGTACTAGTGCACAAACAATTTCGGAATCGCGTTCGATTCGTGCAATGAGGGAAGACGACTTCACGCGGTGGGGCGTCGAGCCCGGACACAGAATACCGGCATCCGCGGCTGCCGGGTACTCATCACCTTCACCATGGGTGAGTGTGGCGGAAGCCGGCCCGAGCAATCGGTTCCGTGGCCTCCGAGACGACTGTCACCCCGACGCGCCGGCCCGGGGCGCGTCCCTATCTCATCTGGGGCAAGCCGTGGATGGGGTCGAAGGGGCCGATGTCGTACGTGCATTCCTGTGGTCGAGGATCCAGTACGAAGGCCCACAACAGCGCCCCGGCAGTGCCCATCGTGTGATACCGGTCGATCTGGGCACCGACGCGGGTGGCGCGTTCGGTCAGGGGTAGGCAGCTTCCAGCGCGGATCCCGAACTCGGCAACGAGCACAGGTTTTTCGGTTTGTTCGAGTCGCAGTGGGAGGAATGCCGCATCGTCGTAGTCGTGGTACTGAACCACGTCGAGATAGGGCGAGGCAGCGACCAGGGCATAACCACCGTCGGCGAGACCGCACTGCTCGCCCCCGAGTAGACCGAGCGTGAGCAGGTGTCTCTGATCGTGCGCACGAGCCACCGCCCCGGCCGCATCGACCCAGTCGCGCAGCACCTGCGACGAGTCTTCCGGGCACCGATGTTGGTGCAGGTCGCAGTCGGGGGTGGTGCAGACGCCGACCTCGGGTTCGCCGAGTAGTTCCCATGCAGCGATCGAAGGTGATCCGGCCCAGCGATCGACGGCGGCAGCAACCCACTCGCTGTAGCTCAGCGGCATGTCGGTGGGTTCTTTCCATCCGCCGAGATACCACTCGCGCGTTTTGTATTGCTCGTCCTCACAGGCGCCGTCCTGGGCGGCGAGCACCGGGATGAGTAACTGTCGGTGCCGTTCGGCGGCCGCGAACACCGCATCGATCGGTTCGAAGTTCAGCTTGCCGTTGCGCTTGTCCACGGCCAGATTCTGAAAGGCGTTGAATCGGGTCACTGTCCCCGGTTGGCGGGACGAGAAGTAGGAGTCCAGATCCACCATCGCTCCGCAACCGGCGTTGACCGTCCAATCCGTAGCCAGTTGATATGCATTGAAGCCGGTCGGCCACCAGGGTCGGCCGTCGAGGTGCAAAGTACCACTGGTGGTGGTCACCCGCAGTGGGTGAGCATACGAGACCCATGGGGTGGAGGTCGGTGCGCTTGTGTCCTCACCTGGCGATGCTGCACTGGGTCCGGGGATGATGCACGCGCTCGCAAGGGCGACGACCAGGAGTATCGCCGACATGCAGACGAGTCGCATCCAGGTCATATCGGTGCCTCTCCCAGGTTTCCAGCCTTCCCGACTCGACGGGTGAGCGTGGGGGTAGCGACCGTTGCGTCGGCCGAACGCGCGCGATCAACGAGCTGCGTCGGCGCGGGTGCACCGGTGACAGTTGTCGACGTGAACTGCCCAGGAGCGTCTTTCGAGAACATGGGTTTCGCTCAAGGTTCCATGATTTGGATGGAGTGCAGAGGTGGCCGTGGTCCGGCGGATCTGCAGCGGTGTGTGTCTGTGTCTGTGTCGGTGTCTGCTCGAGCGTGACGGATCATCGGATGCGTTCCATAGCAGCCTCGACCGACGGCGACAGTGTGATTACCGACTGTAAGCGGGTCCGTTCGATCATCGCCTTCACCCGGGTGCTGGGCGCGGCGAATGTCAGAGAACGACGATGCGTCCGTGCCGTCTTGATGGCATGGACCATCACACCGAGACCGGTGGAATCTACAGCGGTCACGCTCCCGAGGTCGACGACCACATCGGTATCGTCGGCCAGCGCTCGGTCCAGACGCTGCCGCAGCCGAGCCGACGGGGCGCCTCGCAGCACACCGATCGGGCGTAGCACCAGGATGCTGTTCTCTACACGTTCTTCGTAGGATTGCATGCGGGGTCTTTCGCTCGATAATTGCGCCTTCCTCAGGAAAGTCCTTCCAGAGCAGCGGCGTACGGCGGGTTGAGTGTCCTCGCTCCCGAACGCGCGCTCGGGGCGAGGGAGGTGTCCGATAGTCACCGGTTCCGGTCCGACCGTACGAGTCCGCAGCGCATGGTCTCGTACGGTCGGACAAACGGGTTATGCGATGGTGCTGGCTGCAGCCGGCGGCACAGGATAGTTCCCGACTGCATGTTCGTAGAGATGGGCGACGCGCAGCACCGTCGCGTCGTCGAAATGCTTGCCGATGATCATCATTCCGGTGGGAAGACCGTGGACCAGATCAGCGGGGACACTGCAGGCGGGGTGACCGGTGACGTCGAATGGTGCGGTGTTGATGATCATCGACAGTGCGGTGTCCAGGTAGTCGGCCAGCGGAATGTCCATGGTCGGGATCTTGGTGGCGGTGTAGGGGAGGGTGGGCATCACCAGCACGTCGTACCGCGCCAATGCGGCGTCGTAGGCGGCGCGGACTTCGGGGACGAGTTGGCGGGCCATGGCGTAGTACTTGCCACCGCCTACCTCCAATGTGTAGCGCCCGGACATCCCGACGAGTTTGACCGTCTTCGACAGTTGGTGACCGTGCTCGAGTCGTTGACGGGAGAAGTGGGCGATCAGTTCGGGATCGTAGAAGCCATCAGTGTTCATGCCGTAGGCATTGCCGTCGAGCATCTGGTAGGCCGCTCCCTCGGTGGCGATCACGTTCCAGACGGCCATTGCATCGAGGTGCCAGGGGATCGAGACTTCTTCGACGGTAAGTCCGGACGAGCGCAGTACGTCGATGGCGGTGCGGACGGCATTGTCGACGGCAGCGTCGGAGACAGGGGTGTCGAAGCCTTCGGTGACCACACCCACGCGCAGACCCGATGCGGGTTCGGCCAGCGCCGCGAGGTAGTCCACCGGTTCGATCCGGTGGGTCTGTCGGGGATCGAGGCCGTCGGTGCCGGCGAGGACGGTGAGCATTGCGGCGGCGTCGCTGACCGTGCGCGTCATCGGACCGAGGTGGTCGATGGTTCGCTCGATGGGAAATGCTCCCGTATAGGGGACCAGTCCGTGGGTGGGTTTGTGTCCGACGATGCCGCAGAACGCGGCGGGGATGCGGATCGAACCGCCCTGGTCGCCGCCGACTGCCATATCCACCTGGCCGCTGGCGACCAGGGCGCCGCTGCCACTGGACGAGCCGCCGGTGATGCGGCTTTCGTCCCAGGGGTTGCGGACCGGCTGGGGGTGGGAAGTGAAACTGGCGCCGGAGAAGCAGAGATCTTCACACACCGCTTTACCGGTGATCGTTGCGCTGGCGTCGAGCAGGCGGCGTACGACGGTGGCGTCGTAGCGTGGGGTGAAGCCCTCGACGGTTCGGGAGCCGTTCATCATCGGCACGCCGGCGACTGCGACGTTGTCCTTCACGGCGACCGTTCGCCCGGCGAGGGGGCCGTCGTCGGTTTCGCTGATCGAGGTGGTGACGTACCAGGCGCTCAGCGGGTTCTCGTCCGCCGAGGGTGAGGTCCATGACCGCTGAGGCGGCTCGGGCGCGGTGCGCTCGTAGAGGCGTTCGACGGTTTCTGAGGACGCGAGCGTCGCTTCGAGGGCCGGTGCGAACTCTTCGAGTTCCGGCGTCGTCAGTCCGAATCGGAAGTGGTTGTTCAGGGCCGACATTTGGTTGGAATTGGGGCGAGTCAACGAAGACATGAGGTTCCTTTCGAATATGTGAACAGCATCATCGAGTGGAGGAGGGAGGGATCGCTCGGTGCGCTGTGTCGTAAGTGTCTGTCAGCGCTATGGGTATCTCGGTGGCTGATGTGATCGTGGGCGCCTTCAGTTCCGTTGAGCTTTCAGGTGGTTGAACAGCAACGCGCCTGTCCAGGTGAGGATGAAGGCGGCTGCGACGGCATAGCCGAGGAATTCGAAGTTTTCGGAGATGTCACCGATCGGGGACAGCGCAGCGAACATGGGCAGGTGTGCCAGTAGTGCACATACGTAGATGCCGGCTACGAAGAGGCCGATGATCACGGTGGCGCCGGTCGTCGCAATGTTGAAGTTCAGTCGACGCTGGGGGTCCTGGTACGACCACGAGTATGCACGGGTCATGAACAAGGAGTCCGCTGTGTCGAACGTGCTCATCCCCGCGGCGAAGAGCAACGGGAGGCTGAGCACAGCGGCTATCGACAACGTGCCCCCGGTGGCTGCCGAGGCGGTGAGGGTGAGCAAGGTGACCTCGGAGGCGGTCTCGAGCCCCAGTCCCATCAACAGGCCGACGGGGTACATGTGCCAGGACGATCGAACCAGTCCGCGCCAGCGGTTGCCCAGTAGGCGGGTGAACAGCCCGCGCTCACTGAGTCTGCTCTCGAGGTCGCCGGTGATGTCCGATCCGGCGCGTACCTGTCGGGACAGGCAAAGCAGATTGCGCAGGACCACACTGTTGAGTCCTGCAACGATCAACAGGAAGGTGACGGCGACGACGGTGGCGACCAACCCGCCGATTTCCTGTACTCCTTCGAGTTCGGTCGTGGTCAGGGCGCTCGCGCCCAGTGCCACGACGAGGGCAAGGACAACGACGACGGTCGAGTGTCCCATCGCGAAGAAGAATCCGACTCCAACGGGACGGCGTCCCCGTAGCAGCATCAGGCGTGTCGTGTCGTCGATTGCCGCGATGTGGTCGGCGTCGAATGCGTGACGAACGCCGAGCACGTAGGCGAGCACACCGGATCCGGCGAGGCCCCCGGCCGCTGCCGGGTTGCCCGAGTATCCCAAGTACAGCGCCACGCCCAAGACGTGCAGGATCACGATGGCACCGACAACGGACGCCAACCGTCGACGCTCGGTTCGAGTCCAGGCACCACCTATGTGGTGCGGTGTAATGGTGGTGCTGGTCAAACGCTTGTCCTTCAGATGATTCGCAGCGTTTTTCGGATACGCCTGAGACTGAAATGTTCGGGGTGCCGCGGGTGCGGTGCGGGCATGATCCGGCCCGATTCGAGCCGCGGTACCGGTGACGCTCCGTAGGTCCGCGGTGGAGCCGGGCCTGAAGACCGGGAAGATACTGATGTCGCGGCGTTCGGGATTCGCACCAACAGTCGCTGTTACACGGAGCGCGCTTCCGGGAGCGACTCGACGTCGGTGAACCCGCTGGGTTCGCGGCGACGAGGCTCCGGCTACCCGTCGGAGTCAGTGGTGGGTGTGCCGATGGCGTGCACGGCGATGGGATCGCGCACGGCGTGCTGGTGATGGGCGCCGACGGGCGTTGCCAGCACCTGATCGGTACGGTGCGCGAGCTCCTCGCCTGCGACAAATCCCTTGTCGTGCAGCAACTCTTCGAGTGCGAGCATCCAACGCTCGTAGTAACTCCACTGCTCGGTGGTGGCGTGTTCGGCTTCCCACTGTTTGATCGACTCGATCAGGCGGGACTGGAATTCGTCCCATTCGAATCGGCCCTGGCCATGCAATGCGGTGGCAATGCTGAAGGCGCGGATCTCCCAGGCCTGATCGAAGGCGACCTCGCCGGAGCGGCGGGGGATTCGTTCGTTGAACGGCAGATTCTGTACCAGGTCGCCGAGGTTGTCTTCGAGATCCGGGTGGGGTTGTTCGTTGAGTCGGGGCATGTCAGGCCTTGCTGGGTGTGGTGGGGACGGATACGCCGATGAGCGAGTCGCGGGTGACGAGGTCGGCGAGTTGTTCTTCGGTGAAGTTCTCGGTGCCGGCTGGGCGTTGCGGCAGGACCCAGTAGCGAAGTTCGGCACTCGAGTCCCATATCCGGATCTCGACGTCAGCGTCGGGGGTATATCCGAATTCGGCCAGCACACCCCGGGGGTCGCGGACAGCGCGGGCGCGGTAGGCGGGGTACTTGTACCAGTTGGGTGGCAGGCCGAGAACCGGCCACGGATAGCACGAGCACAAGGTACATACGACCATGTTGTGGACCGTGTCGGTGTTTTCCAGCACGACCATTTCTTCGCCCTGCATGCCGCCGACGCCCATTTCACGGCAGGCGCTGGTGGCGTCGGTGAGCAGGCGCTGCTTGAACTCGGGATCGACCCAGGCGCGGGCGACGATCTTGGCGCCGAGTTGAGGACCGACCTCGTTCTCGTAGACCGAGGACATGTGGTCGATGGCGTCGGTGGAGATCAGGCCCTTGTCGACGAGGATGGTCTCCATGGCCTTCACGCGTGCGGCGATCTCCTCATTCGATCGTGGCAACGGGCCCTGGACGGGATTGTGGGCGGTCATCGGGGTGGACTCGTTTCTGTCTGTGGTGAAGGGACGTCTCGCTGGGTGGACCGGATGACCTGGTCAGGCCGGTAGCAGATACGGTTCGAACACGTCGATGTGATTGACGACGTTCGGGGCGGCAGGTTCACCCCACAACTCGGTCGCCGAGAACCGCACTGTGTACAGGTGTTCGGGGTTTTCACCGGCGCCGAGTGCGTTGGTGTCCGGGAAGACATACCCGCCGTGGGTCGCCACGACTTCGCCGACACGGCCACGGACGTATCCGGCGCGGCGGGTGTGGGTGTTCGGTGAGGCGTCCGGCCGCACGATGACTTTGTCGCCTACGGCGAATGCGGGCTCGGTGGCGGTTGGGCGTCGGTAATCGGCTCCGTGGGTGATCAGCTGCGAGATCGTCTCCACCAGTCGCGGATCCTGCCGCGTGGGGGTCGCTTCGTCCGGATGGTCCATGTAGTACTGGGTGCGGCGGTCGAGTTCGTCGGGATCGAAGATGCCTGCCTCGATGCCGTGGTGGATCATCGCGTGCATCCAGTGCTCGTAGTATTGCGAGGTCAGATAGTCGTGCGGGGGGATCTGCTCCATCGCGCCCCGGAACTGGTCGAGATTGAACGCGCCGGCCAGCGCCATGGCCGGAAACATTGTCAAAACCGACCGCTCCCAATCGGAATGGAAAACAGGTTCATCGGATTCGGGGTTGACCGGACCTAGGCCGGCGCGGCCCCCGAGGTCGTGGATTCCATCCATGAAATGCTCTCCTTGTGCCGTGAGTCACCAACCCTATGTGCCCCCATCTAATGCGTCAACACGTCATGACCTAATGACATGTAACTGTCTTGTTACCACCGGACTGGGTGATCCGCGCTGTGGGCTGTCCGGGCGTGGACGCGTCGGCGCGAGTCGCTCCAGAGAGAAAGTGCGCCTCCCGCCATCCGTCTGGAGGCGCGATCGTGACGACCGATCCGGTGTGCGGGTTGCGTACAGTAGAGTGCCGCACTCCCTGCGTCGGCAAAAGCGTTGTGGCAGTAATTCTTTGTTCCCGCATGTATCACACTGACGCGCTATGGACAGTCCGGCAACGGCTCGCTAATCTGAGTTCGATTGCCGCGCATTCACTCTGCCGTTCGACCTCGCTGACGGCAACAAATTCAACCACACTGCTGCTCGCTTCGGCGACAGGAAGGCGCTCGTCGATCCCCCGGACGGAGCTGTGAACCGTCTGCATTCGGAGCTATTCCATAAGATGCTGAACTGTGGCCAGATGCGCCGCAGTGAGACGTGCACAAAGGAAGATGGAGAATGAAGTCAGAGCCACCCCCGAGAGGGAAACGGATCTCACCGGGGCAGAAAGACTCGACCTCCGCATCCGGTCCCGATCCCACAGACGAGGATCTGGCAGCTGTCATCGTCGCCTTGACCGAGATCGACATCGCACCGAACAGTGATGACGTGGGGCCTGATCGCAGTCGGAAACAATTCTGACGACACCGATGTATGGACGACCCGGCAGGTGCACACGGTGGGCCCGGAGGTTGCGCATCCCCGGCGAAGAACCGAACGGTAGGCGAACGCAACCACGTCGAGGTGATCAAGACACATGCCCTGATCTTCGGTACCAGAAATCGTGGTTGCCCGAACTTATCCGAGGGCGGGATACAGTTCCGTGCCGGTCGCTTTCGTCAAATGCAGCTGCTGTCTGAGTCGGTCCTCGCTCAAAGTGACGGTACCCCGCGGTAGCTGAAACTCGCCGTGACGCATTCTCGCGGCGATCCGCTCGCTATCCTCGGCTTTCCGAGCCGCCTGCCACCATATGTGAACCGCCTCGAACACAGACTCGCTCAACGTCGACAGCGGCGGTGCCCAAGGACCGAATTCCGCCTGGTACCTCTTCAGAAGCGAGGCGTTGCCTTCCGTTTGTAATCTTTGGAAGTACCCCGAGACGGTGTAGAGGCCACGAGCCGCTTCGGCGCCGATGTACGTCAGCGTGGACTCTTCCAAGGCAGGCGCCAGAGTAATGCACTGATCCCGCAATCCCATTGCATAACATTGCCGTTCGAACGCAACAGCATCAGCTCCGACGAAGGTCGACAGTACGATGTCGGCACCCGATTTCTGGATCGATTCGATGATCGGGGCGAAGTCACGAGTTCCCAGAGACGCGAACTTTTCCCCGACGACTCGGGCGCCGTACCGAGGCAACAGTTGGCGAGCCAGGCCGTGTGTCGTGCGGGGCCAACAATAATCATCGCCGGCCAGAAACCATCGTCGCACCCCCTCCATCCGCATGAGCGGTTTCACGGCTGCTGCCAACTGGTCGTCCGGCCGCTCGCCGAGCTGGAGACGGAGACGATCGCCGCTCCCTCCTTCGTTCATGACCGGCTGTACCAGCAGCACGGGTGCATCGCTGAGCGCTTCGGCAACTGCAGTGTAGGTAGCCGATGTGGTGGCGACCAGGATGGTCCGGCAGCCTGCCTGGACGAGTCGTCGCGCTTCCCTGACGCCGGTCTGCGGGTCTGTGGCGTCATCGCCCACGATCAACTCGACTGGACGGCCGCGGATACCGCCCTCGGCATTGATTTCCTCCAGCGCCAGCATGGCGACGTTGTCGATTGCGGTGGCGAAAAGACTGCCGGGTCCGGATTTCGACGTCAACAAGCCCAAACGGGTATGGGAAGAGACGTTTCGAGAGGTAGGGAACCCTCGACGCCGCATCAACCATTCCAATCCGGGCTGGTCGAGCTCGGCGACGAGCCGAACTCTCGTGCCACCATTTGCGGCTTCGAAACGGAGTTTGATACGCCCTCGCCAAGGCTGGTCGTGCACGATTTCAAGGTACGCATGCGGACGTGCGGCAGCAATGCGCCCAAGGATTTCGACCGGATCTGCTCCGGAACCGCTGAGGTGGACCGCCATACGCACAGCGGCGCCGGGTTCGACCCGATCGCATACCGCGCCGAACAGCCATCCCGCCTCCGCGTCTGCTCCGAAAAGGCTGTAGGCCACCGAGGGCAGGGATGCGGTCCACTCTTCCGCGTGCAGTACGAGCTGGGTCACCGTGTTCCCTGGAAGCTACGCACGTCGCAAGGTTGTGTCGGTGACAGCGGTGCGGTCTGCGGCCTCGACGGCATCTGCCAGCGCTCCTCGGAACAATTCCTGCAACATTGCGATGACGTCCCGAGCGGGACCGGCCGGGTCGATCGAGTAGAAGCGGAAGCGGCCGGCCTTACGTTCGGTGACCAATCCCGCGTGCCGCAGGATTCGAAGGTGGTTCGAGACCCCGGTACGTCCCACGCTGTCGATCTGTTCGACCAGTTCGTTGACACTGCACTCGTCGCGCTCTGCCAGCACAGTGAGAATGGCTCGCCGTACAGGGTCGGCGAGGGCATCGAAGGCCAGCTGTGCGGACAAGGTCCCGATCTCCTCGAGTCAGCAGTCAATGACATATAGAAGAGTACCCCCCTTGTAGCTCGTACAGGATGGGCCGACCTCGCGGCACTCGGACGGCAGGGCAGCTACATCTGCAGCGGGAGAAGCCGGGTGTTAGGGTCGGTGCCGTCCCCACGGGAGCCCTATTGCAGGGGCTGAGATCGGGCTGAGGCAGCCTGCGACCGTCGAACCTGCCCGGGTAATGCCGGCGAAGGAAGTAGGAACGATTCCGATGAGTGCATCCGATTCCCATGCCCTGAGCTATGTCCACGACGAGGAACACGACCTGCGTGTGCCCGTCACGGAGATCCGTTTGGATGACTCTCCCGACGGGGTGCCGAATCCGCCGCTGCGGGTCTACCGCACTGCAGGTCCCGGTAGCGACCCGCTGGCCGGGCTCCCGCCGACGCGCGCCGACTGGATTGCTGCTCGCGGCGACGTCGAGCACTACCCGGCGCGAGAACGGGATCTGCTCGACGATGGCCGCTCGGCGGTGCGGCGTGGAGAGGCGTCCCGGGAGTGGAAGGGGCCCCGACCTGTCCCGGTGCGAGCGAAGACAGGCCGGACGGTCACGCAGATGCACTATGCCCGGGCGGGGATCATTACCCAGGAAATGCGGTTCGTGGCGCTGCGGGAGAACTGCGACGTGGAATTGGTGCGCTCGGAGGTGGCGGCGGGTCGGGCGATCATCCCGGCCAACGTCAACCATCCCGAGTCCGAGCCGATGATCATCGGCAAGTCCTTCCTGGTGAAGATCAATGCCAACATCGGTAACTCAGCGGTGACCAGCTCCATCGTCGACGAAGTCGACAAGATGCGCTGGGCCACCCGTTGGGGCGCGGACACGGTGATGGACCTGTCCACCGGCGAAGATATCCACACCACCCGAGAGTGGATCATCCGTAACTCCCCGGTGCCGATCGGCACGGTGCCGATCTATCAGGCCCTGGAGAAGGTCGCCGGACAGGCCGACGCACTGACATGGGAGATCTTTCGCGACACCGTGATCGAGCAGTGTGAGCAGGGCGTGGACTACATGACCATCCACGCCGGAGTGCTGCTGCGCTACGTACCGCTCACGGCCGAGCGGCTCACCGGCATCGTCTCCCGAGGTGGTTCGATCATGGCCGGCTGGTGTCTCGCCCATCACGAGGAGAATTTTCTCTACACCCACTTCGACGAACTGTGCGAGATCTTCGCCCGCTACGACGTCGCATTCTCCCTTGGAGACGGGCTGCGACCCGGGTCGATCGCCGACGCCGACGACGCCGCGCAGTACGCCGAGCTGGACACCCTTGCCGAACTGACCACCCGTGCCTGGGCTCACGACGTTCAGGTGATGGTCGAAGGCCCTGGCCACATCCCGATCCATCGGGTGCGGGAAAATGTGGAGCGTCAGCAGAAGTTATGTCATGGAGCGCCTTTCTACACCTTGGGGCCGCTGGTGACCGACATTGCTCCGGGCTACGACCACATCACCTCCGCGATCGGAGCTACCGAGATCGCCCGCCATGGCACCGCGATGCTGTGTTACGTCACCCCGAAGGAGCATCTGGGACTGCCGAATCGGGACGACGTGAAGACCGGGGTCATCACGTACAAGATCGCTGCTCATGCCGCCGACATCGCCAAGGGCCATCCCGGTGCCGTCGAGCGCGACGACGCGTTGTCGAAGGCGCGTTTCGAGTTTCGGTGGCGGGATCAGTTCGCTCTGTCGCTGGATCCGGATACGGCCGAGCAGTTCCATGACGAGACGCTTCCGGCTGAACCGGCCAAGACTGCGCACTTCTGCTCGATGTGTGGGCCGAAGTTCTGCTCGATGCGCATCTCCCAAGACATCCGGACCAGGTTCGGTGAGGCCGCCGACCAGGCCGCCGTCGCCGGGATGCAGCATATGTCCGACCGGTTCCGGGCCGCCGGCAGCACGGTGTACCTGGATGCGCCCACCGTTCCGGGTCTCAGGGATGTGGTGGGGCATAAGTCGATTGGAGCCGAAACGGGCGGTATGCCCACGTGAGGAGGCGGGTGAGTTCCGGATGTTGGTGGCGGTCACGGCGCGACGGAGAAAATTGGCCCAGGGCTGCATGACTTGGCAATCGTCAAGGCTATTGCCTATCCGGTCCGGATTGGTGTCACGTTGATGTGTGCTGCCTCGACGGCGTTTGTCGGAGTCGTACCTCAAACGAGGGGTGGTGAGCGTCTGTTCCGGTGATATGGGGGCAATGGTGTCGTGCGGAGAGGACGAACTGTTCGAAGGACCCGTCGAGCTCGAGGTAGATCCTGTCGTTTGCAACTACCACGCGGTGGGCATCGAGACCGAGCAACCGTCCGACGACAAAGGTTGCGCTCAAGGTTGCGACGTTTCTGGTAATCCCTAGCGGTACAAGGGATCCGGTGTCGGTGAGGGCTTCGTGTTCGCCGGCTCTGAGGACGAGTCTGGCGTCGGGGTGTACACCGTGGGCTGCTACGGACACGGCGATGTTGTCACGGTCGTCAGAACCCACAGCAGCAAGGCATCGGGCTCGGTCGAGGCGGGCGCGTTCGAGGAGGGTTCTGTCGGTACCGTGCCCGACGATGGTAGGAATATTCAGTGCTCGGGCCAGGCGAAGATTGCGAGCTCGATCATCGCGTTCGATGGCGACGACGGGGATACCGAGCTTGCGAAGTTCGAGGCATAACCGGAGACCGACCTGTCCCAATCCGACGACGATGACGTGGTTGCGGCGGGGAAGAACCCGCTGACCGATCAAGCCGATGAGACTGGCTCCGAGCAGACGTTCGATTATCCCGGCGGTGAACATGGCGGTGAACACGATCGCCGCCAACATCGCCACGGCCGCGAACACGTCATAGGCGTGGTCGCCGTGTGAGGCCGGTGCGGGACCGACGGTCGCGACGACCTGGACTGCTTCCTTGAGGGACTCGACCCAGTGGTGACCCTTGCCGACAGTGAGCCATATCCAATCGATCAGAAGTATGGCGAGCAGTCCGGTAAGGCCGGTGAGCAGCATGCGGGTTCCGGCATCGTGGGATCGCAGGGTGCCTACGGAGTGGACGAATCGGCGGCGAATTCTGCTGGTACGGCTGTGGGGTAGAGGCCGCCAGGTCGGCTGGTCGCCGTGGGTGGGGTGCCGGAGGACGTGTGCGATGCCGTGGGGTGCGGTGTACGCCGCGTCGATCGTGGCAGCGATGCACGGGCCGGCCAGGGACGGTGTCGCGAGGTCTGCGGGGGAGGTGACCTGGCAGTGGGGAATCAGTCGGATGAGCTGGTTGGCGATGGTGCGGTCGAAGACGGTCACGACCATCGGCACGTGGGGACTGATGTGGGCGATGGCGAGGGCATAACGGACGGCGACCGCGTCGTCGTGGGTGACGACGGCGACCCCGGCCGGGTCGTGCTGGGGTATCTGCAGAAGTTCCGGGTCGTCGGGTGCATCGAGGTGGAGAACATCGAAGTGGCGTTGGGTGAGCGAGGCACACACGAGCCGGGCAACATTCGACGCCCCGATGACAACGAATGGGGACATCGGGCCGACGCCGGTCACCGCGCAGGTGCAGGGAACGAGGTGTAGGCAGTGAAGATGCCACCGGAGCCGATATCGGATGCTGGGTCGATCAGCTCCGGTAGCACCGCCTCGAGGCGTATCGGGGCAGCAGCGGCGACACCTGTCTCCCGAACCGGGGTGGGTACCAGACGGACGTTGTTGATCCGTAAGAGGTTGCTGCCGAGTTCACGTCCGGCGGCGAGAGCGAATGATTCGATTGCGCCGTCCATGGAGTCGCGTGCCGGTCCTCGATCGGTGTCGGTGATTCTGCGGAGCGTGTCCAGGCCGGTGACGGTGACGATCGATCCGATGCCACCGGTGCGGTGGAGGGATACTGCAGCACGTCTGGTCGTGTGGAACAACAACGCCATGTGGTCGTAGGTGAACCGGCCCCAGTCGGCGGGACGGATCCTGCTCAGCGAGTGGCATGCGGTCTCCGGGCCGGGTAGCCAGGCGGTGTGCACAAGCGCGTCGATGCCGCCGTGCCGTCGCTCGAGGTGGGTGAACATGTTGTCGACGTCGGATTCGAGGGTCAGATCGGCCGCGACCGAGTGAACGATCCCGCCGTCATCGGTGATTCGGCCGGCGAGGTGCTCGGCAGCGTCGAGGGTGAAGCTGTGCGTGAACACGTGATGTCCGGCCGCCGCCAACGTTCGGGCCACGTGGGCACCTTCGTTCTGTTCGACGCCGGTGACCAGGACACGCAGCGAGGTAGTGGGCAGAGCCAACGGGTGCAGCGACGGTTCGGCGATGCTCATCTGAACTCGTTTCGATGGTGCCGGGGGCGCGGGGGGAGGCGTTCCGCGCCCCCGGAATCGGGGTGGGATGGATGTCTGTCGAGGTCCACGGCCGCGGGTCACGCGCGGACGAATGGCGGCCCGCCGCAGGGGGCGGGTGCGTCGCCGACCGGGGACCGGTGCGTGGGCCTGCTCAGCGAGAGGTCGGTGACAACTGTTCCTGTCCGGAGGTTTCGTCGTTGCCGGACAGATCCTGCCGGTAGGTCTCGCGCATGGCGATCACGCAGACGACGGAGACGGCGCACATTGCGACCATGAACAACGCCACGGCGACGTACGAACCGGTGCGATCGAGCAGGTACGTGGCGACGATCGGGGCGGGAGCGCTCGAGGCAAGGGTGCCGATCGTGTAGCCGAAAGAAATTCCGGTGTAGCGGATACGGGTGTCGAAGGCTTCGGCGAAGAAGGCTGCGAGGGGACCGTAGGAGGTGGCGAAGGCGAGGCAGAACACCACGAACCCGATCATCGCCAGCGCGAAGGATCCGGAGTTGACCAGCCAGAACCAGGGGAAGGTGAACAGCAGCATGGCGAGAACCCCGGCGAGGAAGACCGGCTTTCTGCCGTAGGCGTCCGACAGCTTGCCGAACAACGGTAGTGCTACGAACGTGACCGCCATGGCGACGAGGACGAGTGCCAACATCTGGTTTCGGGTGTAACCGACCTGCGTGACGCCGTAGCTGAGGCCGAACACCGTAGTGCCGTAGAAGGTGACGCCGATGGCGAAGTAGGCACCACAGGTCAGGATGACCTGCTTGGGGTAGTGGCGAAGAACCACCCCGATGGGCAGCTTCTCCAGCTGTGCGTTCTTCTTGACGCGGTCGAAGTTCGGGCTTTCGCCGACATGCAGACGGACGAACAGACCGATCGCGACGAACGCGCCGCCGATCAGGAAGGGAACCCGCCATCCCCAGGACTCGAACGCTTCGGGAGACAGTCCGGCCATCAACAGGAACACCGTATTACCGAGCATCAATCCTGCCGGCACCCCCATTTGCACCCAGCTGCCGTAGTAGCCGCGTTTGTCGGCGGGAGCGTGTTCGACGGCCATGAGAATCGCACCGCCGATCTCACCACCGAGTGCGAGACCCTGCACGAAACGCAAGGTGACGAGGATAATCGGTGCGGCGACACCGATGGTCTCGTAGCTCGGGAGCAGCCCGACTCCGAGAGTGGTCAAGCCCATGATGGTCAAGGTGATCACGAGCATGGACTTGCGTCCGATCCGATCCCCGAAGTGACCGAACACCACTCCGCCGAGCGGGCGCGCCACGAAGGCGGCGGAGAACGTGGCAAAGGCGAGCAGAGTGCCGATCAGAGAGTCGAACTCGGGGAAGAAGATCTTGTTGAAGACGAGTCCGGCTGCGGTGCCGTAGATGAAGAAGTCGTACCATTCGACTGTTGTGCCGACACCGCTGGCAAATCCTACTTTCGATGTTTGGGACATTTTTGGCATGTGGGGCCTCCGTTGCCGCGAGCGCGAGATGATTTCTGCGGCTCGAATATATGGGTGACCCAGAACACACAACATCTCCATGTGGAGAGGTGGAGTGCGCTCCGGGGAAAGCGAATTCGGTTCAGAGCAAGCGAAGTTCGTGCGCGCGTGCAATGGCTTCGACGCGATTGCGCGCGTTCAGTTTCTGCATGGCGCTCTGCAGATAGGTCTTTACGGTGTTGCGGGTGAGAGACAGTTCCTGAGCGATTTCGGGATTGCTGTGACCCATGGCCGCAAAACGCAGCACTTCGTACTCGCGCCGGGTCAGGCCGGCCCGGTACAGCGCCTCGGAGGTCACGACGTTTCGTGGTCCCGTCAACCTCGGGTCGACCACCCGGATTCCGCTGGACACACGGTGAATGGCTGTGGCGAAGTCCTGTCCGCTGATGTCCTTGACGAGGCAGCCGTCGGCGCCCGCTTCCATCAGCAGATCGATGGCACCGTGATCGGCGAACGCGGTGAACAGCAGTATCCGCGCGTGCGGCGCGGCTCGACGAAGACGCGGAATCAGTTCCGGTGCAGGGATATCGGGGAGTCGAAGATCGAGGAGGATGACGTCGACGGGCAGGGTGCGGGCCAATTCGACCGCGGCCGCGCCGGTCAGTGCCCCTCCCACGACTTCGAGGTCGGTGTCCTCGCGGGCGAGCAGTTCCACGCCGCCACGCACGATCGGATGATCGTCGACGACGAGGATGCGGATGGTCTTCGGTGGCGCGGTCATGTGCTCGGTCCCTCCAGAGCGTCTACCCAGCCGCGCACGGTGGTGCCGCTTTCGTCGTCACTGACGACCGACATGCCGCCCCCGAGCCGCTCGAGGCGCCCTGCAGCCAATCCGAGCCCCAGCTGGCTTCCTCGCATCGGATCGTCGGTGCCGTCGACGCCCCGGCCGTCGTCGCTGATGACGACCGTCACCCTGCCCGACCGCGCCGACAAGCTGACCACCACGGTGGACGCGTCGGCGTGCTTTTCCACGTTGACCAGCGCCTCGCGCACAAGGCGTTGGAGGGCCTCGACGCGGCTGGCATCGAGGTCGGGAGATTCGGTCAGGGGCACGAAACGAGCCGGGATACCGGTCCGGAGCGTGAATGCCTGGCAGTCCTCCTCGATGCCGACCGGAAGATTTCGTTCGGGAGGCCGCGCGGTGAGGTCGGTCAGCGATCGGCGGATGGAAGCATTGACGGCGTGTACCTGTTCGGTGATCTCCTGCAGGCGATCGTGGATCGCCTGCGCGTCAGCGAGGGTGCGCAGGCTCTGCAGTTCGGCGCCGATCCGGAAAAGGACCGGGCTCACGGAATCGTGTAGGGATTCGGCGAGCCGTTTCCGTTCGGCCTCGAGGGCGAGTTCTGTCTGGGTGGCGGCCCTTTGGGCGCTGAGGAGAGTGACGGCGGCCGTTTCGGCGATCGATTGGATCTCTGCGATGACTCGATCACCGAAGGACGAATATTCGCGGGTGCCGACGTACATGGCGCCGAGTACATGACCTTCATAGGCCATGGGCACGGCGAGCATTCCTCGCAGTGACTCCTGTTCGACGAGCGCGTCGAAGTCGTGGGTGATTCCGGGGTCGGACAGATAGTCCCGTACCCAGACGGGTTGTTGGAGCATGATGCTCTTGCCGCCGAGCCCGATCCCTTCCGGCACCACCAGTCGGTGCAGGGCGTTGCTCTTCGTGCCCTGCCAACTGCGGTGAACCATCACCCCATCGACCTCGACGCGCCCGATGAGCGACATGTCGAAGTCGCCGATCTCCCGGATCCGCTGGCCTGCTGTGGTCATCGCCGACGCTTCGTCGGTCAGAACCAGCAGTTCGGCGCGCGAAAGTGCGAGGTTGTCGAGGATCGACGGTTTGAGGTCCGAGTGGGTGAACTCGTGAGCTGCAGTAGGTGTATTTTCCGACACCGGCTTTCCTCGATCTTCTTTCCGGGGTCTCGGGTGACCCGTCATGGTGGCTCGGTCACAACTTCAGCGTATCGGACCGGCTGTTCAGGTTGATCAGGCACTCGAGCAGGAAGTAGTCGCCCCAGATCAGTTCGTTTCGGGTCGCGAAGTCGCGGCGTTTGTCGAAGCAACCGTCCATCAGGATCCCTGCCGGTCTGCTGTCGTGCGGTCCGGTGGGGGTGAGGTGATCGAGGAGTGCCTCGACGTGGGCGACGGCCCGGTCGCGGAAGTCGGTCCGCTCAGGGACGAGCCGGTCGAGCTTGAGCAGCGCGGCAGCGGCGATGGCCGTGGCGGAGGTGTCGATCGGAACGTCCGGACCGGTGCCGGCGTCGAAGTCCCAGGACACGACGGCGCCGTTCGGTGTGCGGTCGAGCCACCATTCGGCCAGTCGGACGGCGGTCGGCAGGAAGGACGGCGATGCCCACTGTGCCGCCTGGGCGTATGCCACCATCGCCCACGCCTGTGCCCGGCCCCAGGTGCTGTCGGTGTTCATGCCCTTGTGGGTGTAGCGGTCCAGCAGTGCACCATTGGATGTGTCGAATCGCGCCGACTGACAGACCGAGCCATCGGTGCGGATGCACAGTTCGATGTGCCGCTGCGCGTGGCGGATCGCGGCGTCGTGGAAGCGTGGGTCGCCGGTGTGTACCGAGGCCCACGACAGCAGCGCGACGGTGCCCGGGACGGCGTCGATGTTCGCGGCGCCTTCTCCGACCGCTTCCGCTTCTTCTGCTTCTGCTCCGAGTGGGATGATGCCGGCGCGATCGTTGAAGCTGGTGAGCAGGCCGTGGGCACCTGCCAGAGCAGTCTGCGCCGCGTCGTCGCTTCCGGTGACGAGGTGGTTGACTGCGGCCCCGTACCAGAAGAGGAAGCCGCGGAAGGCGGTGTCGGAATTCTGCCGGGGCAGGATCTGCGCGGTGATGTCGTCGGCGAGGTGTGCCAGGCGCTTGTCACCCGAGGCGGCGAAGCCGAGTGCGGCCAGGCCACCCCAGAATCCTCCGGTCCAGTTTCCGTCGGCGGTGGTGGTCCATTCGCCGGACTCGATGTCACCGTAGTGCGGGAAGGTGCCGTCGGTCTGCTTGGCGGTCGAGTCGATCCGCTCGAGCATCGCCTCGATCGCCGCGGTGTACCGGGAGTTGGTCACGACCGGACTCCGGTGGTGAGGACCGACTTGAGCGTGCGCCCGTCCCGCATATCGGCCATGGCGTCGTCCGCCTCGGTGAGCGGGTATTCGGTGACCATCGACGCGAGATCGAAGCGGGCGGTCAGCCCGGGGAGCGATTCGACGTATTCGAGGTGGTTCTGCGGCGAGAACGCCCAGCTTCCCAGCACCTGCAGCTGCTTTTTGGTGATGTAGTGGGGGTTGATCGGGGTGGCGCCGTGGTCGGTGTACTGCCCGACGACGAGGTACTTGCCGCCGCGGCGGGCGAGGTCGATGCCCTCGGCCACTGCGGTCGGGACGCCGGTGGCCTCGATGACGACGTCGGCGCCGCGCCCGTCCGGTGTGTGCGCGAGGATCCGTTCCAGGCGGGCCTCTTGATCGGTCTCGGTGAAGATGTCGATGTGGATGTCGCCGATGCCGGCGGCCTGCGCGACCTCGAGACGGTTGGCCGGCCCACCGACGATGATCACTTTCGCCGCGCCGGCGAGTGTGGCGTACATGGCGCAGGCCAGACCGACCGGTCCGCTGCCCTGGACCACGACGACATCACCTGTCTGCGGCTTGGCGATATCGTTCACGGCGTGCACGGCCGTCGGGCCGGCGCAGCCGAGTGCGATCACCTGCTGCGGGGTCACCGAGGACGGGATGCGGATGATCGTCGAGCCGGGCTGGAGGTAGATCTGTTCGGACCACCCACCCGACAGATGGGGCCAGTCGGCCGACGACTGGTTGATGCCGTACACCTTGCGGGTCTCGCACAGCGACGGTTCGTGCTGGTCCTGGCAGTAGTAGCAGTGCCCGCACGGGATGTTGGACGCCCATGAGACCGCGTCCCCGACGCGCAGCTGCTCGCCCCGGGCATCGGTGGTGACTCCCTCGCCGAGGGCGTGTACACGACCGACCGCCTCGTGTCCGAGGATGAGCGGTACCGGAATGGGCAGGCGACCTTGCTGCAGGTGGATGTCGGTTCCACAGATTCCCGCGTGCGTGACGTCGACGACGACCGCGCCGGCGTCGGGGGTCACGCGCGGAAACGTCGTCGCGGTCATGGTCTGTCCGAAGCCCTCGAGCACCATCGCGGTGGCGGTGCCGGTGGTCGGGCTCGTCGGGTCCGTCTGCATCGCATTACTCATCGGATCACTCCCTTACTGCGCAAGGTCTGGACATCGGACTCGGAGATACCGAGCTCATGGAGGATTTCGTCGGCATGTTCACTGACCGCCGGCACCCCACGGCGCACCTGGGCGGGGGTACGGGACAACGTGACAGGGTTGCCCATCAACCGGGTGGTGCGCACACCCTCGATCTCGACGTCGACGAGCGTGCCGTTGTGCCGCGTCTGGGGATGATCGAGCGCTTCTTGCAGGGTGAGCAGCGGTGCGCACAGCAGATCGACCCCGTCGAACAACTCTGCCGCCTCGGCGGTGCTCAACTGTGCGACCAGCGGACGCAGAACCGCGTTGGCGGCCTCTTTGTTCTCTGCCTGGAGCTGTGGTGTGGCGAACGTCGGCTGGACGGACAGATCGTCGATGCCGAGAGCTTTGCATGCCAAACCCAGAGCGTTCTCGCGGAACAGGCCGAGTACCAAGAGCAGACCGTCGGTCGTTTCGAAGATGCCGCTGTACCAGTCGCTGACCCAGTTGGTCTCACGCTGGTACGCCAGCAGTGTGGAGCTTTCGAGAGTCTGCAGGGCCAGTGCTGTATCGAAGAGGTTGACGCTGACCTTCTGGCCGCGGCCGGAACGCTCGCGTTCGAACAGTGCCGCCAAGATTCCCTGGGCGAGGGCCATACCCGAGGCGTAGTCCACGGTCGGTACCGGATGTACGTATGCCGAGATCGACGGGTCGCCGCACGCGCGTGCCATTCCGCTCAGTGCCTGCGCGAGCATGTCCTGGCCTGCTTTGTGGGCGCATGGTCCGGTCTCGCCGAATCCGGTCGCAGTGCCGTAGACGAGCCGAGGATAGCGCTCGTGCAGATCGTCGTAGGTCAAGCCCAGTCGTTCGACTGCCGCGGTCCGGTAGCTGTGGATGAGAACATCCGCCTCCGCGAGGAGCTGATGGAGAATGTCCTGCCCCTCAGAGGTTTTCAGGTTCAGTGCGATGCTGCGCTTGTTGCGGTTGACCGCGGCGAAGTAGGCACTGGGGCGACCTTCGTCGAGTGACTCGCGATCGAGGCCTCGCAGCATGTCTCCGCTGACACCGCGCTCGACCTTGATCACTTCGGCGCCGAGGTCGCCGAGAACCTGCGCGGCCACGGGTGCCTGCATGATCTCGCCGAGGTCGAGGACCCGGATGCCGCTCAGCGCGTGTTGTTGCTGGGGGTGGTGCACGGTGCGCCTACTTTCCGTATACCGACTTGGCGATGATGAGTCGCTGGATCTGGTTGGTGCCCTCGTAGATCTGGGTGATCTTGGCGTCGCGCATCATCCGCTCGACCGGATAGTCACGGACATAGCCGTATCCGCCGTGCAGTTGGAGCGCATCGGTGGTCACCGACATGGCGGTGTCGCTGCACAGCAGCTTCGCCATGGCCGCCTTCGTCCGTCCCGCCGGTTCCCCGTCGTCGATGAGACGGGCTGCGTCGTACAGCAGCGTGCGGGCCGACTCGATCTTGACGGCCATATCGGCGACCATGCCGCGCAGAAGCTGGAAGCGGGAGATGGACTGGCCGAACTGCTCGCGGTCGGTCGTGTACGACACGGCGGCATCGAATGCGCCCTGTGCGATGCCGAGGGCCTGCGCGGCGATGAGTGCCCGGCTGACGTTCAGTTCCTCGGAGATGTACGCGAACCCCTGGTAGGGGTCGTTGACGACCCGGACGGCGGGCAGTCGGCACTCGTCGAAGTTCACGTCGGTCGTGGGGCTGCCGCGCATACCCATCTTCTTTTCGGGAGCGCCGAAACTGACGCCGGCATCGTCCTTGTGCACCATGAAGATGCCGAGTGACTTCTCGCCGGTCTTCGCCAGCACGGCGTACCAGTCGGCCCACGGCGCATTGCTGATGAACCGCTTCTGACCGTTGAGGATCCAGTCGGACCCATCCTGGGTTGCGGTCGTTGCGATCGCCGACAGGTCCGAGCCCACGCGCGGCTCGGTCATGCACCATGCGGCGCCGGCGGCGCCCGATGCGACGTTCGGTACCACCAGTTGCTTGAGTTCGTCGGAGCCTTGGCGGAGCACGGTGGAGGTGCCGGCCCAGTTGACCAGCATGACCAGTGCCGTGCTTGCACAGGACGCTGCGACTTCTTCTACAGCGATGACCTGGGCGAGCAGGTCGGCTCCACTGCCGCCGAGGCGCTCGGGGTAGGCGAGTCCGGGCAGGTCGTTGCTGCGCAGGGCTGCCCAGGATTCCGAGGGGAATCGTTCCTTGTCGTCCACATCGGCGGCGTGCGGTGCGATCTTGGTCTGCGCGAGTTTGCGGACGCTCTCGCGGAATTCGCGATATTCGATACTCATGAATTACTCCTGGTCTGTGTGGGGAAGGTGATGATTCGGAAGTTCGACGGTCACAGTGGGGGCCAGCTCAGACCCGTCACGGACGAGGGGATACCGGCTGCGGCTGCCCGGTGGGCGAGGTCTTCGGCGACACCGGCACGGCGCAGCACGTCCTCGGTCTTGACGTGGGTGTCGGTGGCGCGCCGTGTCGGGCCGTCGGAGAACACCGGGACCACGGGGACCGAATGAAGTGTGAAGTCCGGGTCCCGGGCCACGATCTGATCGAAGGTGGCCAGTTCGTGCGGTTCGAGTACCGGTGTCACGCAGGCATCGACATCGGCGAACACTGTGGTCCACTCCGCCATCGTCTTCGTCTCGAATGCTGTGGTCAGTGACTTTTCGATGTGGTCCCAGGTGGACTCGTCGAAATGGTTCGGAACGGCACCGAGGTCGAGGGTGGTCCACAACCGTTCGAAGAAGGCGGTCTCGAGGGCCCCGACTGCGACGTAGCGATCGTCGGAGCAGCGGTAGCACCGATAGAACGGCATCGATCCGGTCAGTACGCCGTGTCCACGGCCGGGCAGCGTCGGCGTCTGCCAATCGACGAAGTTCATTCCCATCATCGACAGCACGCCGTCGACCATGGCGGCATCGATGTACCGGCCTTTGCCTGTACGCGTGCGGTCGTAGAGGGCGGACATGATGCCGAATGCCGACAGCAATCCGCCGCCTGCGAAGTCGGCGACCAGGTTCAGCGGCAGTGTCGGCGGGTGATCCGAGGGGCCGAAGGTCCCGAGGGCACCGGCGATGGCCAGGTAGTTGATGTCGTGCCCGGCGCGCTGCGCCATGGGCCCGTTCTGGCCGTAGCCCGTCACGCTGCAGTAGACGAGTCCGGGATTGAGGGCCGACAGTTCCGCGTAGCCGGCGCCCAGCTTGTCCGCCACCCCGGGGCGGAATCCTTCCATGAAGACGTCGGCTTCCGAAACGAGGGTGTGCAGGGCGTCGAGGCCGTCGGCGGTCTTGAGATCGAGCGAGATGAATTCCTTGCCTCGCGACAGCGCGGGCACCGGGAGCCCGGAACGACCACCACCGATTGCGATCACTTCTGCGCCGAGGTCCGCGAGCAGCATGCTCGCGTACGGTCCGGGCGCCAGACGTGTCATATCCAGTACCCGAATCCCCGCGAGTGGTCCTGTCATTGCGGTCATCGTCGTCCTCCAAAGTCATCCGGTATCTCGTGTGATGCCCATCCTGGAGGCGGTGACTGCACTCACACCATCTCCATGTGGAGATGTCGCATCACATCGGTTCTCCCGCACACTGAGATCCACACACTCAGCACGGGACGCTCCGAATTCGACAGGACAGCAATGGAAACCACTGCGACAGACACTCTCCTCGACACCACCGCGCAGGATTACGAGCGGATTCTCGACGCCGCCGAGGCCGCCGCGACGCCTCTTGCTCGTACGGACCTGCATGAACGAGCGCACCTTCTGCGGTCGGTGGCCGATGCGCTCGACGCCACAGCGTCGGAACTGGTGCCGCTGGCGGCCGCCGACAGCTCACTGCCCGAGCCGCGCCTGCGCGGCGAAGTCACGCGGACGACGACGCAGCTGCGGATGTTCGCCGAGGTCGTCGAGGAGGGCTCCTGGCTGGAAGCGATCATCGACACGGCCGATCCGGATGCGCACCCTGCTCCGCGTCCCGATCTGCGCCGGATGCTCGTGCCCACCGGACCTGTCGCAGTGTTCGGCGCGAGCAACTTTCCGTTCGCGTTCGGACTCGGCGGCGGAGACACCGCTTCGGCATTGGCTGCCGGCTGCCCCGTCGTGGCCAAAGCCCACCCTGCTCAGCCACAATTGACCGCCGCCTATGCGCAAGCGATCGACGAGGGACTGCGGGCGTGCGGCGCCCCGGACGGTACCTTCGGGGTTGTGCAGGGCGCCGAGATCGGACGTCAGCTCGTCCAGGATCGGCGTATCACCGCCGTCGGGTTCACCGGTTCGACATCGGGTGGCCGGGCGCTGGCCGATCTGGCAGCCGGCCGACCGGATCCCATCCCGTTCTACGGTGAGTTCGGTAGCACCAACCCGGTGTTCGTGACACCTGCTGCCGCCGAGGACCGGTCGGGAAAGATCGCCGGCGATTTCCTCGAATCGTTGCTCCTCGGCGCGGGTCAGTTCTGCACCAAGCCGGGGCTGCTGTTCGTTCCCGAGCAGAGCTCGATCGAGTGGCTCGTTCGAAGCGCGGTCACGGATGATTCGTTCCGTCTGCTGCACGCAGGGATCCGCCAGTCGTTCCTCGACGTGTCCCAGGAGATCCTCGAGCATCCCGATGTTAGGCCGGTGGCAGCGCCGGAGCAGAGTGGTCTGGACGATCTGTCGGTACGCCCGGTCATCGGCGTGACCGACGCTCGGGCGTTGCGTCGAAACCCTCAGGACCTGCTCGAAGAATGCTTCGGTCCGTTCGGGCTGATCGTGACCTACACATCGATTGCGGAGCTGTACGCGGCGATGGCTGTCCTGCCGGGCACGTTGACAGCGACCGTCCACGGAACCGATGACGATCCCGATGCTGCGGGACTGCTCGGTGCGCTTGCGCGCCGTGCGGGGCGCGTCATCTGGAATGGATGGCCCACCGGTGTGGCCGTCGGTTGGGCTCAGCACCACGGTGGTCCCTACCCGGCCACCAACTCGGTACACACCTCCGTCGGAGCGACCGCGATTCGGCGGTTCCTGCGTCCGGTCGCCTACCAGTCGGTGCCCGAAGCGAACCTGCCGTCCGCTCTCGTCGATGCGAACCCGTGGGGTATCCCCCGCCGGGTGAACGGCCGGCTGTCGTAGAGTCACCGCTGCTCGCGATGTCGCCTCGATCCGGACTGGGTGCGCAGAGGACTACGTCTGTTACGCAGCTTCGGACCGGGTTTGTATGTGGCGTTGTGTCACACGACCTTCCGGACCGGCGCGGGTAGTCACGCCCAGGTGTGCTGCACAACCAACGACACGGCGGTCTCCGGAGGGAGGCCGCCGCGTCGTTGGGAAGTGGGTCTCAGGAGGTGGTGGTGTCGGGAGTGGCCGGTTCTGTGTCGGCGACGGTGGTCTTTCCGCCGTTCTCGTCGACGAAGTACAGGATCACTGCGCCGATCAACGGTCCGACGGCGAGGGCTGCGAACGCTGCCAGGAACGAGCCGGTGGCCGAGAAGACCGCGCCGATCGCGAGGGGGACGAGGGTGCTGGCGATCTGCCAGAACGCGTTGGATGCGCCGGCGGCTGTGCCGGTGACCTCGCTCGAGACCAGGCGGGGGATCATCGCGACGATCAGGGGCAGGTATCCGTAACCGACCAGGCCGAGAATGGGTGCTGCGATGAGGAGCGCAGGGACGTTGTCCAGCGTGCCGAAGAAGATCAGGATGACGGAGAACAGCGCGAGAATGACGATCGCGGGCTTTCGGGCGCTGCCTATCCGGTCGCCGAGTATTCCGGTGAGGGGTTTACTGACGACCGCTACGCCCGCGAAGATCGCCACGATGAATCCGGCGGTAGTGCCGGAAACGCCGTGTCCCTTGATGAGCAGGGCGTTGGACCAGGTGACGAATCCGTATGTGCCCCAGAACCCGCCGAACCCGGCGAGGGAGAGCAGCATGAGGTCACGGTTGGTGGTCAGGGTCTTCCAGGCGGAGGGGCGCTTGCCGTCGCCTGCGGTAGCGATCGTGTTGGTGACCGGTCCCGGCCGGATGATCACATAACAGATGACCGCCGTGACGATCGAGATGGCACCGAAAAGGTGGTAGGAGGCGTGCCAGCTGTAGTGGTTGATCATCCACGGGACGGCGGTGTTGGCGATGACGGTGCCGAGCGAGGTCGCGGAGGTGAACAGTCCCATGACCTTGCCGAGTTCCTTGGGCTGGAACCAGCTTGCCAGGAGCTTGACGCCTGCGGCGTAATCCGCGCCGGCGAAGAAGCCGACGACTGCTTGCACGCCGATGCCGATGACCGCAGAGGTGGTCGATCCGAAGATCATCATGAACACGCCGGCGCCGGCGAGTGAGACGGTGACCACCTCGCGGCCACCGAACCGGTCGGAGAGCACCCCGGTGAGGGCGTTGGAGCAGACGTAGCCGATGTAGTACGCGGTGGCGAACACGCCGAGGCTGGCCAGTGGTACGCCGAGGTCCTCGCCGACGAACACCGATGCCGGGCCCCAGGTGGAGCGATCGACGGAGGTCATGGTGAAGGCGAGCCAGCAGAGCACGAGCACGACCCACCGATATCGGTTGCGTGCCTGTTGATCAGGTGATGTGGAAATCGTCTGCACGAGGGGTTTCCTGTCTGGTCTCGGCGCGATAAGGGGTCTCGGGTTGTGTTGCTGCTACCCGGTTCTCGTGGGAGAGGATCGCTGCCGTCAGTCGAATAGCGTTGGTGCAGTCGAGGTGTGGAAGGGACTGTGAACGTCACGAGGGGGTATGTCGCGGAAAGTTCAGGGTGGGTCACCTTCGACCGGTCGAGCGCTGCACCTGTTTTATCAAGGTGATCGCGTTCACACAATGTTTGCGTCCGTTTGTGGAGCAATTGCGCGCTATTCGGACGCATTTTGCCCATCGGTCCGGTCCGGGAAGCCATCGGCCGGATCGTGTGATCGCCGCTCGATTCGTCGATCACGGCGCGCAGGTCGACGTCCCGACGACGACCGCGATCGCCGGACGGGGCCCTCACATGGCTGCGAGCTCCTCGCGGATCTGCTCGGCCGCAGTGCGCAGAGCGGTGAGGATCGATCCCCTCATATGATCGAGTGATACGCGCGAGGACTGGGCGGAGACGTTGAGAGCGGCGACTGCGTAGCCTTCGGCGTCGCGAACGGGCACGGCGATCGACCGCACTCCCTCGGTGAGTTCCTCATCCGCCAGCGACCATCCCTCGGTGCGTGCGGCGAGGATCTTCTCGCGTAGTTCGGCGGTGTCGATCGTGGTGGCCGCGGTGTAACTGTGGGTGTCCACGCTCGCCAGATAGGCGTCGAGTTCGGCATCGGTGCGGTCGGCCAGGAGTACACGACCGGTGGCGACGGCGTAGGCCGGCAGACTCGTCCCGACCACGATTTCGACCGTGAGGACCCGGTCGGCCTGGACCCGGTCGACATAGAAGATCCTGTCGTGATGCAGCACGGTGAGCGAGGCCGTCTCCTGCGTCTGCTCGGCCAGGCGTTCGAGGTGGGGCCGGACGATCTCGGGAAGTCCGCTGCTCAGGACGTAGGCGTCACCGATTTCGAGTATCGCGGGGCGGGCGGTGTAGGCGGTGCCGTCGTAGGACAGATAGCCCATGTACTCGAGTGTCAGCACGAAGCGCCGGGCCGCGGTGCGGGTGATACCGGCGAGGCTCGCGACTTCGGTGACCGACAGGGGGCGACGTTCTCGCCCGAACAGTTTGAGTACCTCGAGCCCCCGGCCGAGAGCTTGAACGTGATCGCGGTTCTGCTCCGGGGTCGTCGTGGTTGCTTCGTTCTCGCTCACAGGCTCAACCTATCTACTTCGTGTGATGCTGCCGATCGAGTGGGGGCGTGAGAGGTACGGATCCCCCAGAGGCCGAGCGCGACGCATACTGCGTACAACGCTGCCGCCGCAGACCAACCGGTCGCGAATCCACCGGTGTGATCGGTCAGCAGTCCCATCAGAGCGGGCCCGCCGGCGAATCCGAGGTACATCCCGACTGCGATGGCGCTCGAGGCGCGGCCCACGGTGCTGGTCCGAACCACGCGGAGCGCACCGGCCATCAACACCACATTGGCTGCGAGGGCGGTCGCACCGTGCACGCCGACGCCGATCCACAGGAGGGCAAGCCATCCCCAGAGTTCGGCACCGAGCAGGGCGAGTGCGCCGAGCAGGGAGCCCGATGCGAGGACCAGTAGCAGGGTGAAGGGGCCGGTTTTTCCGGAAAGCGAGCGGCCCCAGCCGATTCGCGCGGTGACACCGATCAGGCCGGCGATCGCGGCGGTCAGCCCGGCCACGGTCAGGTTCAATCCCATTTCGTCGTGCGCGAACAACGGAAGATAGACGTTGGTGGCCTGAAGGGCGGCGCCGGAGAACAAGGCGTAGGCGGCGAACAGCCAGACGGCCGGGGGCAGGGTGCGGCGCTCGGTGCGGTCGGAGGAGGGTGCGGCACGCTCGGGGGCGCTCGCCGGCCGTTGGGAACGGTTCCGGGACGGTGCGCAACGCCAGGCCCAGAGGGCCGAGATGCCCGCGATGGCCGCGCCGACCCATAGTGGGCCTCGCCATCCCCAGGCAAGTGCCAGGGTGGGGCATCCGACTCCGGCGGCGAGTTGGCTGACCTGCACCCCGGACTGCTTCACTCCGATCCAGGGAGAGCGTTTGGCCGGTGGGGCGTGGTCGCTGATCACGCGGTTGGTGACGGGATTCGACAGGGCCTGTGCAGCCCCGGACAAGGCCATAGCTGCGAGTAGCCACAGGTAGTTCGTCGACAGCGCCGCGATGACGAACGAGAGTGCGGCGCCCGCGAAGATCGTGACGAGCAGTGCGCGAGCGGGGAAGCGGTCGCTGAATCGCCCGAAGGTCAGGGACAGGGCGGCCGCCGCCAGGAAGCTGAGCGTGGCGAGCATTCCGAACTGCGCCGCGGTGATGCCGAGCGAGTGGATGACCAGCGCGCTCGTCGCGCTCAGTCCGTAGGTCAGCAGTGGGCCGATCGCCATGGCTGCCGTCAGCAATGGCAGTAGTGCTCGGGAATTGCGGTTGTTCACTACAGGCACTCCATCGACAGTCCTATCGCTGCGCGGCGGTGCGCACGATCTCAGCGCAAAGCGTCCGCATAGCGTTCAAGAAGCCTATCTTCGGACGCAAGTGTCGCACGTCCTCGGGTGTGGCACCTACCTCGCCGCGTCCCCGACTCTCGTGGGCCATCGAAGCGTGGCGAGATGTGACGGGAGGCCGCGGAGCACGCCGTGGGTGTTCGGCGACGGGTGGACGTGCGCGTCCTCGCGGCATGGGATGCGCTCAGACGTCGATTCCGGCGCGCAGTTCCAGGGAGATTCGACCGGCGGTTTCGAGGAGTGGGGGAAGGTACCGCGGAACCAGGGTGCGCGCGGATTCGTGCGTTTGGTACATCGACACGGTGAGTGCGCCGACGACGCGGCCGGTTCGGGAGCGCAGCGGCACGGCCAACGCTTGCACTCCGACATCGAGAACCTGGTCGGCGAAGGCCCAGCCCTGGCGGCGGATGATGTCCAATTCGCGCTCGAGTCGACTGCGCTCGTCGTGGGCGGGCGCCGGGTGCGGGTCCTGGGGAGCCGAGAAGTCGAGATGTCGGTTCAGTTCGGCTTCGGGAAGTGCGGCCAGCAGCACCCGTCCGGTCGCTGTCCGATGGGCGGGCAATCGGCTGCCCGCCTTCAAGGACACCGACATGCCGGACACAACCTCCACTCTGCTGACGTACCGGATGTCCGGACCGTCGAGCACTGTGACGGACGCGGAGAGACCCAGGTTTCGCGCAAGTGCCTCGAGGTGTGGCTGGCACACGTCGGCGAGGGTGAACCTCGACAAGTTGGCATAGCCCAGCTCGAGTACCTGCGGTGTCAGGGTGAACTTGCGGCCGGAGACCTCGACGAATCCGAGTTCGACGAGGGTGTGCAGGAATCGGCGCGCCGCCGAGCGGGGAAGTCGGCACCGCTCTGCCACCTCGGTCAGTGTGAGGTGGCGATGCTCGCGGTCGAAGGTGGTCAGCACTGCGATGGCGCGTTCGAGTGATTGGACCGCGTCCTTCGGGCGGGCCGGCCGCACGGGGGTCGACGTCGGCATGGCGTCCACCGCGCTTTTGGCTCGCGTCATCTGTTCCCTCCGGTGCCCTCACTGAGTGGGCTTCTTCGATCCCACGACCGCGAGTGTAGTGGAGTCCGATCTGCGCGCATATGCGCGTTCTTTTCGGACCTTCCATGGTGGAGTGCGCACCTTAGTCGGAGGTGATTCATCGCGTGTCTCGGCGACAGAAACAGCGATTACCAGGGTTCTTAGGGCGAAAAGTAAGGCCGCCCATGGTTGACGGTGCGAAGCGACGTGTGCCACAGTGCTCTCACCGATCAATTTCCGCGCACGTGCGCGCTATTCGGACGCAATCAGTCGTTGAAGGTCGAAAGGACTGCCATGCTGACGCAAGACCAGAACACCCTGCTGGTTCAGACGGGCCCCGATACGCCCATGGGCCAGCTTTTCCGCCGGTACTGGATCCCGGCGTTGCTGGCGGAGGAGTTGCCGGAGCCGGACTGCGCCCCGGTCCGGGTCAAGCTGCTCGGCGAGCAACTGATCGCATTCCGCGACACCCAGGGCAGGCTCGGACTGCTCGACGAGTTCTGCAGTCACCGCACCGCCTCGCTGTACTTCGGCCGCAATGAGGACTGCGGCCTGCGCTGCGCATACCACGGCTGGAAGTACGACGTCGAGGGCAACTGCGTCGACATGCCGTCCGAACCGGAGGACTCGAAGTTCAAGTCCCGGATCAAGCAGAAGGCATACCCGTGTGTCGAGCGCGGCGGCGTGATCTGGACGTACATGGGTCCGCCCGAGCTCAAGCCCGAACTGCCCGAACTCGAATGGGCCATGCTCGGCGACGGCCACCGATTCGTCTCGAAGCGACTGCAGGAGACGAACTACCTGCAGGCAATGGAGGGCGGCATCGACTCGAGCCACGTCTCGTTCGCCCACCGATTCAACCTCGACGACGACCCGATGCACTCGGGAACCGAGGGCAACAAGTACCTCAAGGCCGACACCCGCCCCAAGTTCGAGGTCGCCGAGAGCGACGGCGGTCTGGTCATCGGTGCTCGCCGCAACGCCAACGACGACGAGTACTACTGGCGGATCACCCAGTGGATCATGCCCTGGTACACCATCATTCCCCCGTTCGGCACCCACAATCCGCTCGGCGGGCACGCCTGGGTGCCCATCGACGACGAGACGTGCTGGGCGTGGAGCATCAACTACCACCCCACCCGGGAGCTGCGCGAGGACGAACTCGCGTCGATGCGCAACGGAGACGGAATCCACGCCAAGTACATCCCCGGGACCTACCGGACGCTGGCGAACAAGGACAACGACTATCTGATGGACCGCGAGGCCCAGAAGCAGAAGAAGACGTTCTCCGGCATCGAGGGCATCGCCGCCCAGGACTTCTCCCTGCAGGAATCGATGGGCGCAATCTGCGATCGCACCAAGGAACGCCTCGGAACCTCCGACGCCGGCATCATCTTGGCCCGCCGCCGACTGCTCGCCGCCCTCGAGGAACTCGAAGCGGAAACCCTGCCCGGCCTGCAGCCCGAACACCAGCGTGTGCGGTCGACCTCGGTCCTGCTGCCGAAGGCAACGCCCTTCCAGGAGGGTGCCGAGGACGCACTCCGCATGGTCGAAGGCGAAGACTTCGTCTCCATCTGACCACTCCGGCAACAAGAAACAAGGAGTCCGTCGTGACCAATAGAGCCGACATCGACATCGCATCGACACCCTCGTTAGCCGGCCCGCCGAAGATGGTCCGCGCCGCGGTGTCGATGCCCGACACAACGACGACCATCCGCCACCTCGACACCAGCGCAGCCGTCGGTGCGGTGGGCTGGCTCGAAGTCGAATCCTCCGCGGTGTGCGGAACCGATGTCGGGCTCTATCGGGCCGGACTGGACTCGCCCACAGTGCTCGGCCATCACGTCGTCGGGACCGTCGTCTCGGTGGATCGGACCCAGTCCGCCGCATGGGACGTGCGGCCCGGCGACCGGGTCGCGCTGGAGGAGTACCTGCCGTGTATGAAGCAGGACTGCCCGGCGTGCCGCATCGGTGATCACCGCATGTGCCCCCAGACCGATCTGTTCGTAGGAAAGCGGCGAGTAGGTCTGGTCCCGGCGAACGACGGGTCCGGTCTGCACGGCGGCAACGCCGAATACATGCAGCTCAGCGCAAACAGCCTCGTGTACCGCCTACCGGCGGAACTCGATGCGGACCTCGCGGCGTGGACACAGCCCTTCGCCAACGCGCTGGATTGGACGGTCGATGCCGGCGGCGCCGAGGAGGGGTCGACGGTCGTGATCATCGGCCCCGGCTACCACGGTATCTCCGCAGTAGCCGCAGCCCGGGCTGTCGGTGCCGCCCGCATCGTCGTGATCGGGGTACCGGAGTCGGCCGGGCGCCTCGAGATCGCCGAATCGCTCGGTGCGGTGCCGGTGATCAACGACAACGACGACCTTGCCGAACTGATCCTGCGAGCCACCGGCGGTGAAGGAGCCGATGTACTCCTCGACACCGTAGGACTCGGAGGACAGGCCGTGGCCGCCGCCGCCCGTGCGTTGCGCAAGCGGGGCCGGCTGGTCATCGGCGGACTGGGGTCGACGCCGGTCTGCGAACTCGATCTCAAATCTCTGGTGCGCGGCGCCAACACCATCGTCGGTGTCCGAGGCCGCTCTCCTGATGCAGTCACACGCAGCATCGAACTTCTCGCCGGCGGCCGATCCGGATTGGAGATCGTGCCCTCCGTCGACGTCGGCCTCGACGAGGTCGACGACATGCTGGGGCGGATGGCCACCGGACAGGGGCCGGTGAGTCCCCACGTCGTGATCCGTCCACAGTTGCGCCGCCCGAACACTCAGAAACGAGGAACGCTGTCATGAGCGAGACGACACCCCGCCGGCTGTCCTACGTAGCTCGAATACTGCTGGTGCCACTGGGGAAGTCCGGTGACGACCTGGTCGAGCAGATGGCTCGGGCGGGGTTGACCGATGTCGACGTCGTCACCGCGCACTCGCCCGCCGAGGCGGCCGTACGCGACATCAACGCCGAGGCCACGGTGGTGCGTCGTATCGACGAATTGGTCACCGAATCGGACATGGTCATTCTCATCGGTTCGGTACTGCCCCAGGTCCCCATCGGCTTCGCCACCGCCATGGCCGAAGCAGCCCGCGAATCGGGCAACCTGCTCGCCGGTGTCCTGATCGACCAACAGGACTGGGACAGCCCGCAAGGCGCCGAAGCGATGGCAGTACTGCGGATGGAACTCGACATGCTGGTGTCCCTCACCCAGGTCTCTCTCGCCACCGCCTTCGTCGACGTTCTCAAAGGGGGATACCGCACCCCGGGTGCTTACGCGCCAGTTCTCTCGACCCCAAGGATCTGACAATGACACAAGAGACCAGCCGCCTCGTGGTCCGGCAACAACGACTCGAATCCGACGGCGTGTTGTCGCTGACCCTCGAGCACCCGGAGGGGGCCGCCCTCGACGAATGGGAGCCCGGAGCACATATCGACCTCGTGCTGCCCTCCGGGACCGTTCGGCAGTACAGCCTGTGTGGTGACCCCGAGGACAAGACTGCCTACCGGATCGCCGTTCTCAAAGAAGAGCAAGGACGCGGTGGGTCGAAGGAAATCCACGACAGTGTCCGGGTGGGGGACCTCCTCGCGGTGCGGGGACCCCGCAACCACTTCGCCCTCGAGCCTGCATCCCACTACCTCCTGATCGCCGGAGGAATCGGAATCACTCCGATTCTTTCGATGGCACGGAAACTGTCACGGGAGAACGCCAGCTGGTCCGCACTCTACGGCGGCCGCAGCCGCGCCACGATGGCATTCGTGGAAGAGATTTGCGGACTCGGCGAAGTAGATGTCTGTCCTGCAGACGAATTCGGAAACCTCGACCTGGCAGGCGCCGTGGCCGACGTTCCGGCCGGCACCGCCGTGTACTGCTGTGGCCCCGAAGGTCTACTGCAAGCGGTCAAATCGGTGTGTGGTCCGGCGCTCGGTGACGAAGCAATTCATTTCGAGCGGTTCGGTGCCCCTGTCGTGGAGGTCGATTCCTCCGAGGCTGCCGACGCATCGGACGGGCAGTCGCCCACCGAATTCGAGGTCGAACTGCGCCGGACCGGGTGCACGTTGAAGGTGCCTGCAGACCGCACCCTGCTCGAAGTCGTTCTCGAAGCGAACCCGAACATCCTGTACTCCTGCGAGGACGGATTCTGCGGGTCCTGCGAAACCCGCGTGCTCGACGGAGTTCCCGAACATCACGATTCGATCCTCTCTCAGGCAGACCGAGACAAGGGCCAGACGATGATGATCTGCGTCGGACGTTCTCGCACACCCACACTGGTCCTCGACGCTTGACGTAGCAGGATGCTGCGAGGAGGCGGGTGTCCGCTTTCTCGCAGTCAATGGTCGTGATTCCCGGAGCACGGCTAGGGATATCTCTGATGTCGACCGGCGAGGTAACGTGAGCGTTCGCTGCTTTGATCACAGCGGCCTTCGAGAACATGCGTAGCATGGGATCGGAATGACCACTATCGTCGAAACCGACTTGGCCTATCGCCATTCGCATACCGCGTCGAAAACAATCGATCGGGTCATCGGGTGCCGTTACTGAACTTGGTGTGCAAGACATCCCTTGGAGCACGATTGAGTGGGGCGCAGCGCACCGACGGCGCCCTTTACGGTAATCCCGCATTCGTGCAAGAAAGAGCCGATACGGTGCGCAGTGCGGATGAGCCTTGCCAGCCGCCGTACTGCACAGGATGTGCAGTACTGTGAAGTCCCTTTGCTGTACTCAGGACGATCCTGTGTCAGATGGCATCCACCTGACACAGGATCGGTCGTCTATGTGCCGTCACTTGGGGGAGACACGTACTGGGCGTTGCGGTCGACCTCCATATAGATGCGGTTGGCGATGGGCGCCCGCATTTCTTCGGAAATCTGACCGAGGAGGCCCGCAGACCGCGCGAGCAGCGCGAATCCGCGTAAGATATCGGGCGGGAAACCGAGATCGGCGAGCGCGGCACCGCATACGCCGGCTCCATTGAGCGGGAGTTTCTTTCCAAGTCCGCGTTCGCTGACCCTACCGAGGGCGGCGAACAGTGCTAAGTGAGGACCGGTAATCCCCTCATCGGCAGCGATGTCGAAGATGATGGGGGTGCGCGGGTCGCCGCCCTTGTGATTGGGGTGCCCGAGTCCAGGAACGATCCGTCCGGCGGCACGCTCGGTACGGACCAAGCTGAGCGCGAAGTCGTCCCACTCGGTTTCGGAGATGGGAAGACCCTCACGGGACGCGAGTGCGGTGGAGAGGAAGCGCCCGGTGTCCTCGGTGACGCCGAGGAAGCGTGACCCGCCACCGAGCAGGCCCGCAGCCATGGCTCCCTGGATGGATTCGGGCGCGCTCAGGTAGGTGAGCCGAGCTGCTAGGGCGGTAGGAGTGAACCCATGATCGGCCAGCGCAACTAACACTGCCTCGAACAAGCGCAGTTCCCCAGGCTGCGGGCGTCGCAATGCAACGAGCCAGAACGCCAGTTCGCCGAAGCTGACCTTGCCCATCAGCTCGTTGGCCAGGTCGTGGCCAAGCAGCCGGATTTCGGTTGCCGAGGAGGTCCCCAGCGAGGTGGAGTACGGCGCGATCGAGTCAGCGTTGATCGAGGGGTGCGGCATCAGGCGTCTTCCTTGTTTCGGGTGGGAGTGGAGTTTTCAGGCAGCTGTGCCGTGACATCTGGATTTGACAGCCATCTCTTGATCTCGTCGGTGTGCTCGCCAAGTGCAGGGGGCGCGAAATCGTAGCGTGGTGTTGCCGCCGAGAACGAGATCGGATTGCGGATACCGGGCACTTTGGCGGCGCCCACTTCGACAACGGGTTCGAGACCGAGTTCCTCGGCATACTCGACGCCTTGGGCGATGGTGTTGATGGGACCCGAGGGGACGCCAGCGGCGTTGAGTTTGGTGAACCAGTAGCGGGCCGTGTCGGTGCGCAGTCGCTCCACCAGGATTGGGCGAAGTTCCTCGCGGTTGGTGGTGCGGTCGCTGTTGGTGCTGAAACGTGGGTCGTCGGCGATCTCGCTTATGCCGAGCACTTGCACGAGTCGCCGGAACTGGGCATCGTTACCGGCCGCGACGATCAGATCGTTGTCTGCGGTCGGCAGCGGCTCGTACGGGAACAAGCTGGGGTGGGCGTTACCCATGCGAGTGGGTACCGTTCCGCCCGCAACAAAGGCGCCAGTTTGGTTGACGAGTCCGCTCAGGGCCGACGCCATCAAACTGGTCTCGATATGTTGGCCGGCGCCCGTCCCGCAGATGTCGCGATGCCGCAAAGCAGCAAGAATTCCGATCGCAGAGTGCAATCCGGTGATCACGTCGAAAACGCTGATGCCTGCGCGATATTCAGGTCCGTCTGGATCGCCGGTGAGGCTCATCAAACCTGACATCGCCTGGACGATCAGATCGTAACCTGCAAGGTTTGCTCCTTCGGTGGTGCCGAACCCGCTGATCGAGCAGTACACGATTGCGGGGTTGATCCGTTGCACGTGCTCGTAACCCAGTCCCAGCTTGGCTAAACTGCCGGGCTTGAAGTTCTCGATCAGCACGTCGGCGCGGCGGGCGAGTTCCCGAGCGGCAGCAGCGTCGTCGGGATCCCGCAGGTTCAGCACGATGGATCGCTTGTTGCGGTTGACCGAAGAATAATAGGTCGATACCCCGTCAGGTCGTACCGGCGGCATCCAGGAGCGCGTGTCGTCCCCACCCGGGCTCTCTACCTTGATGACCTCAGCGCCCATGTCCGCCAACAACATTGTGGCGTACGGGCCCGCGAGGATCCGGGAGAAGTCGGCTACCAGGATGCCTTGTAAGGGCCGTACGTGAGTGTCGGCAGCGGACGGAGCGGGTTCGGGTGGGTGAATTGTCGACGTCATCTGGTGCCTCCCGTGTAGCCCGAGAACGTAATGCGGACAACTGTCCGTTGCTTCTCGGTTGATTGCAGGTGCCTGTCCCCGTAGCTGGGTCGGCGAAGCGAGTATGGCTTGTGGGGTGCGGTCTACGCCAGCCTGAATGGCCTTTTTCCAGCTGTTTCCTGCGCTATTCGTATTCTCTGCGCGATCTGGATAGATCTTATCGGGATCCGTGGGCAGCATGACCTGCGTTACATCCGTCACTGCGCGATGAAACTCTCGCATTCCGATCTGGGCTGTTATGTCCGTATAGCGGACAACTGCCGGGCGGGTTCGGGTGGTTGGTCGTGAGGAGAACAAGGGAGAAAACCATGAGCACGCGAACCGAAGACCAGGCTGTCGAGGATCGGGGAGTGGGGGGTCCGCCGATGCGTCTGCATCACAACGCGTACGTCACCAACGATCAGGCAGCCACCCGCGAGTTCTACGAGGACATTATCGGGATGCCATTGGTGGCGACATGGAAGGAGTCTGACGTGCTCTTCGGTAAGGAACGCGTCTATTGCCACACCTTCTATGGGATGGCCGACGGGAGTGCTCTGGCGTTCTTCCAGTTCGCGAGCCCGGAGGACCAAGCCGAGTTCGGACCGGAGATGCCGCATTCGCCGTTCCAGCACATTGCGACCAAAGTCGACGCCACGACCCAGGCGGTGCTCGAGAAGAAGCTGCAAGACGCCAACTGGAAGCCGGAGGAGACTTACGTGCTCGAACACGGCTACTGCCGCTCGCTCTACACTGTCGACCCGAACGGGCTTCTACTCGAATTCACAGTCGATGCACCAGGTGTCGAAGAAGCCGACGCAGAGCGCCGCGCGACCGCCCGCGCTGATCTCGAGTCCTGGCTCGCTGGTGACTACACCAGCAACAACAACTACCGATGAGGAAAACCATGCGCGCCAACGACAATCCTGAAGTCCTCATCGTCGGTGCCGGCCCGACCGGTCTGATCCTTGCTCACGAACTTCTGCGCCGCGGTGTGCAGATTCGGCTCGTGGAGAAGCGTCAAGGGCCATCACACACCACTCGCGCAATGACCGTGCATGCGCGGTCGATGGAGATGTTCGACCATATCGGTGCTGCACACCGGCTCGAGGAGGTGTGCGCTGAATGCCCAGGCAACATCTACCATTTCCCCGGACGTGAGGAGGACGATCAGCCTCGTACCGATTACCGATCGTTGCCGACTCGGTACCCGTTCTACTACAAGATCAACCAGAACGACTTCGAGCAGGTTCTGCGTGAGCATCTGCTGGCGGTGTACTCGCTCGTCCCCGAGTACCGCACCGAGGTTATCCGTATCGACAGGACTGGTGGGGACGGTGACGTGACTGCCGTGCTCCGCCATGCCGACGGCACAGAGGAAATCGTGACGGCGCCGTGGGTGGTCGGCTGTGACGGGAAGCGCAGCTTCGTGCGGGAGGCCGCGGGTATCGGATTCCGGGGTGAGGAAGTCGCATCCATGTCAATGATGGATGTCGAGCTCACCAATGTGACGTTCGACGACCGGTGGATGAACTATTTCTTCGACAAAGACCTCTTCATGAACTGCACCAAGCTTCCGGGCAGGAACTGGCGCATCTACATGAGTGACGCGACCGGTGAGTACGTCCATGCCGAGGACCAACGCGCCGCTTTCCAAGAGGTTGCCGACAGGATCGGCGTCGGTATCAAGATAGGGGAGCCCGAATGGGTCACCCGGTGGCCGATCCTCAACAATATTGCGGACCGGTACCGGAACGACAGGCTGCTCATCTGCGGCGACGCCTCACACATCCATTCCCCATCCGGCGGGCAAGGCATGAATGGGTGTATGCAGGACGCGTTCAATCTCGGCTGGAAGCTGGCCGCGGTTGTGCAGGGAAAATCCGATCCGGTCATCCTTGACACCTACGAGCAGGAACGGCGCCCAATTGGTGAGCAGGTCACCGCCGGAGCAATGGCCACTCACGAAATCGTGATGGGCTTCGGCATCGAGCCCGAGGAGCGGTACCCCCTGACCCAGGTCCCCGGGTGGGAGGAAGAGACCATCCGGCTCGTATCGGGGCTGGCACACACCTACCGCGATGTGGTAGCGGTGCCCGAAGGTCTGCGCACACTGGACGGCCCGCAGCCGGGCGAACGTGCGCCCGACGCAACGCTGGTCGTCGAGCCGCACAAGCGCCTGTACGACGTATTCAGACATCCCGGTTTCACTCTTGTCGCAGTCACGGGTGAGGGTGCTGACGAGTCCGAAACGGTGGATGTCGCGCTGCGTGTACAAGGTCTGATTGACGCCCGGCATCCAGGACAGGTACGGACGCACTTCGTCACCGAGACCTCTGACGATTCGACGTTCGACTTCGACCACCGCAGTGCAGACGAACTCGGTGAACTGCACGAGCGCTATTCGGTTGGTGCCGTCAGCCGGCTGATCCTCGTGCGGCCGGACCTCTACGTCGGAATGACCTGTGCTCTCGAGGATGCGGACAAGATCATCGACTATCTCGACACCTGGTTCATTCCGGACCCGGTCGTCCCGCGCGTCGAGGGATTGACGGCTGTCGGCGCGCGCTGACGGTCACAGACATGAGGACGCCGGATCGTGCCACTAACTCGCTGCGGTTGGGGCACGGTCCGGCCGTTTGGACAAGGATTTTCATGACAAGCACGCCAAGCACGGCCAGAGATCGCGTCGAGGAACTTCTTGCGCTGCAGGGCGCAGGTAAGGCAGCAGACGCTGCCGATCTCTTTGCTGAAGAGGTTGATTTTCACATCCCTAATAGTCGTCATCTACCGTGGGTGCCCCACGAGCCAGGCAGCCGCGCGTCGATGAGGAAGCTGTTCGAGTCGCTGGGAAGCCTGACCGAATCGCGACGGTTCGAAGTCTTCGTTATCGTCGGTGACGCCGATAACGCCGTGGTACTGGGAGAATTCACCTCGGTAGTGTTGGTCACCGGTCGCACGGTTACCTCGAAATTTGCCTTATGGGTGACATTGCACGACGGCATGATCACGCGCTATCACTTGTACGAAGACAGTTTCGCTATGGCGCAGGCCGCGCGATGACGGCGGAACCTCAATTTCAATCCGGTGAACCGTCGGTTGTCCTGGTGCACGGCGCTAACCACGATGGATGGTGCTGGACGATCGTTGTCGGGTTGCTCGAGAATGTCGGGATCCGTTCGCACGTAGTGGATCTACCATTGAGCAGTCTCGAGTCGGATTGCCGCGCGGTCGCTGTTGCTGTCGACCGCGCCGCTTCCGAGGGCCCAGTCCTTGTGGTTACGCACAGCTACGGAGGGCTCCCGGTGTCGATCGCGGCGGAGCGTGCGGACGCGCTGATCTACGTCGCTGCCCGGATGCCACTGCGGGGACAGAGTCCGGCGGAACGGACGTCCTCGTGGAATACTCCAGAATTCACAAACTGTGTGCGGCGCGAGGACGGCGTCATGACCCTCGCTTCGCACGCGGACGGCGTCCTCTATAACACGACCCCACGGAGTCTGCGTGAGCTCGCACGCGCTCGGTGGCGGCCGATGAGGAGCGGTGTACCTGTTCAGCCTGTAGCCAACCCGGTCTGGGAGCACGTGCCGACGGTGTACGTGGTGTGTACTGCCGATCGTGCGGTTGACGTTGCGGCCCAACGCGAGGCGGCCACTCACGCTGATGAGATAATCGAGCTCGATTGCGACCACTCACCGTTCTTCTCTGCCCCCTCACAGCTCGCCGCCGTGGTGGAGTTCGAGGTTGCCGCTATGCGTTCACGGACCGGACTTTCGGGCGGGTAATCCCTGGTCGTGTTCGACGCAGTTGCTATGTGGCAGAGGAGTCGGCCGAGGCCGGGGTCAGATCTGCGATCGGCACGCGCTTTCCCAGCTCGATGTCAGCGGAAATCTCACTCGCTGTATGTAGCAGCGGCGATAGATATCGGCTCACCAGCTCGTCCATCGACGTTTCCGCCGCGTGCGCATTGACGTTCACCGCCGCGATGGTGGCACCGTGACCATCACGAATCGGCGCGGCGATGGACCGGATGCCCGGTGCCAGTTGTTGGTCGGTCGTTGCCCAGCCGCGTGCGCGAACCTCACGTAGGACAGGCCTCGCCTCGTCCACGCTGGGTTGCCACACCGGCAGGATCCTGGAGCGACTGGGTTGAGATAGAACGAAGTCGAGTTCGTCGTCGGGGAGGCCTGCGAGCAGTACTTTTCCGAGCGAAGTCTGTAAAGCTGGAAATCGTGTACCGATCGTCACGCTTAATGTGACCAGCTTAGGTACTGCGACGCGGCCCACGTACACGATGTCGGATCCGTCTAGTTGAGCGATGGAGCAAGACTCTCTCGTCTGTTCGGCGAGGTTGCGCAGGTGTTCGCGGCTGAGGTCCCAGATGTCGCAATTCGCAATGTATGCGAGCCCGAGTTCTAGTACTCGCGGTGTGAGGATGAATGTGTTGGCGTGTGAGCGTACGTAGCCAAGTTGCTCGAGGGTGATAAGCATGCGCCGTGCTGTGGGTCGGGCCAAGCCGGTTGCCGCCGCAATGTCGGAGAGAGAGGCTTCGGCAGGTAGGTGCTCAAAGGCCTTGATCACATCCAACCCCCTGGCGAGCGCTTCAATGAAGTCCGGCCCTTCTCCACGTCTCATGCTGTCATCGTACGCCAGGCGGACATATGGCCGGGAAGATGCTCTCGAAAATGCCGTAGGAAGCTCCGATGTTGGTACCTTCGTGCAGTTCTCAAGAGATAAATACTCAATCTTGACCGGGATGCGTACACTTGACCGAAAGTGATCGGAGGCTATAGGTATGGGTGCGACGCAACCACTCCATCGTCATCTCGTCGTATCGTCCTCCGACGTCGACAGGGTGGTTTCAGCAGGTTCTACTTTGTTCTCGCCGCACCGCCTGCGTTGCCGGGCAGTGGATGCATCCCTGGCGGCGATGGAGCTCGACACTGTCACCTTGATTTCGATGCAGTATGGTGGAGATTCGATCGTCGAACCCTCTGACCCCCTCGACTATTACGCCGTCCACGTTCCCTTGAACGGACACGGCATCGTGCGTTTCTCTGGCGAGCAGATCGAGACGGGCCCTAATACCGCAGTGGTCTTCAGTCCTCGCGACGAGCCCAAAATGCGTTGGGCGCCGGATCTCCTCCAGATTGCATTCACCGTCCCCGCGGACGCGATGCGAACTCATCTCACCAAGCTGACGGCCCGTTCCAGCGGGCGTCCGCTGGTCTTCTCACACTCGGCGCCGTCGAAACGCAGCGTGGCTACTGACGGCTGGATCAACACCGTGCGGATGGTTTTTCGCACGGCAGACGCTTACCGACAACGCCCTCTTCCTATTGGTCTGCGCCGGTCACTGGAGGACATGCTGCTCACCAGTCTTCTGATGACCCAGCCCAACAACTGGACCGATACCCTGTATTCGGGGGTTCCCAGTGCCGCCCCGCATGCGGTCGCCCTCGCGATTGAGATGATCGAGGCGGAACCTGAGGACAATTGGAGCCTGGCGCGGTTGGCAGCTGAGACGGGCGTCAGCGCACGATCCTTGCAGGAAGGGTTTCGCCGCGCCAAAGGAATGCCCCCTATGACGTACGTCAAGAACGCTCGTCTTGATCTGGTACGACGTCGCCTGGAAGATCCACTTCGGACCGGCGAATCGATCTCCGATATTGCATTTGACGCCGGATTCACCCACCTGGGCCGGTTCTCATCGGCGTTCCGTGAGCGCTTCGGGATCAAACCGTCCGAGTTGCGTCGCACCACGTCGCACCGAACGTGATCAAGGTCGTTCGTTCGGGGGGACATCACCACCACAAGCGGCGCCGTACCACACGTCGCTATCAGCGCGGTCACGCGACGATCGGCTGAAAGTACGGTTCACCGTCCCTCCACGAATCCTGCAGGATCCCCGACCGTGTCGCCCGGCGACCGGTTGCTGTGCCGTGCGGATGTCGTGATCGCCGGGGCCTTATTGAGGTTGCGCGACGTTACTGTCGGACACAGTTATCCCGCGATATAACCTCGGTGCAGGAGGCGCGCTCGTCGCGCATTGGGAGACTACCTGGCCGCTGTGGAAACGCTTCCATATCTCTTGGCAAGTCTCGTTTGCAGTCGCCTCGTCTGCGTTTTTCGTAAGGCCCCCGAATCCGTTTGGGAGCGCAACTTCCCTGATCGGTCATTGCGGGTCTCAGCTGGGTGTCAATGATCGTCTCGCGCTTGGCCCACCGCGTGCGCGTAACGCACGGGGCGCGGCCCGGGTGAGACCTCAAAGAAGCCGGCCGAGCCTTTCGGCGTACTCGTTCAGTACGGGCACGGCCGCTTCCTGGAGGTCGTGGAGGGTGGTTCTGGCGGTGGATGCACTGACGCTCATGGCCGCCACGGTTTCACCGCGGGCGTTTCGGACCGGTACGGCTATCGACAGCATGCCGAGTTCGATTTCTTCGTCGGTATACGCCATGCCGCTCTCCCTTGCTGCCAGAATCCGTTCCCTGACGGCATCGATATCGGTCAGCGTCTGGGGTGTGCGTGTCTGGAGGTTGCACTGTCGGAGATAGTCGTCCAGTTGTGTATCGGTCAGTCCTGCCAGCAGTACTCGACCGGTTGCCGAGTTGTGGGCGGGCAGTTTGGCGCCGACCCGGACTCCGGTCGAAACGATCCGGGTGGCCTCGGCGCGGGCGACGAACAGGGCCCATCCGTCTTCGAGAACAGCGAGCGATACCGATTCGTCCAACGCATCGCGAGCCTCGGTCAATTGCGGCTGGGCGAGTTGCGGGAGCGGCGCGGTGTCCAGATAGGCGCCGCTGAGACGGAGCATTCTCGGTGTCGGGCGGAAGTTTCCGTTGTCGTGGGTCAGGTAGCCGAGCTCGACGAGGGTGAGCAGGCAGCGCCGTGCTGCGGCGCGAGAGGTGTTGGTCCGCTGTGCGGCATCGGTGACGGTCAGTTGTGGGTGGCGGATGTCGAAGGCTTCGATGACCGCCAGACCCTTCGCCAATCCGGCCATTCCTTCGGGGGCGCGGGAAGAACTCTTGACACTTTCTTGGGCGTCCTGCTTAATTGTTCGAGAATTGCTCATCTGTTCGTTATACGAACAAGCGCGGGGTGTGTCAAGCCCAAGCGAGCGAGTTCTCTGATGTCCCGACTGGTTGTCCAGACTGAGGAGAAATAATGGAAAGCAGCGTTGTCGACACAGGCCGCGAGACCCCGGTGGAGTGGACCGACGACCTCACCCGAGTGCCGTATCGGGTGTTCCAGGACCAGGATGTCTACGCCGCCGAGCAGACCAAGCTGTTCCAGGGGCCGTATTGGAGCTACCTGTGCCTCGAGGCAGAGGTAGCCGGCCCGGGAGACTACTGCTCGACCTTCGTCGGCGAGACGCCGGTGATCGTGGCACGTGATCGCGACGGGGAGCTCTACGGATTCGAGAACCGCTGTGCCCACCGAGGTGCCCTCCTGGCACTGGACGACCGCGGGAACACGAAGGATTTCACCTGCGTCTACCACGCCTGGAGCTACAATCTGCAGGGCGATCTGACCGGCGTCGCCTTCAAAGACGGAATCAAAGGCAAAGGGGGAATGCCTGATTCGTTCTGCATGGAGGATCACGGCCCGCGCAAGATGCGCATCGCCGTCCTCCACGGCCTGGTCTTCGGAAGCTTTTCCGATGACGTGCCGGACATCGAAGAGTATCTCGGCGAAGAGATCACGAGCCGGATCGCCCGGGTCCTCAGTGGCCGTGCGCCCGAGATCATCGGACGCTTCACGCAGGTGCTTCCCAACAACTGGAAGCTGTACGTAGAGAACGTCAAGGACTCCTACCACGCCAGCATTCTGCACCTGTTCTTCACCACCTTCGAACTCAACCGCCTGTCGCAGCGCGGCGGGATCATCGTCGACGAGAGCGGCGGCCACCACGTCAGTTACTCGGCGATCGACCGAGACGCCGAGAAGGACGTCGCCTACGCCGACCAGAACATCCGATCCGAAAGCGCCTACAAACTGGCCGATCCGTCGCTGCTCCAGGGGTTCAGCGAGGTCGGCGACGATACGACGCTGCAGATCCTCTCCGTCTTCCCGGGTTTCGTGCTGCAACAGATCCAGAACTCCGTGGCCGTGCGCCAGATCCTCCCGACCGGAGTCGAGCAAACCCGCTTGAACTGGACATATCTCGGATTCGAAGAAGACACGCCCGAGCAGCGGGAGATCCGTCTCAAGCAGTCCAACCTGGTGGGCCCCGCAGGTTACATCTCGATGGAGGACGGCTGCGTCGGAGGTTTCGTGCAACGCGGAATCGCAGGTGCAGCAAGCGAGTCTGCAGTGCTCGAAATGGGAGGAAGTCTGGCCGAATCCAGTGAGAGCCGTGTCACCGAAGCATCGGTACGCGGCTTCTGGAAGGCATACCGGACCGCAATGAACCGACAGGAAGAGGCATGAGCATGAACGACTTCCAGCGAATCGGCCGTGTGCAGGCCGACTACTCCCGTTGCATCGACGAGGGCCCGCTCGAGCGTTGGCCGGACTTTTTCGTCGAGGACTGCATGTACCGGATCACCACCGCGCAGAACTACAGCGAGGGCCTGCCCGCAGGACTGGTATGGGCCAACACTCGCCGCATGCTCGTCGACCGCGTATCGGCACTGCGCGAAGCCAACATCTACGAGCGGCACACCTACCGTCATATCCTGGGCCAGCCCCTGGTGCTGGAGGAGAACGGCGACGGTATCCATGCCGAAACCAGCTTCCTGGTGGTGCGGGTGATGCGTGACGGCCAATCCGACATCTTCACCAGCGGGCGATATGTCGACCGGTACGTGGAGGTCGACGGTCAGTTGAAGATTGCCGAACGGGTCGTGGTGTGCGACAGCACCAACATCGATACCTTGCTGGCGCTCCCACTATGAACGGGTCCCCGCCCCGGGTCCTGCTCACAATCGGCGACCCGAACGGAATCGGCCCCGAAATCGCGGTGAAAGCCGTCGTGGCAGCACAGGAACATCCCGCATTCAATCCGGTCCTGGTGGGCGATCGACATGTCATCGAATCGCTCGCCCACCAGGCCGGCATGACGCTCCGCGAGACGGTCGACGGCCACCGCGCACCCCTCGCCGGTGCGGTCGACATGCTCCCCGTCGACTCGTTGCCCCCCGGAGCGTTCGCCCCGGGCCGGGTGAGCGCAGAAGCCGGGACGGCGACCGTGGCGTACCTCGAACGCGCGGTGCGCTGCCTGCAGGGCGGTGGATCCCGCGGCATCGTCGCGTGCCCGCACTCGGAAACCGCGATCAACGCCGCCGGTATCTCTTTCGACGGATATCCAGGCCTGCTGGCCGAACTCGTCGGCGCGCGACCGGACGAGGTTTTCCTGATGCTCGTCGGTGCCGGCCTGCGCATCGTGCACGCCACCTTGCACGAATCATTGAAAGATGCGCTCGGGCGCCTCACACCGGAGCTGGTGTACAGGGCAGCGCACGCTGTGGTGCAGACCCTTCAGGACCAGGACATCGCGTCCCCGCGTATCGGCGTGTTCGGTATCAATCCGCATGCCGGAGAAGGCGGCCTGTTCGGCGACGACGATCTGCGGGTGACAGCGCCTGCGGTCGAGCGGCTGCGCGCCGCAGGGATCGACGCCTGCGGACCGGTCGGAGCCGACCTCATGCTCGGCGATACCAGCTTCGACGCGTTCGTCGCCATGTACCACGACCAGGGCCATATTCCCGTCAAACTCCTCGCCGGACGCACCGCAGCCGCGATGACGATCGGCGCCGGCGTGCGGTTCTCCAGTGTCGGGCACGGCGCCGGGTTCGACATCGCCGGCAAGGGAACAGCCGATGCGGACGCCGTTGTCGCGGCGGTGCGGCTGGTCGGCGCCTCATCACACGTAACCGCAGGAGTCACGTCATGACCTACCAGGTAACCGTCACGGGATCGGACATCAATTTTCCGTGCGAGCCCGACGAGAGTGTGCTCGACGCGGCGGAACGCGCGGGATACGCGATCCCGTACTCGTGCCGCAAAGGCGTGTGTTCGAGTTGTGAAGGTGCGCTCGATGCCGGCAGCCTCGCGGTGCGCGGCCGGGGAACGGCGCAAGGCCCCGAAAACGGAGTGCTGTTCTGTCAGGCGCAGCCCACCACGGACGTCGACATCACACCGAAGCGGATCACCGAACGAGACAAGGTGGTACGTAAGCAACTCACTGCGAAGGTCCACCGAATCACTCGCCCGACACCCGATGTTGCGGTCGTGCAGCTGCGTCTGCCCACCGGAGTGCGTGCGAAGTTCGCCGCGGGTCAGTACCTCAAGGTTTTTCTCGACGACGGGGACAGCCGGAACTATTCGATGGCGAATCCGCCACACGAGAACGACGGAGTGCAACTGCACATTCGTCACGTGCAGGGGGGACGATTCTCCGAGGAGGTGCTTCGCACGCTCGAGAAGGGAAGCAAACTGAGAATCGAGCTGCCCTACGGCGAGTTCTCGTTGAACCCCGACTCGGACAGGCCCGTCATCTTCGTCGCCAGCGGCACCGGCTTCGCCCCGGTGAAGTCGATCGTCGAGGACCATCTCAAACGCGGGGGAGAGCGGTCGTTGCATCTCTACTGGGGTGCACGACGGCAAGAGGATATCTACCTGCCCGAGTCGCCCGAGAAGTGGCCCTCGGTTTCGGATCGGGTTTGCTTCACTCCGGTCCTGTCGCATCCCGCCGAGGACTGGACCGGTCGCACCGGTCTCGTTCATCGAGCCGTGCTCGAGGATTATGCGGACCTCAGCGGCCACGAGGTCTATGCATGCGGAAGTCCCGCAATGACCTCGGCGGCACGCGAGGATTTCGTCCACGAGGCCGGTTTGGCACCGGACAACTTCTACTGCGACGCCTTCGTACCGTCGGGCGATCTTGTTGTCACCGCGTGATCCGCTACCACCACCACATCCGGGAATCCCGGTACCAGACACTGTGAGGCACTCATGTCCATCGCACCATCGCGCGTGACACTGCCGGATTTCATCGATTCGCGGCCGGTGAGTCGATACCAGTACATCGTGATCGGCCTGTGTGGGTTGGTCATGTTCATCGACGGCTTCGACACCCAGAGCATCAGCTACATGGCGCCCCACATCGCCGAGGAGTGGGGTCTGTCGAAACAGGTGCTCGGACCCATCTTCTCTGCCGCTCTCGCCGGTCTGATGGTCGGCTATCTGGCGCTCTCGCCGCTGTCCGAGCGGTTCGGTCACCGCCGGATGATTATTGCGAGCACAGTCCTCTTCGCGCTCGGCACGTTGGCCGCGGCCTGGTCGCAGAACGTCACCGAGCTGATGGCGTTGCGTTTCATCACCGGAATGGGACTCGGTGCTGCTGCGCCCAGTGCCATCGCGCTGACGGGCGAATACAGCCCCAAGCGTCTTCGAGCGACCTTCGTCCTGGCGATCTACTGCGGTTTCTCCCTCGGTTTCGTCGCGGCAGGGTTGGTCTCCGGTTGGCTGATCCCGATCTTCGGCTGGCGGTCGGTGCTGGTCGTCGGCGCAGTAGCACCGCTTCTGCTGCTCCCGGCATTGCTGCGCTTTCTGCCGGACTCGCTCACCTTGATGATCAACAAAGGTGCCGAACCCAAGCGGGTCAGGTCGATCCTGCGCAGGATCGATCCCGGTCTCGCCGCCGACTCCGACTTCACCTACGAGGCAGAGAAGCAGCCTGACGAACAGCGCACTGCACTGAGGAACCTGTTCACCCGTGACCGGGTGTTGGGCACGCTGCTGCTGTGGTTGGTCTTCGTCATCAATCTCGGTGAGTTCTACGCACTGCAGAGCTGGCTACCGTCGATCATGACGAGCCTGGACTACGACATGGGTACGGTGGTCACCGCTACGACCCTGACGACTGTCGGCGGCATCGCTGCGGCGTTTGTCACCGGGCCGTGTATGGACCGACTCGGTGCGTATCTCACCCTCGGAACGGTGTACATCGTCGGATTCGCGTTCGTCGCATTGACCGGTCTTGCTTTGAGTGCGCCGTTGTGGGTCCTGCTGACTGCCAACTTCTTTGCGGGTGTGTGTATCAGCGGCGGACAGAAGAGCTTGATCGCCTTGTCTGCGGTGTTCTATCCGACATCGATGCGTTCGACCGGTGTCGGTTGGGCATTGGGTGTGGGCCGCATCGGTGGAATCGTCGGGCCGATCGTGGTCGGAGCGGCTCTCGGGATGGGGTGGTCCGCCAGTGCAGTGTTCTATGCGATGTCGATTCCCATGCTCGTGGCCGGCGTGGCGGTACTGCTCCTGGGTCGATGGGTCCGGAGCGACAAACACCCCGACCGTGCGGTGGCGGAAAGTCAGTCACTGGCGCACAAGTAGTACGAGTCGGCGACATGCCGAGGAGTCGGAGCCGGGGCTGCTCCGCGAACGGATGTCCGCGTACCCGCTTGCGGGTAGGTCCGGGTAGAGCCGTCTCTGTCGGTGTTCGGTGAGCGCTGCCGTAATGCGTCTCCACGACATGGGCCGTCCTTCGGTTCGCTTTTCGTCAGGTCGACGAACCGAAGGGCGGCCCGTGCCCAGGGTTGTTGATGGAGATCGCGAATCGCGGAAGCTCGCGAGTTCGTCGGGTGACAGCCGACGTCGCGCTGCACGGCAATGTGCGTGCGACTGCATGGAGTTTGCAGGGGTACCGAGCGGGTACGCGAAGACGGTGTCGGCGAACGAGCATCTGCAAGGACCGCGTTCCGGTGCCGGCGGTGAGCAGGTCTCGGTGTTGTTGATCGCGGATCCGGGCGAGCCGGCGGCACTGGCCGAACGCATTGCGGAGTACCTGCCGGAACGCCTGCGCAGCTCTGCTCGCGTCGAGCGCCGGTGGACGATGTGCGTGCGCAACGAACCGTATCTTCCCGACGAGCAAGCGGAGTTCGCGGAGGTCATCGACACGGTCGATCCGTCTTCGGAACACGAAGACATCGTCGTCTACCTCACCGATCTGCCGCGCCGCGATGACACCCTGCCGGTGGTGGCCGACGTCAGCGCCGACCACAAATTCGCGCTCGTCTCGGTCGCGGGAGTGGGTGGTTTCGACATCGAGCGTCGCGTTCGCACGGTCACCGAACTTGCGATCACCTACATACTCGGTGAGCCGGAACTCACGCCCGGGGCCGCGCGGCAGTTTCCGTCTACGCAGATCGAGGACGGCATCCGGTATTTTGCGCCTTCGGGACTGCGGCGACTGCGGTTGTTGTCGGGGATGATGCGTGCCAACCGGCCGTGGCGGCTGGTGACCGGACTGTCGAAGGTTCTCGTGGGCGCGTTCGCCACGGGGGGCGATCGCCTTGGCCACCAATACGATCTGGTTGTTCGCCGACACGATGGGACCGTGGCGTATGAGGGCGGTGACGGTCCTGTCGATCGTGGCGATGATTCTCTGGCTGATCCTCGACCATGAACTGTGGGAGCGTCCGAAATCGCCGGAGGAGCGTGACCGTTCGGTGCTGTACAACACCGCGACCGTGGTGACCTTGACCGTCGGTGTCGTCGTGCTACACGTGGCTCTGTTTTGTCTGCTGTTGGCTACTGCGAGTTTGACTCTTCCCCCGGAACTGCTGTCCCGTGTTCTCGGGCACGGGGTGAGCTTCTCCGATTATCTGACGCTCACCTGGTTGCTGACGTCCATTGCGACCATCGGTGGGGCGCTCGGGTCGGGGCTCGAGGACGACGCCGCCGTCCGAGAGACGGCATACGGGGTTCGGCAACGGCAACGCATGGAGAAGATGAGCGAGGCGTCGAACGAGACGGGGTAGGTGTCCTCGGGGCATCCGGTGGCGGGGACATCAAAGACGGATCAATCGAGATGGTTGTGGTCAGGTTTCGCACCTTGACCGGGGTTCGGTGAGACGGGGCCGTCGTGACAAGAACGCAGTCTCGACGTCGTAGGTGAGAGCCGGCCTGTGGTGGGGTGATCGGTGACCGAGTTGTCGTGATTCGTCTGAACCAGCCAATGCTTTCGTCGGTTTTCGGGTGGTGTCCGTGCAATGGGGGCCTTGTCGGTGACCTGGTCGGCGCTCATTGTGGGCAACTGGGCAAAGAGATGATCTGTGCGTCAGGCTCCGAAGTGTCTGAGCATTCGGGAGCAGGGCGCTCATGAGAAGGGGGCCGAAATCGGCAGTCGCGGACAAGGCGATGCGGTGCCGCGATGCCGACGTGTCCGATGATGCGTCCTCGTCGAAGGTCACGAGCGTGCGGCCACGATGCTCTCCGTCGGTTTCTACCGAAATCGTGCACGAGGGGGACTCGTTCAAGCTGACCGAACCGAGGGCAATCGCTGCGGCAAGGGGGTCGTGCCACAGGCATTTGGAGTGGTCGAACTCCGGGTTTCGGTCGAGATAGTAGGCGAGCATCGTTGCAGCGAGTTGGACTGCCGGATCGGTGGATGCGGTCTGCAGCAGGTCCACGTCGGCTCGGGAAGGACTGTGATTGTTCGTGATGTCGAGCGGTACTCGCACGCTGAGCAATGAGTTCGGTAAGAAGGCACCAGTGATCGGAATGCTGATTCGAGGGGCCAGGAGAAGTCAGCCTGTCGTGCGGTGGGCACCTTCGGTGATCGAGTTGTGAGGCCGGGTGGACCATGCTCCGGGCACGGTATGGAACGAGGCCACAGCACGTGCTGTGTCGATGAAATCCTGCACGGGCTTGGACGCGACATCCGTGCGCCAGGCGATGGACAGCGCGGTGGGCGGGATGTCGGTCACCGGCACGAAGGCCAGGCTCGGTCTGCTGTAGAAACGCTGCGTCGAGGCTTGCGAGAACGCCACGCCACGCTCGGCGAGGATCGCTTCGAAGCACTCGTCGACGGTGGCGACGTCTGCGCCGACCCGGACGGGTTCGCCTTGGCGCGATTCTGTGGCCAGCCAGTAGTTTCGCCAGTTCTCGGGGGCTTTGCGTGCGACGAAGAACTCGTTGGTGACCTGTTCGACGCTCACCTCGGGCAACTGGGCGAGCGGATGGTTCGCCGACACGACCATCACCCTGGGTTCGACGAACAGGGTTTCCATGCCCAGCCAGTCCTGCATCAACAGCGGGGGCCGGACGAAGGCGACATCGGAGGATCCGTCGGCCAACCCGACATACGGGTCGGAGAAATCGTAGGAATGCATCTGCACCTGGATGCCCGGATGCAGCGACTGGAACGTACTGAGAATGTGCGGTGTGAGCTCGGCAGCTGCGTTGCCTTGGAAGCCGATGACCAACTTGCGGGTACTGACGCCGTGGGCGGCTTCGCGGGTGAGGTTGACTGCTCGTTCGGCGTTGGCCAGCAACCGGCGGCTTTCGTCGAGCAGGATCTGGCCGGCAGGGGTCAGTTCGACATGCCTGCTGCTGCGCAGCAGCAGCACTGCGCCGAGGTTCTGCTCGAGTTTGCGGATCTGCACGCTCAGTGAGGGCTGAGCGATGTGCAGACGGGCGGCTGCGCGCCCGAAGTGCAGCTCTTCGGCAACTGCCACGAAATAGGACAGAAGTCGCAGGTCGAGCTGGGGTTGCATGTTTCCGAAGATAGACAACACCACCCCGGGAGACCAGTAGTCATTGCCTATCGATCCGGGCCGGATAGGTATTGGACGCACCCGGCGGACACGAGGTGTGATGGCTGTCATGGCCGGCACGGCATCCGGGAGGCCAGCACTTTCCGGATTCGGGTCGGCATACCGGAGCGAGTGCTCGCACTCGGCCTCGCTGTCTCCCTCATCGAAGGAATCCCACATGACCGTCACTACACGTGCCCTCGACACGGCCGACTGGGCTGCCTCGTTCACCGAGGCGAACAACACCGACCCCGAGATCCAGGCACACGGCAAGTACTTCACCTGCTCGTACCTGCTCGACATGACCGACCACACGTTCGTCATCCAGATGAGCCGCGGCAACGTGGTGGACATCGCGATCGACCCAGGTCCGCTGGATGTGCCGTACCAGTTCGCGCTGCGTGCCAGCGCCGAGACCTGGCGTAACTTCGGCGTCCCGGTGCCCGCCCCGATGTATCACGGCATCTGGGCCGCGAGCTTCCAGCGCGACATGAAGCTCGAAGGCGACATTCTGGTGCTGATGCAGAACCTGCGGTGCATCACCCGCCAGATCGAACTCCTGCGCACCGTCGGCGTCCCGGTCTGATCCTCCCACCCCCTTTGAGCCGTAAGGAACACTGATGAGCAAGATTTCCCCGGTCACCGGTCACTACGTCGACGTGGACGTCGACGGACTGCTGTACAAGGTCTTCTACCTCGAGAACGGCACCGGCCAGCCGCTGGTGTGCCAGCACACCGCCGGCTGCCACAACCACCAGTGGCGCGGTCTGCTCGAAGACGAGGAGATCACCGCCAACTACCGTGTCATCGCCTACGACCTGCCGCGGCACGGCAAGTCGGATCCGCCGGAGAACACCGAATGGTGGACCGAGGAGTACCAGCTTTCCGCGGACCACTTCGCCAATTTCATCGTGGCGTTGTGCGACGCGCTCGAACTCGAGAACCCGATCTTCATGGGCTCCTCGTTCGGGGGGAACATCGCCCTGCAGCTTGCGCTTCGGCACCCTGACCGCTTCGCCGGCGTCATCCCTGTCGAGGGTGCGGACTATTCGCCCGGCTTCTACCTCGACTGGTGGCAGCACCCCCACGCCAACGCGGCACAGGTCTGCGCGAGCGGCGTGTGGGACCTGATGGCACCTCAGTCGCCGGAGGCGGATCGCTGGAAGACCTGGTTCTACTACAGCCAGGGTTCCGAGTCCTTCCGCGGTGACCTGCACTTCTACTCGGTCGATCACGACCTGCGCGGAAAGCTCACGGACATCGACGGTGACCGGTGCCCGGTTGTGATGCTGACCGGTGACTACGACTACCTCACCACCCCCGAGGACAGTGCCCGGACCGCGGCGCAGATCCCGAACGCCGAGTTCATCGAGATGAAGGAGATCGGCCACTTCCCGATGAGCGAAAACCACACTGTCTTCCGTGGATACCTCATCCGGGCACTCGAAATCCTCCAGGACAAGGCACGCAAGTCCGTCACCACCAGCTAGTACCCGCTCGCCCGCTCGGGTGTGGCCACCGAACGCGGGNCACCCGAGCGACCTGCATCGGCCTCGGCTCCCGCTTCGGGTGCCGACTGGTCGGGCGTGGCGATGAACCTTCACACACTCGGCAGGAGCTATGACCCACACTCTCCCCGCGGGCGTCCCCACCCAACTCTGGATCGGTGGGAAACTCGTCGATTCGTCTACCGGCACCACTTTTCCCGTAGAGGACCCCGCGACCGGTGCCGTGATTGCGCATGTCGCCGACGCCGCGCCCGAGGACGGACGCCGAGCTCTCGAACACGCCACTACCGCGCAAGGAGCCTGGGCGCGGACCCCCTCGCGTCGACGTGGCGAAATACTGCGCACCGCATTCGAACTCATCCGCCAGCGGGCAGACGACCTCGCGCGCACCATCACTCTCGAGATGGGTAAACCGCTCCACGAGGCGTATGCGGAGATCGAATACGGCGCATCATTCCTGCACTGGTTTGCCGAGGAAGCGAACCGAATCAGCGGGCGAGTCTCGCCGTCCCCGTCGGGAACCGGCACCATCGTCGTCACCAGAGAACCGGTCGGGCCGGTACTGGCCATCACCCCCTGGAACTTTCCGTTGGCCATGGCCACGCGCAAGATCGGTCCAGCACTGGCGGCCGGATGTTCGATCATCGTCAAACCAGCGGCCGAAACGCCTTTGACGATGCTGCTGGTCGGTCAGATTTTCGCCGATGCGGGTCTGCCCGAGGGTGTGCTGTCGATTCTGCCGACCTCCGATGCTGCAGCGCTGACCGCACCACTGATCGACAGTGCTGATCTGCGTAAGATCACGTTCACCGGATCCACCGGTGTCGGCAAGCTGCTGGTTCGTCAATCAGCGGATCGGCTCCTGCGGATGTCGATGGAACTCGGAGGCAATGCCCCCTTCCTCGTGTTCGATGACGCTGATGTCGATGCAGCGGTCGACGGCGCGATGGCTGCAAAATTCCGCAACGGCGGCCAAGCATGTACAGCAGCCAACCGATTCCACGTCGCACGTAGCGTCGCAGAAGAGTTCAGCGAGAAGTTCACCGCACGCATCGGTGCCTTGCGCACCGGACACGGCCTCGAAGCAGGAACCGATATCGGACCGCTGATCACCGCGAAGCAGTGCGCCACCGTCGATGCTCTGGTCGAAGACGCCGTCGCGAAGGGTGCACGTATCCGCATCGGCGGTGGCCGTCCTGACGGGCCGGGAACGTTCTATTCCCCGACCGTTCTCGACGGCGTGAGCCCCGACGCGCGTCTGCTGCGTGAGGAGATTTTCGGCCCGGTAGCCGCGATCACCACCTTCGATACGGAGGACGAAGCGATCGCGGCGGCGAACAACACCGAATACGGCCTCGCTGCGTACTTCTACACCCAGAATCTCGACCGAGCGTCCCGAGTCGCCAACGCACTCGAGACCGGCATGGTCGGAATCAACCGAGGCATCATCGCCGACGCGGCCGCACCCTTCGGAGGGGTGAAGGAGTCCGGTTTCGGCCGCGAAGGATCGGTCGAAGGTATCGACGAGTATCTCGCCACCAAGTACATCGCACACTGATCACCAGTGGCAGCATCCAGACCGGCGAATGCTACTGCCCTCAACAAACACTCGTGCGCCGGGGGCTGGTGAAGGACCCGCCGAACGGTGGGTCCTTCACCAGAGAGGTGGTTACCGCACTCGTTCGTGTGGCACTACCTGCACATCACCCTTGCGAAGGGGATCGGCAGGTCGACGCGGAACGTCCCGACCAGTGTCGAGTTCAGCTGTGGCCTCCTGCCCTCGGTCACCGGGGTAGGGGACAGCATCATTGATCTCCGCGCTCCACGTGGCGATCGCTTCGTCGACCTCGGTGTCGGCACTCTGGCGAGCGAGCACCAATGCGACGAGCGGCGCGGCCAGTATGATCGTGCCGAAAATGTATGCCGGAAGCATCAAATCGAGGAGCGTCGCGCCCTCCGGCATGGTGGCCGTCGAGTCCAAGGACGCGTGAACTCCAGCCATGCCGGTGTAGTGCAATGCCGCCACTGCACAACCCATCACCAGCGCGCCGAGCAGACGCGTGGCTCGGATGAATGCCGTTCGTACCAACCACAACGCGGCGATGGACGCTCCGATCCCGATAGCCACCGAGGCGGCGGTGAGTACCGGGTCGTGGGACAGTTCGCCGCGAATGCGGATAGCGGCCATGCCGCAGTAGTGCATCAGGCTCACCGCGACGCCCATCACGGCGCCGCCGATCAGTAACGCCGACCTGTCCAGGATCGGACGCCCGGCCAAGGCCCGTAGATCGACCAGCCACAGCCCGAACAGGGTCGCGCCGATAGCGATGACCGCCGAGAGGATCGTCAGCATCGGGTCGTAGCGGATGATGGTGCCGGGCACCGCGAAGCCCATCATGGCGATGAAGTGGGTCATCCAGATCCCGACACCCCCGATGGACAGGGCTGCCATCACCAACCAGCGCCAGCGCGTCGGACCGAGTGGGGTGGTAGCGGCTCGGCGAGCGCAGGACAGGCCGACGAAGGACCCGGCGATCGAGGTGCCGTAGGCGAGAAAGAGCACCCACAGTCCCAGATCGAAATGGTGCATTTCGTGTGACATCAGTGTTCCTTACCAAGGCACGCTCAAGCACCTGCGCCGGCGGTCGCGTGCCGAACCGTCCGGGCAGGACTGCGATCTCGGCCCCCCGAGCAGCGACAGCAGCGTACCTAACGCGACTTATGTTTCGAACCAGACCAAGACAACGGGGCGACCCGGACAGCCTCGCCTCCTCGGTCGCGGCGGTTCCTTCGCTGGATGGTTGCCGACTCGACGCGGCGCACCGTGATGGGCCGTACGCCGATCTCCCTCAGGCAGTCAAAGTTCGAGTTCGTTGGCTGCGCGATGTATGGACGAGTCTGCCTCCATGTACGGATTAAGGCTGAGGCCGTAGCAAAAACGATTGGCCTCTCCTTCGGCGGACGCCGGCTGTGGCGGTGACGGACGCCACGCTGTCCGTCGGTGTCGGATTCCCGCTCGTTTCCTTCCGTCATCGCGTTGATTTCGATCGCAACCGGTGACGCGGCCGGTCGCCTGACCGCCGACGGGGCAGNGACGACTCCGGCCCCCTGCGCCGGAAGTGTCGTGCCCCGTCGGCTCTCCTCGTCAGCGGAAGATCGCCGGCGAGAAGATCAGGCGGTGCTCGTGCAGATTATTCGTTTTCTGCAAGATCATGCGTATTTTGAACAGGTCCGGTCGGTCTGGTGTCCATGCTCCGGTGAATGTCCCCTTCGTTCGGGTCGTCGGGACGCTGTGGTTCGTCCCGTCTTCGTGGCGGCTCCCGGGGACGAGGGATCAGTCGATGGCAATTCGAATTGCAGCTACCAGAACACGGTTCGGATTCTGGGGCATCCAACGGTCGCGGTTGGAAGGCCGGAATGTGTCGGATCGCCGACTGTGTGCTCATATCGGTGCGGCAGCGACCCGAATCGAGATCGCGATCGCGGCGGTGTCGAGCATGCGGCAAGATGGGTCCGGAACTGGACTGGTGGTAGGAATCAGTGCGCGACAGTATATTTCGGATGTATTACAGGCCTCTGTGCCGAAGGTTGCCCACCGCGTCGTCGAAAACCTCCCTGAGTTGTAGATCGGTTCTGCTGGGGTGCTGGCGGTGCGAGAGGCGCCGGACTCGGTGATATCCGTGTCTGCGAAGCCGGGGAAGTGTCCGAAGATGGGACAGCTGAGTGAGGCGCACATCACGATGATGGCTTCCACGTGACCTGAACTACAGAAAGGCTAGGACATGTCGCCTCACTCTTCCTCTGCGGTCGGACTTGCTGATACCGAGGTGTCACTCGAGTTGGATGCGTTGATCATCGGTGCGGGAGTCGCCGGTTTGTATCAGCTGCATCAGCTTCGCGAGCTGGGGCTGCGGGTGCGCGCTTTCGATACCGCCTCCGACGTCGGCGGCACCTGGTACTGGAATCGCTATCCGGGTGCCCGATTCGATTCGGAGGCCTACATCTACCAGTACCTGTTTTCCGATGAGCTGTACAAGAATTGGAGCTGGAGCCAGCGTTTCCCCGGCCAACCCGAGATCGAGCAGTGGTTGCACTATGTGACCGACAGTCTCGATCTGCGTCGCGACATCCAATTCTCGACGACGATCACCAGCGCGCACTACGTCGAGGACTCGAGGCGGTGGATCGTACGCACCGATCGCGGGGACACGATTGCCACCCAGTTCCTGATCACCTGCGCCGGCATGCTGTCGGCACCGATGTCGTCGGTGTTCGAGGGTCAGGAAAGCTTCGCCGGCCCGATCTTCCACACCTCTCGATGGCCGAAGGTAGGTGCCGATGTCGCGGGCAAGAAAGTTGCAGTGATCGGTGTCGGCGCCACCGGGATCCAGGTCATCCAGACCATCGCCGACAAGGTCGAACATCTGAAGGTGTTCATCCGTACACCGCAGTACGCCCTGCCGATGAAGAATCCGTCCTACGACGACCGGGATGTTGCCGCGTACAAGGAGCGCTTCGAGGAACTTCGCGCGACGTTGCCGCATACGTTCAGTGGCTTCGAGTACGACTTCGAGCATGCATGGGTCGACCTGACTCCCGAGCAACGGCGGGAAAGGCTCGAAGAGATCTATGACAACGGTTCACTCAAGCTCTGGCTCGCTTCTTTCGCGGAGGTGTTCTCCGATGACGAGGTCAGTGAGCAGGTGTCCGAGTTCGTGCGAGAGAAGATGCGTGCGCGACTGAAGGATCCGAAGCTGTGTGAACTGTTGATTCCGACCGACTACGGCTTCGGTACACACCGGGTACCGCTGGAAACCAACTATCTCGAGGTCTACCACCGTCCGAATGTCGAAGCAGTGGGGGTGCGCAGCAATCCGATCAGCCGCATCGTCCCGGAAGGGATCCTGTTGGAGGACGGCACGCTGCACGAAGTCGACGTCATCATCCTGGCCACGGGATTCGATGCGGGATCCGGCGCGCTGACACGAATCGATATCCGTGGACGTGAGGACCGATCGCTCGCGAGCGACTGGTCGCGTGACATCCGCACGACGATGGGCCTGATGGTGCACGGCTATCCCAACATGCTGACCACCGGCGCCCCGCTCGCCCCCTCTGCGGCTCTGTGCAACATGACCACCTGTCTGCAGCAGCAGACCGAATGGATCACCGAGTGCATCCGGCACATGCGTGAGCACGGGTACACCGTCATCGAACCGACCGTCGAGGGTGAGGACGAATGGGTCGCCCACCACGACGAAACCGCGAATGCCACGCTGATCTCGAAGACCAATTCCTGGTACAACGGCGCGAACGTTCCCGGAAAACCTCGCCGCGTGCTGTCCTACACCGGTGGGGTCGGCACCTACCGAGAACTCACTCTTGCGGCCGCCGCGGCCGGCTACAAGGGATTTCAGCTGAGCTGACCTTCTCGGATATCCGACCCCTGCGGTCGACCACTGCTCGTCTCACGGCGGCGTAGGTGCATGTCCATTGGGTGAGCACGCGCTGCTACCGCTTTCTCATAGCTCAGGAGGACGATCTCGATGATCGACAACCCGTACTACACGCACGACTTCCACGGTGATTACGACCTGATCGGCATCGGAGCCCTCGACCTCGAGGAGGGTGGCTCGATCCCGGACTGCCGGCTCGCGGTGGCAACGTTCGGAACGCTGAACGAAGCCAAGGACAACGCAATCCTCATCCCCACCTGGTACTCGGGGACCCATCAGATCTGGCGTGACGCATACATCGGTCCTGAGCATGCTCTCGACCCGAACAAGTATTTCATCGTCTGCGTGGATCAGATCGGCAACGGTCTGTCGACGTCTCCGCACAACGCCACCGGCGTCAACGCAGGTATCGCCATGTCGAAGTTCCCTCGTGTTCGGATCGGGGACAATGTCGTGGCCCAGGAGCGGCTGCTCCGGGAGCATTTCGGTATCGAACGCCTCGCGTTGGTGACGGGAGGCTCCATGGGAGCTCAGCAGACCTACGAATGGGCGGTGAGGTTCCCCGACAAGGTTCTGCGCGCCGCACCGATTGCCGGTACGGCACGCAACACTCCCGGTGATTTCCTGATCGCGGAGATCATGCGCGAAGCGATCCTGTCGGATCCGGGCTGGAACGGCGGCGAATACACCTCGCATACGCAGGTCGTCGACGGCCTCACCAGGCAGGCTCACATCTGGGGAGTGCTCGGATTCTCGACCGAGTTCTGGAAGCAAGAAGTATGGCGAGCAATGGAGTTCGATTCCCTGGACGCGTTCCTCACCGGATTCCTCGAGCCCTACTTCACGGCGATGGATCCCAACGCACTCCTCACTCAATCCTGGGCCTGGCAACGCGGCGACGTCTCTCGGCATACCGGGGGAGACCTGGCCGCTGCACTCGGACGGATCACCGCCAAGACCTTCGTGATTCCCATCGACGAAGACCAGTTGTTCCCGGTTCGCGACTGTGCTGCCGAGCAGGAACTGATCAAGGGCAGTGAACTGCGCGTGGTCGAAGATGTGCTCGGGCATCTGGGTCTGTTCGCTGTCGCTCCGACCTACATGCCGCAGATCGACCGCCACCTTGCGAATCTTCTCGCGATCGAGGTCTGAAGCGGTGCCGCCACGACAACGGTCCACGTGGGCGGGACGGTAGTGAGTGTGCCCGCCGGCGGTCGTGGCGGCAGAGAACATCGAGATTTTCGCGCGGTTGCCGGCGATGTCGACCTCTATGCGTAGGGCGGGGCAGGTGATGGAACGGGCTCGGCTTCCCCNAGCCCGGTGCTCCGGTCGCCGTCGACGACCTGACGTCAGTCTCCTGATGGTGGTGTGCACCCCGGATCGCGGCAGTCGGTGGTCCGGGGAGTAGGCGCGGTGCGGACCGCGAGTGCCGACCTCCGGCCGGCGGGGTGGTCGTACCCGCCCCCGCTACTGCCGTTGGAGACGGCAGGTTGATGTCCTATTCTGGGACATCCATAGAATGTGATGTGCGGCACATTGAGGGGGATGGCAGTACTGCGACCTGCAAGGAAATGTGATGGACAGTGACAACCGCCGGCGCCGCGTGACCACCGCCCGGCACCTCCATGACCTCGCCGGGTCCCCCTCCGAGGACGTCTCGCCCCTCATCGCACAGTCATGGCGACGCTCACGTCAGGCGGGTGTCATCCCGGACGGCTCGCACCTTCCACAGCTGCAGTACGTCGAAGACCTCGATCTTCGCCGACGACTGGTGCAATGCGCTCTGCCGATCCTCGATCGGCTCCATGACGACCTGTCCGACATGTCCCTCAGTGTCGCGTTGAGTGACGAGCATGCGCGTGTGCTGGTCCGGCGGGACAATGATCCCGTCCTCGCCGCGAAGCTGGACAAGGTGTACTTCGCTCCCGGGTTCACCTACGCCGAAGAGCTCGTCGGTACCAATGGAGTGGGCACAGCCCTCGAGACCGGGATGGCCGTCTACGTCGACGGCGCTCAGCACTATCACGAATCGATCCAGTACTTCACCTGTGCCGGCGCGCCCATTCACAACCCCACCACCGGTCGTGTCGAAGGACTGATCGACATCACAGGCTTGACCCACACATCGAACCCGTTGATGCGCCAGCTCGCCCTTGGAGCGGCTCGTGATATCGAGTCGGCTCTTCGCGCCACGGGATCGATCAAGCAACAGCTCGTGCTTGGCGAGTTCCTCGTAGCCTGTCGGCGCCGGCAGACGGCGGTGTACTCACTCAGTTGCGGTGTTTTCATGTCGAACGAGATCGGCTCGCGCCTTCTCGACCCGATCGACGAGGCTTTTCTCCGCGAGGAAGCACAGTCGATGCTCGATCCGTCACGAGTTGCCCAGTTCGACCTGCGCCTTCCGTCCGGAGGTAGCATCACCGTCAAGCGCACCCTCGTCGAACATGGCGGCGACATCGCCGGCATCGTCCTCGAAGTCGAGGCGACATCGTGTCCCACGAAGACGATGCAACCCCGGCGCACGGTTCCCGTGTTTCCGGGGGTGGCGGGGTCTTCGCTCCAATGGAACCGGTGTCGAGGGGAGTTGACGTCCCTCGCCGCGACAGATGCCAACGTGATCCTCAAAGGTGAACCCGGAAGCGGCAAACTCACTCTCGTTCGGGGCATGCACCTGTACAAGAATCCGCAGGCCCCGATTGTCGTCGTGGATTGCTCTGCTGGAAAGTCCGCTCACGAGGAATTGCGCACTGCGCTCGACTCCGCGGCGACCACGATCGTCCTTCGTCGCATCGACCGACTCGACGCGAGCACCGATGAGCTCTTTGCCGACCTCATATCCGCCGACCAGCACCGATACCCCGCTCGGTGGATCGTCGCGACCACATCCACTGATGGGGACGCACTTCAGAATTCTGCTCTCGCCGAGCATTTCATCGCCACCGTCGAGGTCCCCGCATTGCGTCATCACCCCGATGACATCCCGGACATCATCCGAATGCACCTTGCACCTCACCGCGAAACCGCTTTCAGCGACGACACGATGCGAACCCTGAAGAAGTACCACTGGCCCGGCAACGTCCGTGAACTGGTCGACACTCTCAATCACGTACTTCGCGCCAAGCCCGCGGGAAAGATCGCAGTAGCTGATCTGCCTTCAGCGCTCAGCTCCGCGCCTCGCCGGACGATGACGGCAATGGAAAGAGTCGAGCGCGATGCCATAGTGGCTGCGCTACGGGACAGCGGTGGCAATCGCGTCGCCGCCGCGAAGTTACTGGGGATCGCGAGGTCGTCTCTCTACCGCAAGATCGACACGTTCGGCATCCACGTGTGATCGCGCAGAATGCGGTGATCCGAGAGTCGTCTTATGGCCTTGCGTCCGGTAGCGGTGACTGTCGGAAGGTGCAGTTGATTTCATGCCGGAGAGCAGGTTTCCGGCGCACCAGATCTGATCGCAGGTGCTCGGGTAGTTCAGTCTGCCCGGGGAGGTGTGGCTGAATGTGTAGTCCTGACCATCGAATTCACGCACGATCGCGTGGTGGTCGATCATGCCGGAGGCCGAGCGCGGTGCCGGGGCACAGTTGAACACACACGATGTCGTTGTTGTATCTGTTTGTGGTGTCGAGCTGCCTACGCCCTGGGCAAGCGTGGCGGTGGCGCGCGCTTCCAGGGCAGGTGGGCTGCTCTCTCGCAATCGGTATGCAGCACAGCCCGACCGGACTCATGGCCGAGTATCAGGGTGCAGGATGGTTCGTCTCCGGGCGACCTCGGGAAATCGATCGCCCTCGCGGCAAGCCCGTGGCAGATGGTGTTCGCGCTCGACCTGTTGCACCCAGACCTCGAACGGCGTGGCAACACCACACCGCTGCGGGTGTTTCGACACCCGCAGCGGTGTGGTTTCCGTGCGTCGGGTGGGGATTTCACCCGATCTCGTTGATGTCGTCGTGTGGCTGTTCGGCGAGCGCGCCGGTTACGCGAGCGGTCAACGGATCGAGGTCGATGTCCGGTGCCGCGGCTTGGGATGGAACCGGGTCAGGAAAGGGCTCGATAGACGGCGGTCTCCATGTCGAGGTAACCACCGAGTGAGCCGGGGTCGGCGAACGGGAAGATCTGCGTCGCCCAGTAGCCTCCGATCTTGTTGTGCCGGTCGATCCAGTAGTAGAGGTTGGCCAGGCCTGCCCAGGCGAGAGAGCCTGCGGGACGGCCCGTGGGTGCTTCGGTTTCGTTGGTCATGAACGTGTAGCACCAGCCCTTGCGCTGGCCAGGGAAGAACTCGGCGTCGTTCGACAGCGACCCGATGACACCCGGAAGCATCTTCACGGTCAGGTCGCCGAGGTCGTTTCTGGTCGCCCACTCGACGGTGTCGGGGCGGAGGATGACGGTGCCGTCGTCTGCCTTGCCGTCGTTGAGCCACATCCGGATGAAGGCGAGGTAGTCACCGACGGTGGAGAACAGTCCGTGCCCACCCATGTCGACATCGGGCGGGGTGGGGATGACGAAATCGGTGGCCTGGAGCCCGTCGTCGGTGCGCTGGTGCATGGTCGCCAGACGCGCGCACATGTCGTCGGACGGAGTGAAGGACGTCGATGTCATGCCGAGGGGGTCGAGGACTCGTGTCTTCAGCGCCTCGCCGAGGCGGGTGCCGACGATGCCTTCGATCACCTGGCCTGCCCAGTCGATATTCGAGCCGTACTCCCACTGGGTGCCGGGATCGAACAGCAGCGGTGTCTTGAGCGCGTCCTTGGTGGCGGTGACGATGCTGGGCTGACCATGGTTCTCGGCGAGGCGGTTGTACGTCTCGTTGAAGAAGTCGTATCCGAAGCCGGCGGTGTGCAGCAGTAGTTGGCGGGTCGTGATGTCGGTCTTCGGTGCTCGCAGCAGCGGCTCGCCGTTCGAGTCGAAGCCCTCGATGACCTGGAGTTCGCCGATCGCGGGCGCGTATTCCTCGGCCGGGGAATCCAGGTCGAGATCACCGGATTCCACGAGTTGCAGCGCCACGGTGCCGGTGAGGGCCTTGGTGGTCGAGAAGATGCTGAAGACGGTGTCATCGGTCATCGGTTGATCGTTGTCGACAGACCGCACCCCGGCGGACTCGATGAACAGGGTTTCCTGGTCGTTCGTCATGCCCGCTACTACTCCGGGCACGGCACCGCTGTTCACCGTGGTGTGGATGGCTTCGCGGGCTGAGTCGACAACGCGCTGGGTATAGGGCATGCGAGGTTGTTCCTCTCGTTCGGTCGACAGTGACGCTGCTCCAAGTTTCACGAACGTGTGATGGACGTCTCAACCGACGCGGCGGCGCAGTTTCGCTCTGTTTCCCCGCCGAATGGCGGGTCCCTCGGTCGAGCGGTCGCCGTATTCTCGATCCGAGTCTTCGAGGAGGTGACGTGACGATGGCCCGAGCCGTGCCCCATCCACCATTCGATGCCGAACTCAAGGCGGGATTGGCTGTGGTAGGCGGTATGTTCCCTCCGACCATCACTGCGGACCTGATCGAGTTCATGCGTACGTCCTATGCGTCCCCTCCGATGGACGAGGAATTCGACCGCCGACGGATCGCGGTGAACGACGTGACCTTCCCCGGGGGTGATGGCGCTGCCGTCAACGCTGCGGTGCTTCGTTCCCGGGACTTCAGCGGGCCCCGTCCTGCGGTGCTGTACGCGCACTCCGGAGGATTGATGTTCGGAGACATGTTCAGCGGCCTGGACCTGGTGCTGGACTGGGTGACCGAACTGGGGGCGGTTCTTGTCACGGTCGATTATCGTTTGGCCCCTGAGTATCCCGACCCCTACCCGCGTGAGGACATGTATGCCGCCCTGGAGTGGTTGGCTGCGCATCTCACCGATCTGGACGTGCGGGCGGACCGGATCCTGGTCGCCGGTGCCAGCTCCGGTGGCGGACTGGCAGCCGGACTCGCGCTGGCTGCGCGGGACCGCGGTGGTCCCCGGTTGTGTGGGCAGGTGCTCGACTATCCGATGCTCGACGACCGGTGCATGACCGCTTCGATCGAGCAGTTCGACGGTATCGGTGTGTGGGACCGGATCAGCAACGAAACCGGCTGGACCGCCCTGCTCGGCGAACAGCGGGGCACCGATCTTGTCTCGCCGTATGCAGCCCCGGCCCGCGCGCGGGATCTGCGCGGGTTGCCCCCGGCCTTCATCGACGTCGGCGCGGCCGAGATCTTCCGGGACGAGGCGATCGACTACGCCAACAGGATCTGGCAAGCCGGTGGCGATGCCGAGCTGCACGTATGGTCCGGCGCCTTCCACGCGTGCGACATCTTCGCCCCGCACACCGGCGTGGGCCGGTCCATGATCCGGATCCGCAACACCTGGGTCGAGAAAATCCTTGCGGACTGAGGGCAGGAACGGACATGCAAGAGCTACTCGGTCGGATCGCCCGCCTCGATCCCAGCGCCAGTCTCGGTCTGCGCGTCATCGCGTGCTTCGACGAGTTGATCGTCGGCAACGTCAACACCCGTGCCCTGCTGGCAACCGCCGCCGCGCTGGCCGGTTGTACTGCAGGGTTCCGGCAGAGCGTCCCGCCACGGACTCTACGAGTCACTCCGAAAGGAGAAGCAGTGCAGGGTAAATCGCCGACAGATTCCTCCCATCTGCACGTGGCGTCGGAGGACGGCATCGATGTCTGGCTCGAACGCGACGGTGCTGCTGGGCCGAACGACGCACTCATCCTCGAGCGCTTGGCACTGGCCGTGCGGATCCGGAACGGGCGTGGAGCCCGGGAGATCGACAATCGCCGCCACCTCGGCATACTCACCGGTCGCGAGAGCACCCCCGACGAGCGGTTGACCGCGGCGAGCGCGCTCGGCTTGTCGGCAACGGGCATGTATCGCCTCGTGGTGGCACCGCTGTTCGCGGTGTGGCGCAATCATCCCGCCGGTCCGGAGGACGTGATTGCCACCCCGTTCGGTCCGGTCCACGCCATCGTTGTGCCGGAGCGGTACCCGCCGTTCGGCGCTTCGCCGTGCGGTATCGGAACAGCCACGCCGCCGGACTCGTTGGATCGGTCGTTCCGGACCGCGATGGTCGCTCTGCGCCTGTGCCGAGCCCCGAAGGAACCCCAGGTCGTCGCCGACTCCTACGGGGGTCTGATCGAACTGCTTGCCGACGCCGATGAGCACGCTCCGCACAGCGACGCCGACCGTGTCGAGGCCATCGCACACTACGCCTGGGGGATGGAGACGATCGATGCCGTCGTCGCTGCGCAGTCCGTTCGAGAAGCGGCGCGACTGCTCAACATCCACCACAGCACGCTTCAGAGCAGGATCGATACCATCACTGCGACACTCGGTTTCAACCCGTTCGAGGGATTCGGGCGCAGCCGGCTCGGGGCAGCGTTCCTGCTGCATCGCTTGCGTACGTCGACGGTCCTCGACCTGCCGGCGGCTGCGGCACCCGGCAACGTCGCCGCGCTCGGTTCTGCTCGCCGCGCGACGGTATGAGGCCGTCAACGCTTCACGATGTGGTCTCGGTCATCTCTGTGCCGGTTCGGTGCGTTGGCGTGTCGGTGATCGCCGGAAGTGGCACATCGTTGTGCGGGTGATGTCCCTGCGACGTCAGCTCCGGGCGGCGGAGCCGTCTTCATCCCAGTCGGGTAGGGCCGGCACTCGGGTGGCGAGGGCGGTATCGGCGACGATCAGCACGACTGCGACTGCGCGAGCCAGAGGCTGGATTACGAGGCTGGAAATCATCAGAAAACGGTCTTCCTTGGTCGTGTGTCGTCCGGTGGAGCCGGGGCGTCCCGTCGGGAGAACGGGTCTGCCGATCGTGGTCGGACCTGCCATCTACGTGCCGGAGTTGATCGTCCGGGCGGATCGGCTCGGACGACAGCAGCAGTAATCGATTGTTCAACTATAATTATGCTACTCGGTTCCGAAAATCAAGTCGATCATGCCACGGAGCCGAACGAGCAGCCGACATCGATGGTGCACCCTCCGACCGGACGTCCGAATCTCTTCTGCATGAGCGGTACCGTCCATGTTCGCAGGTGAACGTAAAGAGGATTCCGATAAGGGGGCGGGATTCGACGGTGGGAGCGATCGGCATACCGACTGTCCCGCAGACAAATACCGGCGAATGGCACCGGCGGGACCTGGCGAGCCCATCGACCGAACGGATGGCACACAACCCCGCCCTGCGCCGCACGGTATGGAGGGCCCGGATGTCCTGCCCGTTGGAGGAGGGGGGCAGGCAGGGCATCTGGGACGGGTCGGTTCACCGGCCGGGATCCACGGTCCGCCGACAGGGGGGTGACGGGTCGTGGTGGGTGTCGCAAGATCATGTTGTCGGTCGCTTCGCGCGTCGCCTATCTTTACGGTACCGGGTACCCAAAATCAAGTCTCGGGTCGGAAAAAGAGGGGGAACGCGATGGCTTCCGGCAGACGTGGACGTCCACAGGTGTCGTCTCGTGCGCAGGTCGAGGCCGCCGCGTTCGAGTTGTTTTTCGAACGGGGCTATGCGGAGACATCGATCATGGACATCGTTGCGGCCGCAGGGATCAGCAAGACCACCTTGTTCCGGTACTTCTCCAGCAAAGCGGCACTCGTGTGGTTTCCTTTCGAGGAAAGCACCCGCGATCTGCAGAGCGCCTTCGACACGGTCGACGATGAGGTGCCGGTCATGGAGGCGATCCGGGCCGGGGTGATCGATACGGTAGCGGCCCGACTCGACGACGAGGGCGTCTGGACCGCCCAGATTCGGATCCTCGACGCCTCACCGGAACTCCAGGCCGAGGGTGCGCAACGGTGGTTCGTGTGGTCCGAGGTCGTCTCGACGTTCGTTGCGTCCCGTATCGGTACGCGTCCGGCGGCGGTGGTGCCGGCTGCTGTCGGGGGTGCGGTGCAGTCCGTGGTGCTCGCCGTCCTGCGCGAGGGAGTGAGGTCTCCCGCGTCCCCCAGTGAGGTGTTGACCATACTCGATAGGTCGTTGGCTTCGCTGGGGCACAGCCTGCAGAAGTGGATCGACGAACAACCTTGCAAGTAAGGCGCATCGGCCTCCTCTGCAGTGGCGGAACCTACGTGCGAGATGTGCCCGAGGGCCAGTGACGTGCGCACCGTCGATGTACCGGATCGATGCACCGCCGGTGGCGGTGGTGGTTTGCCCGCGGACGGGACTCACCGTTTCCCGACCCGTTGCCGTCCGGAACGCCGGCCGTCGATCGTGAGGCGCTGCATCGTGCCGAACCGGTGGCCCAGGCAGAGTCGTCGCCGCTCGGCCGGATGGGGAACTGATGAAGTATCTGGCCGGTGAAGCGCGTGGCGCCACTGGGTTCGGCATTCGCGACACTTCGAGCGATCGGAGTGGTGCGTAGGTGCGAGTCGCACTTGTTCGGATGTCGAACTGCATCGCAGGCCGTGCCGGTGATGCACATCTCGAAAATTCCTCGTACACTATTCGTTCGTGCACGAGCGATTCCGGTACGCTCGTCCTGTGACCACAGGTGACCTCGCTTCGATCGGGCTGGGGAACGACGACCTCTTGGCGTTGGACCGACAGGTCTGCTTCGCGCTTGCCGTTGCCAACCGGGCCGTCCTGGCTGTCTACCGGCCCATCCTCGAGCCGCTAGGGCTCACTCACCCGCAATACCTGGTGATGTTGGCGCTGTGGGAGAAAGCTCCGATGTCGGTCAAGGCGATCGGCGAAGCGTTGGCGCTGGACTCGCCCACGCTCTCACCTTTGTTGAAGCGCCTCGAAGCCTCGCAGCTGATCACTCGTTCGCGCAGTCGTGTAGACGAACGTCAACTGGTCGTCGATCTCACTGCCCGAGGTCGCGCCCTGCGGAACGAAGCCGAGAAAGTCCCGGTCGCCGTAGTCGAGAAGCTCGGTGTCTCGCCCGCGGAGCTCCAGGAGCTGCATCGGGCACTGACCCGTCTCAATGATGCTGCAGCACATGCAACAACCAGTTCGGATCGACGTCCGTCCCGAGATCCATCCGAGCCACCGGATACAACGAAGGGAACGCTGTGACGACCCCACTTCGCACACGACCTACCGTGATTCAGCGCCTGGCCTATGTGGTTGGCCGCCCCTTGCCTCCGCAGATGCAGGACTGGGTCCGTAACGACATCCTGGGGCCGGGTGGCGTGCGCCGATATCTTCTTCGGTGGAATGTGCCGGTCATCCCGCTGCTGCTGTTGTTCCTGCTGATCCCGGGACCGGTATGGATTCCCGTCTCGATGATGATGTTGCTGCTCTTGCCCTGGACGTACTTTTCTGTGGCGTTGATGAGCATCTGGCAACGTCATCGACTCCAGCAACACGGTCTCGATCCGGATCTGCTCAGTGCGAAGGCACAGGCGCGCGCCTCGCGTGAACGCGAGGATTACGAACGCCGGTTCGGTCGCGCAGCCTAGACAGTATGGGCAGCTCTGAACGCGGAGTCAGGGTTGCGGACCGGCGCCTATCTCACCCACGTTGGCGGATTGCCGGGGATAGAGCCCCGTGGGGTGGTGGGCTTTGAGGTCGAATCCTCGGTGCCTACTCGCCGCGGTTGAGCGCGGCGATGGTTTCAGTATCGCTGCTGGGGACCAGCAACGCCATCGACCCTTCGGAGAGGTAGCGGCGCTCGCCGGACTGCCACTCGTCGTGCATGTCGGCCAGGACCGCCCCGACGAGCCGGATCACGGCCCCTTCATTCGGGAATATGCCCACGACGCGGGCTCTGCGCTTGATCTCCTTGTTCACCCTCTCCAACGGATTGGTCGACCAGATCTTCGACCAATGCGCCCGCGGAAAGACGCTGAACGCCAGGACCTCTGCCTTGGCCTGGTCCATCAGCGGACCGATCTTGGGGAACCGGCCGGCCAGCTGGTCGCGGACCTCGTCCCACGTCGAGGCGGCGGTGGCGGGATCGGGCTGGGCGAAGATCGTGCGAAACACCGCGGCGACCATGTCGGAGTGCGACTTGGGCACGTGCGCCAGCAGGTTTCGCGCGAAATGCACCCGGCATCGTTGGTGCCCGGCCCCCTGGAACGAGCGGCGCAGTGCGGCGACCAGGCCGGCATGTTGATCGCTGATGACCAGCCGGACACCGGACAGACCGCGTCGCCCCCGCGAAGCGAGGAAACCACGCCAGAACACCTCGTCCTCGCTGTCCCCGACATCGAGGCCCAGCACTTCTCGGGCACCCTCGGCGGTGATCGTCGGTGGCGACCACGACCGCCATCGAGGTCACCTGCGAGGACGAGTTACGTACGTGCAGATAGGTCGCATCGAGATAGACGTACGCAAAACGCGATGTGATCGAGCGGGCGGGTGCGGAACGCGCCGACCACCTCACCCGAGGCCGGCGCAGATCCGCGGGCACCTCGGACTTGGAAATGCCCGACTCGATTCCCAGAGCCGCGACGAGGTCGTCCACGCTGCGGGTGGAGACGCCGTGCACGTAGGCCTCCATCACCACCGCGTACAGCGCCTGGTCGATCCGTCGGCGGGGTTCGCCGATCGTGGGGTAGAACGAGCCTTTGCGCAGTTTCGGGATCCGCAGTTCGACGTCGCCAGCCTGGGTGGCCACCAGTCGGGGCCGGGCTCCGTTGCGTTCGGTCGTGCGTGCTTCGGTGCGTTCGTAGCGGCCGGCGCCGATCTGTTCGGTGGCTTCGGTTTCGATCAGTTCTTGCATGACCATTCGGACCGATTCGCGGATCAGATCGACTCCTTCTCCGGCACGGAATGCGTCGAGCAGTTCCGACAGGGCAGACTGGGACAGGGCCATCGGTGGACCTCTTTCTTCGATGCGTGCTTGGCCGTACACACCGAAGATCCCGCCGATGGCCCTCTCTACGTCGGAGCCGCGCCGTTCGGTCCCAAACCCCACCACTTCACGGGACGCCTACAACGGTGCCAGCAGCGCCGCACAGTCTCGACATTTCCAGATGACAAGCTTTCCGAACCGGGTGGTCCGCTTGTGGGCGTGACTACGGGACGGAGGCAGTGCGGGAAGGTGGCCGCCGGTACGAGGTAACGGCGATCGGTGTCGGTGGACCATGACGGGGCCTTCGATCGAGCGGGTAGGACACCTGCCACCCTGCGCCTGCCGGGGGTGGGAGGCNATGCCCTGCCTGCAGGGGGGAGGGAGGAGGCAGGGCATCCGGGCGGGGTCGAGTCGTCGACCCGGGATCCACGATCCGCCTACGGGGGGGATGACGGGTCGTGGCATCGGATGGGAGGTCGCATTGTCGGTCGCGGCGCTTCTCGTCTATGTTTACGGTACTAGGTACCTAAAATCAAGAGTTGGGTAGAAAAAAGACATCCCAGGGGCTCGAGAGTCAAGCAGCGGCCTTCGGGGCGTGATGCGACCAGGCGGCCGTTTCGTCGTAGCAGGTGCGGGTCTTGAGGCATCCGTGCAGAATGCCGACGAGCCGGTTGGCCAGCTGCCGTAAGGCGGGACCGTGATCGAGACCGCGTGCGCGCTGTTTGTCGTAGTAGGCGCGGGCACCGGGGGAAGCTTGCAGGGCTGAAAGCGCCTGCCTGTTCAGCGCATCGACGAGTCGATCGTTGTGGACGAACCGGGCCACGACGACTCTCTTCTTTCCGGAGGCGCGGGTGATCGGACTGGTCGCGGCATAGTTTTTACGTGCCTTGGCGGTGGCGTAGCGGTTCCGGTCGTCGCCGAACTCGCCGAGTACCCGGGGACCGAGCAGAGGTCCCATCCCTGGCTGGGACAGGATGATCCCAGCGTCTTCGGTGCCGGCCAAAATGCGCGTCGACCTGCTTCTGCAATGCTGTGATCTCGTGATTGAGAGTGCCCAACACGGCGACAGCGGACCGGGTGGTGGCCGCATACGCGGCGGTGATCACCGCCGCCCGGCCCAGGTGCTCGGCGCGCAACGCGGCCTGGATCCGAGTTGCCTTGGTCTCGAGGTCACGGCGGCGAGCATTGCGCAGCGCCGCGGTGATCTGACCGCGTGTCAGTCGCGCCGCCGAGACAGGGTCGGGCGCCTTGCCCAGCAGCTCGAGGGCGTCGACTTCCGTCGAGGTCGTCGAACGCCTCCAACGCGGCCGGGAAATACTCCCGTAGCGCATGTCGCAGCCGTTGGGTGTGGCGGGTCCGTTCCCAGATCAAGGTCTTGTGCGCCCGGGCCACGACCTTGATCGCCTCGGCCTCGGGGCTGTCGCCGGCCACCGGCCGCAGCTGGTGTGAATCGGTGCGCACCATGTCGGCCAACATGTGCGCATCGGCGGCGTCGCTCTTGGCCCCCGAGACACTACTGCGTTCTCGGAACCGGGCCGCCTGCAACGGGTTCACCGCAAAAACCGTGTACCCGGCAGCCACCAACGCCGCCACCCAGGGACCGCGGTCGGTCTCGATGCCGATCGCCACTTCGGCCTCATCAACGTCACCGAGGTGCTCCCCGACCATCGCATGCAAGCGGGCGATCCCGGTCGCTCCCTCTGGCAGCTGGCCTTGCTCAGCCTGCGCCCGGCAGGGTTCATCAGCTCGACATCGTGATGGTCCTGAGCCCAATCGTCTCCGACAAACAGCAACATCAGCCCGTCTCCCGTCGTCGGTCCTCCGTCCGGCAGGGTGCGGAAGAACCATCAGCGACCTAATGAAGCAGTGCTCACGCCGGAGCGGGCACGACATCCCATCAGCGATTCTGTTCTCCCGGCGGACGGGCAGGGGCACGATCTTTTTTCAGGACTCCCAGGTGTCCAGGGGCTCTGAGTGCTCACCTGTCCGCCGCTACCGGTGACGAGTCTGCCGTACAACCGGACCCGCTGGCTCTCATTAGGGGGAACATGATGGTCGCCGGCAGGCGCGGACGTCCGCAGGTCTCTTCTCGCGCACAGGTCGAGGCGGCTGCGTTCGAGTTGTTCCTCGACCGGGGCTATACCGAGACGTCGATCATGGATATCGTTGCGGCCGCGGGGATCAGCAGGACCACGTTCTTCCGGTACTTCCCCAACAATGCGGCACTGGTGTGGTCTCCTTTCGAGGAGGGCACCCGCGATCTGCAATCCGCGTTGGACACGGTCGATGATGATGTGCCGGTGATGGAGGCGATCCGGGCCGGGGTGTTCGATTCGGTGGTGCCCCGGCTCGACGACCAGGGTCTGTGGAGGGCCCAGTTTCGGATCCTGGATACCTCGCCGGAGTTGCAGGCCGAGGGTGCGCAACGGTGGTTGGCGTGGGCCGAGGTCGTGGCGAGGTTCGTTGCGTCCCGTATCGGTGTTCGTCCGACGGCGGTGGTGCCGGCCAGCATCGGGGGTGCGGTGCAGGGCGCTGTGCTTGCTGCTCTGCGCGACAGTGTGGAGGTTCCCGGGTTCGGCGGCGATCTGCTGTCCGTGCTCGACACGTCGCTGGTATTGCTGGGCCGGAATCTGCAGAAGTGGATCGATGAACAGTAGATGAGATAGGTGTTCCGTATCTCTTGCCGGGCACACTTCCGGCTGGCTGAGTGCGCTGAGCAATGATCTTGTACGTGGCTCTGTGACAGCAGGAGTTTGCCGGGGATGAATTGCTCCGGGGCGGTCTCGAGGCAGTCGCGCGCCGCGCCGATCGCGCCGAAGACGATGCCGAAGCGGGCCTCGCCGAGCGAGGTGAGCGGTCCGCGCAGGCCCTTGGCCTTCGGCAGCACCGCCGAGGCGGGCAGGCGCACGCCGTCGAGGACGAGCTCCGAGGTGACCGAGGCGCGCAGCACCAGCTTGGCGTGGATCCCGGGAGCGGAGAAGCCGGGGGTGTCGGTGGGGACGGAACCGCGGATGTCGAACTCTTCCTGCTCGATCAGGAGGCGAACGCGAAGAGCTGGGTCAGCAGCCGAGCGTGGGCTCAGTAAGTAGGGACGAGACCCAGGGACACGTGCTCGAGGTTGGTGTCGCAGCGAGTGCCGTGTGATGCGATATCGACGATGACCTCGGGAGACAAGGTGGAGCGACTTCTGCTCGAAGGAAACGGCGACCTCAGTTCCGGGCAGCGGCGCCGTTCTCATCCCAATCGGGCAACGGCGGCACCCGCGTGGCGAGAGCGGAATCGGCAACGATGAGGACGACTGCAATCGCGCGTGCCAACGGACGGACCACGAGGCTGGTGATCATAAGAGATCGCACTTTCTTCTTCGTATGCCATCCAGCGGAGGAGTCGAGGAGTTCCCGCCGAGAGAACAGTCCTGTCGATCGTGGCAGGACCTGCGACTCGCGTGCCGGAGACAATCGCCCAAGCGGGTCACTCAGACGACAGCAACGGTAATGTTTTGTTCAACCATAGTTATGCTACTCGGTGCCAAAAATCAAGATGAAGGTGGGTCTTGGCGGCCTGACAGGGGCCTGTATCGTCAGCTGACGGCCCCGACATCGACCCTATAGGTGCTGCGCCGTCCTACTGTTGAAACGGAGCGAGTCATCGTCGTTTCATTGCGGTTCTGAATCGATCGTGCAGGTCATCGAGGACTCTTGGTGGTGTCGGGCGTAGCTCCATCGGAGGTGGGCCCCATCTCGGCGTTGAGTGGCACAGGACCCTCCGTGGTGGCTTCCGGGGTCGGCCTTGCCGTTGGTAACGAACGCGATCTGTGTTCCGACCTACGGTTCGTGAACCTTCACAACGCACCGCTTGCTGCCGCGTCCTCGGCCGTCGCGTGCGCAGCTGCCGGCGTCCTTTTCTATGGACACAGTGTCGCTGCCGTCTTCGTCGGGGCTGCGATTTTCCTGATTGTGGTCAGCGCAGCACTGAGCGTGGCTCGGGTTTCTGCCTGTGATCTTCCGCCTCGATGTGCGATATGCCGACAGCGCACCGCCGATGCTGAGCACGGCGGACTGTGCTCATCGGCCTGTGCTGCGCAATACCTCGCTTTGTTGGACAGGCAGGAGGAAGAGGACCAGTGGTGGCGCGCCATCGCATGACTGGAAGCAGCGGCAGCGGGCGTCGGTAGAGAACCCGCAGTGGTGCTCATAAATCTGCGACGTGAAGCGAGCCTCGACGGAGCGGGACAGGCGGCCCGACTCATCGTTTCCTCCATGCATGTGTAAGGCACGATGGCAGTAACGCACTACACCATCGGCGCCTTCTCGTCGCCGGGCGCATCGGACCCGCCGACTCCATGTGCTGTTGGAAGGAAAGCGTTGTGCCGTCGCTCAATCGAGGCGCAGACCCGTGGCGAAGGGGGGCGGCGTCCGTGCTGTAACGCCGCGGTTGCTCGATCACTGGAGCGAATTCGGTTGCAGCGCGCAGAACCGGGCGACGTCGAACGCCTTCTCGTAGGTGTCAATTCGGATTACAGACACCGTGGGTAACAGGGAAGATTTCGATAGGTCGGCAGGCGCCGAATCGGCAGACCGAGCGCCAAGTCATCCCTACTCCAAGCTTGAAGTTCTGAATAATCAATGCCAGCAATATAATTGATCGAATTGAGGAGGTTTTCGGCGAGCTTCCTGACGCCGTGCGGAGGCGTCGACATCGAACGCGCGAGTATGCACTGCGTCCTATTGCTGTTCTTTGCCAAATTAATGTAACGTCTTGAACGTTCGGCGTGATCTCTTGCGAGGGAGGGCAAGTGATACCCGAACGTGCACCCCAAGCTTGTCGACGGTCGCTCCCGGCCAGCATCGACACTGCATGGGGTGCCGCTGTGTCGATGCCCGCCCCTGCGCATCGACATATATTCCGACGTCGTCTCTGTCGCGTCGGGACCCTTCCGTCGGCGCGGCTGTGTCCGTCGCCGCGCCGACGGAGCGGGGGTAATGAGGTCGATGGCGCCGCGGGCCTCGCCTTCTCATTCGTCCAAGCCTGGTATGGCTGGCGATACCAAGGCAAGAACCGAAAACGTGCGCCCCGCCGGAATCGATCGTGGCAAACGGAGAGCGGCACCCGAACTTCAATCAAGGAGGTATGGCAGAGTCACCGAACGTCCATCAATGAATCGTCTCCACAGAGGAAGATGCGCGATGCATTGCGGCACCGCCCGGAACACAACCTTGTGTACGCGCCGTCGACCGAGAGCCAGTAGGCCATCTGACAGCACCCTCGGCAGCGGGTCATCTACCCGTGGCAATGCCACCCGTGGCGTAACGACATTCGCCGCTATTCCGCACCCGAAGGCCACGAGTGCGACGGCGACACATTTATCACCCACCGCGATCCTCCACCGGTAGAGCGTCGCTGATCGGTGATGTGATCGTGCCGCTGTGACTGGGGCGGCCGGCTCGGGTAGGTGCGTGCGCAACTGTGTTCAGGCACCCAGTTACCTCACGTGTGCATCCTGGCATTGGTACGCACCCACCCGAGGGGCATGGTCACCCACGCGTGGCTTACACGGTGTTCTGTTGCGTAGCTGCGTCCCGTCCGGCCAGGTAGCCGAACACGAGTCCGAGCGAGATGGTGCCGCCGGCACCGCCGTAGAAGCCCTTGGTAGGTGCGCCGCCGGAGTTACCCGCGGCGTACAGGCCGGGGATGACCTCGCCTTCGGTGTCCAGTGCTCGTCCGTTCGCGTCGGTCTTCGGCCCGCCGACGGTGCCGAGTGCGCTGGCTTCGACCTTCAGTGCGTAGAACGGCGCGGTATCGACGGTGCCGAGAACGCTCGACTTCGGGCTGTTCAGCACGGGCCGGATGATCTTCGCCAGCGGGCCGACGACGAGCGATCGCAGGCGTTCGGGATCGTTCTTCCGCGCGACCCGTCCGGCGAGTTTGTCGACTACTGGGCCGATGACCTCGGCGAGGAGTGTGCGGGCCTTCGCGGTGGCGGCGGGGAAGCGGTTGTCGGGGGAGTACTTGCCCAGTCGCGGGTAGTAGGCGCCGAAGTACCGGTCGAACAGGGTGTCGCCGCGGTGGAACTGCGGGTCGTGGCCGCGGGCGGCGTCGGGGTTGAACCGGTCGACCGTGCGGAGCAAGCCGACCTCGTCCACGCCGGTCTTGCTCGCCAGCTCGGCGAGAGTTTCTTCCTGGTAGAGATATTCGGGTGTCTCGCCACCGGGGGTGACTCCGAAGATGCCGAACTTCGTCCAGTACTGATGATCGAAGATCAGCCATGCCGTGGCGTTGGGCATGGTGCCGGTCTCCGGGTCCACCTCGCGCATGATCTTGCCGAACTGGTCGTAGGCCAGGGCTTCGTTCGCGAAGCGTTCGCCCTTGCTGTTGACCATGATGCTGTGCGGTAGGGCACGTTCGCCGAGGAAGACGCGGCTGAGGGGCGTGCCTTCGAGCTCTTCGCCGGGCAGCTGCACGCCGGGCATCCACCAGGCGTCCTGCATGCCGGTCAGGTCTGCGCCTACTTCCTCGGCCAGCTGCACGGCGATGCCGTCGTGGCCCTTGGGTGAGACCTGCACACCGAACGGTGCGCCGAGGTGAGTCGTCGTCAGCTCGGGGGAGCTCTCGTATCCGCCGCTGGCCAGCAGAACACCCTTGGTGGCGCGGACCGTGTGTTCGGCACCGCCGGCCGTCACAACGACGCCCTTCACCTTGGAGTTCTCGATCACGAGCCGGGTGGCGGGTGCCTCGACGCGCACGTCGACACCGTTGCGCAGGTTCGCTTCGAGCAGTGCGCCGATCAGGGCCGGGCCGGCGAGCCAGACTTCGTCGATGCCGATGCCGCCCAGCAACCAGAAGGGAAGTGGGTTCTTGGCCCTGCCCGTGGTGAGAGCCGGCCGGACATATCTTGCGGCTTCACCGAGTCCCGCGGGGGAGTAGGGGCCGGGGAACAGTGCGCGGCCGACGGACGCGCCGTCGATGTCGGAGCGGTAGTCGGGCCAGATCGTCGGGATCCACCCGAACGAGGTGTTCTCTTCGATGTACCGGGCGACGGAGGGGCCGGTTTCCAGGAATTTCTCGATCATGGTGTGGTCGAGGATCTTGTTGCGTCCCTCGCCGTAGATGTAGCGGCGGGCCTGGTCGAGGTCGTCGTCGACCTTCAGGTCGTCGGTGGAGAAGCCGTGGTTCGGGATCCAGGCCGCGCCTGCGGAGATGCCGGTGGCGCCGCCGACGAGTTCGCGGGATTCGACCACGAGGACTCGTGCGCCTTCCTTGGCGGCGGTCAGCGCCGCCATCAGGCCGGCTCCGCCGGAGCCGACGATTGCGACGTCCACCTCCTGCGGGATGCCCTTGTGGGGCACCGTTCCGATGGAACCGCTGAACTGAGTCGAATTGCCGATCATGATCCTCCAACCTTCAGTTGTTGATACGCCTTCGGCTGGGAAGGGTGAACTCTGTATTTATTTTCTTGCCAATCGGATTGGGATCGCCTCGGCGTGTTACTGCACGATCGTGACGCGCATTTTCCGAAGATGATTTCGGCGCCGAGTGCGGTGGGGTTCGGTCTCTGCCGGCCCCATGCGCAGCAGGGCACAGAGCCGTCGAGCGGGACCTCCTCCGCGGCGGAGCCCTCGACGACCGGATGGCGGATGGCGCAGATCGGAAGGTCGTCCGGGCAACACTCGATTGCGGAGTTGTTCGCGACGGTGATCCCTTCCGGTCTGCGACGGGAAGGACGGTGTCAGTTCGCGAGTTTGGCGGCGACGGTGACGACGCGGTGGGCGAGGTGGTCGAGCGCCGCGATCGTGGCGTCGTCGAGCTCGTTCTGGTTGTTCGGTCCGGTGACGTGCCCGACCCCGTAGGGATTGCCGTCGGCGAACTTGAGCGGATCGGTGTAGCCGGGCGGAACGAGGATCCCGCCGAAATGCATCAACGAGGTGTACAGACCGATGAGGGTCGTCTCCTGGCCGCCGTGCGCAGTCTGGCTCGAGGTGTAGGCGGCGTAGGCCTTGTCGGCGAGCTTGCCCTGCGCCCACAAGCCTCCGAGCGAGTCGATGAACGTCTGGAACGGGGCGGCGGTGCTGGCGAAGCGGGTCGGTGAGCCGAAGATGACGGCGTCGGCCCACACGATGTCCTCGCCGGTAGCGGCCGGCAGGTTCTTGGTGGCCTCGTAATTTTCTGTCCAGGCGGGGTTTTCCGCGAAAGAGGCAGGGTCGCGGGTTTCGGCGATGTGGCGCACGCGCACCTCGGCGCCGGCGGCCTCGGCGGCCTTGGCCAGGCGCTCGGCCATCGTTGTTCCGTGGCCGGTGGCGGAGTAGTAGATGATCGACAGCTTGGTCATATCGGTCCTTTCCTGCTCGGTGGTCGAGTCCTTGCGGATGGGGGTGGGATCTGCGCCGGCTTCCCCGCGAAAGAGGCGGCGGAAACTGAACTTCATGGGGCTCGATCCGTTCTGTCGGGTTATGGGGTGACACACGCAAAAGGTTGCGTGGTCAACTAGTTGTCACTGTAGTTCAGGTAGTTGAATTGTCAACTTAATCGTTCGGCGGCCACGCGACCCGCGCTCCGGGGCGCATGCAGTCCGGTGAACTACTTCCGCATGGAAGGTCTCGTGCCGCCGGCGAGGACCGACAAGGGTGCAGCGCGTCGCCGGAGATCCGCTGACCACCACCGTGGACGCCGCCACGATGTACAGGAGGCGCTCGCTGCTGCCGTACTGGCCACACTCGACGCCATCCCTGATCTCGGGTACCTCGGTTGCTGTTGAACGAAGCGCCTGCTGTCCTCGGCTGGTGACATGAGTGAATCGCACGGGTCGTCGCGACGCACCCGCAAGCTTCGCCGAGGTGCTCGCGATCGCAACCTTTGTGCCGATACGCGGCGGTTAAGTCTACGGCGGTTGAGGGGCCGGAGTTCGAAGATCTCCCTTACGCCATGCGTGTGCGACTACTGGCTGATTGTGTTCTTGCGAAGTAAAATTCGGTGTGACCGACCTTCGGAGAAGCCTGGCTTCTCCTCACCCGGTATCGCCAGGTGAGTACGGAGGCCGGTCACCTTCTTTCCGGGGGTTGGCCCATACGCATCGGCTGCTGTATCGCTGAAGCCGATGACGCTCCTGCTCGGTAGTTCGACTACCTGTTGTCCTTCGTCGACGTGACTGCAGGACGAGTGATCAGCCCGGACGCTTCCGATCGTGTGAGCAGAGATGAGAGCGTCGGCGAGTCCTGGGAGAAGGCTTGGCCGATGTCCTCGACTGACATCGGCGCCTACTCCCACCACGCAGCATCACCAGATGCTGCAACTGGCCCGACTTGCGATCCTGGTCCGCGTTTCCCGATGTTGTCCTACGCATCTCGGGTCGTGCTCATAGGAATTCTCGGTCTGACCCGACGGCCCCGGAAACCTTACGACTTGTGACCGGATGCGATCAGCTGCGACGGAGTGCGAGTACCGGAATGGTGCGCACTCCGCGAGTCTTCTCCTCGTAGTCGGCAAAACCCGGATAGCGGCGTGCCTGTTCGGTGTAGATGCGGTCGCGCTCGGCTGCGGTGATTTCTTGCACGGTGACCGCGTAGGTCTCGGTGCCGATCTCGACCTCGGCTCGACCTGCGGTGATGAGGTTGTAGTACCACGCCGGGTTGCTGGGCGCGCCTGCCTTGCTGGCGAAGACATATACCGTCGCGTCGTCGTCTGGGTTGGGCAGATGCATCATCGGGGTCACCATCTCCCGTCCGCTCTTGCGTCCGCGATGGTGCACCAGCACCATCGGGGCTCCCTCGAAGTTGCCGCCGACGCGACCTTCATTGGCCCTGAACTCGGCGATCACCTGTGCATTCCAGTCGTCGGACGTACCCATGGGACAAATCCTCCTGACTACGGCGGGCAGGGATGCTCAGCCATCCCGGGATGCGACTCACGATAGGGCATCGATCGACTCGCAGGCCGATGCCGCGACGAGTAGCCGACTGCGGAGACCGCGCTCGAGGCTCGCGCACGGCCCCATAGTGTCGGCGACCTGAACATCGGGACATTCGAATACCTGCGCCGGTTCGGAAGTGACCGAAGCCAGAGTCTGTGCAGGACCGATGCCGCACCGGAGGTGCAGTTCCAGCTCCCCGGTGGAGGCTGCCATGAAGACGGTCCCGGAGTTCGGCGCGGCGGTGCCCGTCACCACCGTCAGATCTGCCACTTGATCGACCTCGACTCTTACGTCCGAGGTTCAGTAGAGGTTGTCGATGACGTGCTCGACTGTTCGAGCGTGGCCTGCATGCCGGCGATCAGGATTCGTAACGCAAGCGGATAGGCGTTGCGCGCTCCCAACTGTGCGATGTGTTGCGCGGTGGCGGCGATGTTCGGGTAATCGTCGGGGGAGACGCGAGCGTAGATGTTCTGCCATCGTTGGATGTCGGCCTCTTGATTCCGCCCGGGCATCAGTTTCCTGGCACCGTCCCAGGCGGCGTAGGACAGCATCTGAGTGGTGAAGCACTCGTAGTACATCACGGTGTGGCGGTCCGAGAATCCGGCATTGCGCAGCAGGCCGAGAATCAGTTCGACGGCTGCGAGTTCGGCGGGGCGACCCGAGATTCGGGTAGCCGAGATCATCGCCGCTTGTGGGTACTGCATGTATACGGCGTGGGCGCTCAGACCCCATCGGTACAGGTCCGCTTTCCAGTCTCCTGTCGGGTGCCAGTTCTCGGTGACGCGATTGATCAACTCATCGGTGAGGGCCAGTTCCAGGTCGTCCATGCCCCGGAAGTAGCGGTAGATCGCGGTGTGGTCCGCTCCGAGCGCCCGGCCGAGTCGGCGGGTCGACAGTCCTGCCGGCCCATGCTGCTCGAGCATCCGCAATGCCGTGTCGACGATCATCTTCTCGTCGAGCGTGACGCCTGTCTTGGTCGGCCTTCGACGCCTGCGGTCTGCTTCCCGCGTTACTCGATCGGTCACCGTGGCCTCCTTATGTCAACACCGTTGACCTATGTTACGTCGGATCGGATCATATGAAGCACGCCACATCCTTCGCCGGAAAGAGTGGTAGCCACAGCCTCGGAGGAAGGAAGTTCCACGGCCTGTTTCCGGTACCGCGCCAAGGCACGGAAGTATCGCGCTCCAAGTCACCGCTGCCGTCGAGCTCCCTTCGTCACATTCGCGCAGAAGCACTGCCGGACAGGATATTCGGGATCATCATCAGGATGACACCCGGGATCACGCGCGCGGCCTGACGTTCACCCGCACATCTGACGCATGTGACACCCCTCGAAACAGATCGCCCACCGTCGTGGGCCGAACCATCAGTGCGCCCCGACTCGTGTCGGAGGCAGAAGCTCGTCGCACAGCTGTTGTGGCTACACGCCGAGACAGAGACGAGAGCAACGATCGAACTAAGGAATCCGTGTAATGACAACACATCCCACACCCGAATCAGTCGTCCCTCACGGCATCACCTCGGATGACAAGCCGTGGCAATGGACCGCCACACAGATGGCCTCGGCGGTGGCCACCGGTCTCGTCTCGAGCCGCGAGGTGGTCGCAAGCTGCCTGGAACGGATCGACGAGGTCAATCCGCACCTCAACGCCCTCGTCGAGGTGCGCCCGGAAGAGGCGTTGGCCCTCGCCGACGATGCGGACCGTCGCCGCTCGGCCGGGGAGGAGCTCGGGCCCCTTCACGGGGTGCCTGTCTCGATCAAGGTGAATTCGGACCAGGCCGGTTACGCGACCACCCAGGGCGTGGTGGCGTTCAGGGATGCCATAGCCGAGGAAGACAGTCCGCACGTGGCGAGCCTGCGTCGTGCCGGGGCTGTGCTCATGGGACGAAGCAATTCTCCCGCGTTCGCCTACCGGTGGTTCACCAACAACGACCTGCACGGGCGCACCCTCAATCCGTGGGACTCCTCCCGTACACCGGGCGGCTCGAGTGGCGGAGCAAGCTCCGCGGTGGCCTCCGGCATGGTGCCCGTCGCCGGAGGCAACGACATCGGTGGGTCGGTGCGGTACCCGGCATACGCGTGCGGAGTGGTGGGCCTGCGGCCCACCGTCGGACGCGTCGCGCAGACCTATCATCCGGACGATGTCGACGCGAGCCTGTCCGTGCAGACCATGCTGGTCCAGGGTCCGCTGGCCCGCAGCATCGCCGATATCCGGCTGACGATGAGTGCCCTCGGCGACTTCAGCCCTCGGGATCCGGCCTTCGTCCCCGGTGCACGGGCCGCTGCACGCCCCGAACGTCCGCTGCGGGTCGGCCTCGTGCGAAGCCTGGGTGTTGCCGAGCCTACGGACGCAGTGAATGCTTCCCTCGATCAGACTGCCTATTGGCTTCAGGACCTCGGTTACATCGTGGAGGAAATCGAACTGCCCGTCCTCGCCGAGGCCTACCGGCTGTGGTATCTGCTGTGCATGGAGGAGTTCCGTCTCGCCATGCCGATGGTCGAAGAGGTAGGTGATGAGGGAATGCAGAAGGCAGCAGCCCACTACTACGCCGTAGCCTCCGACTGGTGGGGCGAGAAGCCCACTCTCGAGACCTTCATCAACGGCTACGCGCGGCGGGGCACTCTCATCCGTGAACTCGCGAAGATTCTCGATTCCTATCCGATCGTCCTCCTCCCGGTTTCGGCCGAGCAGGCATTCGAGCAGGACGCCGATATCGAAAGTGTCGAGAGCATGCGCCGGCTCATGGCCGCCCAGGCATCCATGATGGCCATTCCCGTCCTCGGATTCCCCGCAATGTCGGTGCCCACCGGAATCGTCGGAGGTCTCCCCACGGGGGTGCAGTTGCTCGGCCGCCGGTTCGACGAGGACACCCTGCTCGATGCTGCCGCCATCATCGAGGCGCGGGCCGGCACATTCACCCCGATCGATCCTCGCTGAGAGAATGCGGAACACACCGAACTCGTCGTGTCCGAGTTGTACGCCGACTCGTACGGTTGTGGGGCTCGACAGGTGCCGATGATGTGACCGAGCAGCAGCGGATCGGCCTGCGCCCTGTGGCGTCGGTCGATCCGCTCGGCAGATGTACGCGTGTCCTTGCGCAGCGGTCCTGGAGTCCGGCTCTGTTCACTGCTGCGACCGTCGTGTTATTCGGAGCGGGTCACCGTTTCCGCCTTGCCTACTATCCGGCTGCAGGTTTCGACCGCCTGCGGGGACCGAACACCGACCGCGCCGAGGTCCACAGCACGTTGGGGGATCGTCGGGAGTTCCGCAATCGGGTAGCCCACCACGAACCCATCCTCGACGCATCCGAGTCTCGGCGTCGTCAGCTGGTCTTTGCCATACGCCTGATCCGCTCGAAGTCCTCGACCACTTCACCGCGCACAGTGACGTTTCCGCGATTTTTGTCCAACGACCGTGGCGTGCCGGCATGAGCTGAAGACAATCGCGCCCAAGGTATCTCACAGTCCATCTGATCGGTGCGCTCGGTGTTTCTGTAGGGCGTATGGATGACCCGCACGAAATCGACCGGAATACACCCGCCTATGCGTCGACTTGGTGATTGCGCCCGCGATCAGCGAGACAGTGCGGCGGCGAGATCGGCCGGAATCGGCATAGGGGTGGTGAGACCGGCGGCGACGCGGCCGGTGTTGCCGTCGGGATAGCGGCCGGTGAGTGATCCCGGTGCCGCGACGACGATGCGCAGTACCTGACCGAGCGCTTCGCGTCGGTCCCGTTGGCGCAGTGCCGATGCCAGCATCGCCACGTGGTTGCAGGTGTGCAGCCACGGGTCCGGTTGGGAGGCGATATGGGCGCGTTCGAGGTGATGCCACCGCACTTGTGGACTGGTGGCGTTTTTCGCGGCGGTCATCTCCTGCTGGTACACGCGGTGAGCGGCCGGGGTCATCCGAGACATCGTGGAACCTTCCTTGTTCGTCTTGTCAGTGCTGAAGTCAGGACGCGGCGTTCCGGTCCTCACAGCAGTGATCACTGCACGCTGTTCCGTCAGTGGTCAGCGTTGTGGGGCAACAGGTGTGGCCGCGCCAGGCATTGATTCCTTCTTTGACGGCGATCACAGCGATGGCCAAGGTAGCGATCGGGTCGGCCGACGACCATCCGAACAAGCTGTTGACGAGGAGTCCGGCCAGCAGGATCGCGGACAGATAGGTACACAGCAGGGTCTGCTTGGAATCGGCGACCGTCGAGACGGAGCCGAGTTCGCTGCCGGCGCGGCGTTGTACCCACGAGAGCACCGGCATGATCAGCAGACTCACAGTGGCCAGGGCGATCCCCACGGTCGAATGGTCGGCCTCGTCGGTCCCGGCGAACGAGCGAACGGACTCGACGGTGACGTAGGCGGCCAACGCGAAGAACGAGAAGGCGATGATCCGCAACGCTGTCTTCTCCCGCGCCGCGGGATCTTCACCGGCGAACTGCCACGCGACCGCCGCGGCGGAGGAGACCTCGATGGCCGAGTCCAGGCCGAACCCGACCAGTGCAGTCGACGACACTCGGGCACCCTCGGTGATCGCGACGGCGGCCTCGATCACGTTGTAGGTGATGGTCGCGGCGACAAACCACCGGATCCGCCGCGCCAGCATCGCCCGCCGATCCGACGTGGGCGGCCGGGCAGTAGGAACACCGCACGGGGTGGGCATCAGCAGCATCCGTCGTCGGCGGCATCGGGGCAGCAGGCCGGATCGACCGCGAGCACCAGCCCGACCAGATCGTCGAGAGCGCGTCCGATCCGCGGATCCGCCAACTCGTAGCGGTTACGTCGCCCTTCCGGAATCGCCACGACCAGACCGCAGCCGCGCAGGCAAGCAAGGTGATTCGACAGAATCTGGCGCGAGACCCCGATCTGTTCGGCCAACTCCGACGGGTACCCCGGACCCGAACGCAGATTCAGCAGAATCTGCGTACGGGTCGTGTCGGACAGGGCGTATCCGAAGCGGACGAGGGCGTCGCGATGAATCAGCGTCTCCATGAATCCAACAGTACATATATTTCTGTATTCAGAAAACTCTGAATTATCGATGCGGGGCCGGTGGAGCTCCGAATCGTTCGTTCCCAACGCCATGGAATGAACTTCCTCCCCAGCGCTCACGCCGAGTCACTCCAAGCGCCGCGCACAGCGTTGGACCCGGACTGTTTTCGCCGACCTCCAGCCGGGGCGCGGCGTCGACGCTCGCCGTGTGTCCGCGAGGCGGACGGGCACGGGAATCGAAGAGCCAGGTGGGTAAGACTCTCGACGCTGTCCTGATCCGCCGCCAGATTCTGCTTCGGCGAGCGTCAGTCCAATAGTCCCTCACGCGACCCCGCCTGCGGTCACAGCTTCCACAACCGCAGCAGCGCTTCCCGCAGGCGTGGGGAGATGACCCGGTGGTCGTGGTGCAGTCGCGGATTCGGGTGACCCTGCTCGGCAAGGCTGCGCGCGGCGTCCGCCACGGAGATCGGGTCGAGGTCGGTGCGGGTGCGCACCCGGTAGGCCACGGCGCGGCGGGTGTGGGGGAGGCGGTGCGGGCCGGTCTCGACCGCCGCGGGTGGGTACAGCCGGCTGTCGTCGTCGCTGATCCGAAGCAGGACGTCGCCGGGTTCGAGGCGGCTGCGGCGTTCGGCGCCGGGAGTGTTCCGGCGAATCCATTCGATGTGGTAGCGGGGATCGGGCCCACCCCTGCCCGGTGCCGGTGCCGCCCAGCGGGTCTCGTCCTCCGCGGTCGGGGTGTAGTCGCGGGTGTGGAGCAGGAACATCCGGCGTACCGGGGTGGGAAGAAAGTCGTGGCCTGTGCGGGTGCGGCTGCCGATCCCGGCCAGCGGCACCACCCGACCGACCTGCCAGATTGCGGTGGCGCTGTCGAGGAACACCTCGTCGATCTCGATTGTGTCGGTCAGGCTGTCGAGGAACGCGTGGGCGCCGGCAATGGCGGCGGGATCATCGGTGATGAGCGCGGTTTCGTCCGCAACGGTGGAGGCACGGGAGGCGCTGGCCGGGCCGACGATCACCTTCTCAGGGGTGGCGATCAGACCGGTGTGCAGGTTCGGCGTGGACAGCACCTGCACCCCGGCATCGAGGAATCGGGCGAGGGCGGTGGGGGAGGTGGCATGTGCGCGCACGGCGGATCGGGCGGCGTTGACGATCAATTGGTCCCCGGCGCGCAGGGGCAGCAGTTCGGGTCCGATGTGGTCGAGATAGGCGATGGCCACTCGGCGGGGTCCGTGGCCGCGCAGGACTGCAGTGATGTGTGGCCAGGGCTGGGGTGCGTGCAGGGTCGTGCCCACACCCGGTCACCCTAGCGGTGCCATGCACCTCGGACAGAAGAAGTGAACAACGCCGACAGCGCATGTTGCCGGCGCCGGCGACGAGACCACCGATCGCGGGATAGTGACGGGCTGCCCGGGTGGCCGCCACCGAGAATGGTGTGGTCAACGCTCGCTACGCCTGTTCAACTCGGCCTCGAACACCTGCGCGATCCGGTACTCCTCCAGTGCACCTCGCAGGTGATCCGCCTCGAAGTGGCGCTGCGCCAGCTCGACCGCAAGATCCTCCGCCCTCTGAAGCACCGCGGTCGGCGCCTTTCTGAGCCACGCGTACATACCGCCACTTTTCTCGGGAGCTTGCCCGTTCGGAGATAACAACCCCCGTTCTGTACCCCGAGAAACGCCGGCCTAGACATCGTTGCTTTACCGAAAGATCACTTTTCTGTTTCCTGCCCTTTTCGGTAGGCTCTCCAGTACCACCGCCACCCCCTGCGCGGTGGTCGAGACCCCGCCGCAGGTACGCCCCTGCTGGCGGGGTTCTTCGTTGAGGTCACACGTCCTTTTCCGAGTCGACCGCGACATTCTCAGCGAAAAATTATGCACTTCGGCGCAACCCGTTGGCAGACTCGAGGGGCCGGAGTGCTCTGCTTGGGGCAGGGGGCCAGGGATAGGGCACTCCGGCACGGGGATAGCCACTGACTCTTGAAGCATGTGTTCCACACACCCATGCTCGACGTGTGCACATCTCACCGCGAGAGCTGGATGACGACGAACACTCCACCCACCTACTCGGGCCACGCGCCGCGCTGATCACGGTCGCCGACGAGGACGCAGACGACACCACACGCGAGGACATCGCCCGCTCGATCAAGAACAGTTAGGCGGAGATGGATCGCCGCGGCCTCGCGTAGCGCGGCGACAAGCGGGTCAGGCCTATAGATAGCCCACCGCTCGCCGTTCCTGCAAGGGTGAGGAGCGACGGGCGCCCAGGCATGGTCCGACGATAGCGGAGGCCATCGGACTACGACTTGGCGTTGGGGCCATTCGATCAGAGTGTCGCGGCGGTGTCGTCCGAACGGGTGATTTCGCGGGTGACTTACCTACTCGTCGGTAACAAACGGGCCGTTCGGATCGTTGGTAGCCATGTGAACTGGGTTTTCTGGTTGATCGTCGCGTGGCTCGCCATATCGGTGACCGTCGCCGTCGTCTTCAGTCGTGTTATCCGCGTCCGCGACAAACGCGAGATGCCGCCTTCGCTTGACGGTCAACCGTCGCGTAACTGGACCTACCGCATGGAAAGTGCGCCAGATCCACGTTCGTTGAGCGCCGGCACCTTCGGAGAAGTTTGACCATCCTGCGCAGGGGGAAGCGTGGTCGGCCAAGAGCTGATCTTGAATCTTCTCTCCGACGACCGGCCTACATGCGAGATCTCTATGCGTACGCAGCGGACACTTGTGTCCTGGTCGTGACGGCCTGTCGCCCCAACTCGGACTTTGTCCACTGCCGGTGACACATGCGGTGCGCTTGGCCGAAGCGCAGGCCCTGACCTGCGCGGACCTCGCTTGTCGGACCCCCGGAGCGGGTCTCGACACTCGCAGGGGCAGGTGAACCCGGTTCCGGTCAGGGGGGAGCACAGCTTGTTACGCCACGCGAGCAGAGAAACCAGTGCCGAAGCTGCTGTCCGAAGAGTCGACGTTTTACGGCGACAATCGGGAACCGATACCGCGACCGGTCAGAGTGCGTTGCTGATAACGCCGTTCAGCGTAGGCCAGGTCGTCACGCCACAGTCGGATGGCCGCGCTGCGAAGCACTGGAGAAAGGGCCCGGTGAACACGGCGTGCGACGGCGAAGCCGCGCCGGGGGGAGTCGGCGATGACGGCCTCGATAACGCAGGTACGCGGATGTCCGTCCGCTCCGGAGCCGAGGGGGGTGGTGTGAGTTTCGACGACACTGTCGGTGCCTTCCCCGTCGATAATGCGCATGACGACAGTACGAGGTTCGGGACTGGTGAACTCGGCCTTCACCGGGACACCGAGCCGGCCGCCGACGCGGAAGGTCACAGCGACAACGAATCGGTCGTTGTCGTCGTCGGTGCCGTGGCGGCTGGGTGCGTCGAGGACCTCGAGGTGCGTGAAGGAGTAGGGGTGAAACCACGCGCCGTGCCATGGGTCGAGCCGGTTGGCGATGATATCGACCGGTTCACAGATTCCGGTGAGCGTCGCCACGGCTGCCAGGTGGGTGTCGGCCGGTGGTCGTGCCGGGATGACCGGCGCGTCCAGCGGGGGCTCGTTGCCGATGTGGTCGAGACGGACCCATGCCAGGACGCCATCGTCGTGACTAGGAAACGGGGCCCAACCGTGCTCGGCATCAGGGCCTAGACGTAACCCGTGCCAGCGGCACATCAGGGTGTCGCAGTCGAGGACCGCCGATGCCAGGGGCGCGCCGAGGTGGGGGCAGGCGCCGGGCCCGACATGAAGTTGTTGCCGAGAGTCGCGCCAGGCGACGAGTTCGATGCCGGCGACGGTGGCGCCCAACGGACGATCGCTGTGGATGGCGCCGCTGGCGGCGAATACATACCAGTTACCGGAAGGTCGTTGCTGCGATCGATCAAGGACCGCCGTGATCAAGCGGGGATCGGCAGCCTGATAGGTGGGCTGTTGCCGGGCCCAGGTGGTCGGCGGGATCGGTTGCAGCGGCCACGTGGGAGGCCACCGCCGGTACAGAGGTTCCAGAATGCTCATGGCATGTAGCTTTCTCGAGTGGCCAGTCGTCGGAGCAGTGCCGATCGGCCATGGGTGGGCACCGTATACAGCTCGTGGCCGCGCACGCCCCATTCGGCGAGCAGGTGATTAGCTGCCGCCCAACCGGTGGTGGCGGCACGTTCCATCAATGCCACCGGTAGGTCGATTCGGATTCCGTCCCCGGCCAGAACCAGTCCGCGGTGCGGGGTGGCCACGGTGGGCCGGGAAGCGAAGTCTCCGGGACCGAGTCGGGGGCAGTCGCGTCGGTACTGCAGTCGTTCGCCGAGAATGTGAGCGTCCGCGGTTTCGGGATACAGGGCGTGCAGTCGCGCCAACATCTGCTGTTGCAGTGCGGCCCGACTGGGGTCGACGGTCGCGGTCTCGGGCAGAGCGTAGGCGTGCAGCTCGACCACAGATCCGTCGTGGCGATGAGCCCAGCGCCGGGCTTGATCTTCGTAGCGGTTGACGACGCTGATGTTGTCGAGCGGACGCAGGCTGCCGGTGCCCAGAAATGCCGGGCGGTCCTCGTTGACGGGCCGGTCGAGCCAGAGTCGCTGCACCAGGAATGCCGGAGCGGTGCCCATACCTTCGATCCGGGCCCGCCAGGCCGTGTCGCCGAGGGTGGGCGAGGCCCCGACGATTCGGCGGAGCGCACCGATGTCGGTGGCCAGGACCACCGCGTCGGCGTCCACCCAGGTGCCGGTGATGTCGAAGAGCCGGAACGGGGCGCCGGTGGTGGTATCGATGGCGGCGATATCGACACCGGTGTGAAACCGGACAGTGCCGGTGAGGGAACGGGCTCGCCCTGCGGTCAAGTATTCGCGCAGCGGCGACCACAGCTCATCGAAGTTGGTGTCGGCCACGTCGAAGAGCAGGCCCTCGCTCGAGCCGAGGAAATAGATGTGGAACATGGTGGCCAACTCCGCCGCGGACATGTGCGCCGGTTCGATGAAGAAGCTGCGCGAAAACACCTCGAATGCCAGGTGCCGGGCGGCGGCAGGGAAGTTGATCCGTTCCAGAAACGTCTCGGCGTCGAATTGATCGAGTCGATGATAGATGTCGGGAACCGACACCGCTGCCAGTGGCGCCGCCGCGCGGCGGTTGATGCGCATCAGGTCGCGCACGCCGAATGTGGGGCTGCGCAGCACGAAGGCAAGCGCGTTCCACGGCGGCGTGCGGGGCAGACCGCGGAAGCTGTCTCGTCGACCGTGTGCATCGATCAGGGGGTAATCGTCGAGTGGTGTCAGGAAGCGGAGTTCAGAGTCGGTGCGGCGCAACAATGCCCGCAAGTTGTAGTACTGCCGGAAGAAGGCGTGGAATCCACGGTTCATCGCGACCGGGGTGCCATCGGCGAGGTGGTCTGTCCAGCCTCCGACCCGTCCACCGAGGTAGTGTTCGCGTTCGACCACGTCCACGCTCACGCCGCGTTCTGCCAGGCCGGTCGCGGCCGCGAGTCCGGCGATACCGGCGCCGACGACCACTACGTGCGGGCGCGTCGGGAGCAGTGCGGCGTCGGGCAGACCCGGTGGTGCGCGGTGCCGGATACGCCGCGGATCGGCCTGAGCATGGGATGTCATCGTGATCCTGTTTCGCCGGCGGTCCTCGATGCGGGCGGGGAGAAGGTGGTCGACAGGTGCCCATCGATCCTGCGACATCGCGTTTCGGTGGTCGTCATGACACCCTTGTCCGTTTCCGGTCGGCGCGCTGGTGACGGCGTGGCTCCCATGCGAGCAGCACTGCAGTGACCAATGCGAAGCCGAACAGGAAGTCCTCGATCGGGATATCGAGCGGGAAGCGAACACCACTGATGTGGTGATCGTTGTAGATCACGATCGGCGCATGGAGCTTGGTGAGCCAGCCGTCGACCGGAATCTGGAAGCCGAGCACGATGATCATGCTCAGCCAGTAGGCAGGCCGACGGAACAGGCCGGTACGCAGTACTACTGCCTCGGCGAGACATACAACCAGGACCGCGATCGCTGCAGGCAGGGTGTACCCGAGACCGGTCATGACCGTCGCCGCCCGGCTCGCAGTCGCCCCTGCGGTATCCGATCCAACAGGAATTCGACAGCGCCGTAGGTGAGCAGCCCACACAACGGAACCACGACGAAGAACAAGACTTCCTCGACCGGGAGGTGTCCCGGTAGTTCCACCCCGGTGACGTAGCGGGGATTGAAGCTCCAGACCCCGGCAGTAACGGCCAGCACATCCCAGGCCAGGAAGATGACAGCCACCGGTGCGACAGCTCGGACGACGCGGGCCGGCTGTCGGTAGATCCGTGCCCCCCACTCCAGGGGAGCGGTCACGATCAAGCAGGCCGCCAAGACGAATAAGTAATGCCAGGAATCCATCTCACGCTCCGTTCAGGGTGAAGGAGTCGATGCGGCTCGCGTCCAGCAGGAGCATTTCGGCCGCGACCGACGGACTCCTGATCTGCCAGGAGCGTGGCAGCCGAGCACAGTTCGGACCACGATCCCAGCGCTGTTTGTCACTCCGCCGACGCGTGTCGAGCACGCACCTGCGAACACAGCCAATCACGACCTCAGGCCGGCCATGCCCAAACGGTGCAGAAAATTGCAGAAGG
>NZ_JBKFBA010000023.1:0-4293 GCF_053345925.1 Rhodococcus sp. C26F
CCGCTGGGACACCGGCCTCGTCGACATCGCTGGCCACCAGGGCCTGCTCGCCCAGGTCAACGGCCGCACCTCGACGGCGGTGATCGACTGGCTCGATGCCAGGGACGAGGCATGGAAGGCGCAGATCACCCACGTCACCATCGACCTGTCCGGCGTGTACGCCAAGGCGGTACGGGAGGCATTGCCGCATGCCGAGCTGGTCGTCGACCGGTTTCACCTGGTCAAGAAGGCCAACGAGATCGTCGATGCGGTGCGCCGGCGGGTCACCCAGACACAGCGGGGTCGGCGCGGCCGCAAGAGCGATGTCGAGTGGATCAACCGTCGTCGGTTGCTGCGCGGCGCCGAGACCCTCACCATCGAGCAGCGCACCGAACTGTTCACCAAGCTGCTGACCGCCGACCCCAGCGAGGAGATCGCCGCCGCCTGGATCGCGAAGGAGCTCCTGCGCGATCTGCTGGCCTGCACCGCCCGTGGTGGGCTGCGGTACGAGACCCGGGCCGCGTTGTATCGGTTCTACAAGTTCTGTGCCGCCTGCCCGATCCCGGAGGTCACCGCGCTCGCGCGCACCGTGGAAACCTGGCAGGACCCCATCATCCGGGCGATCGAGACCGGCCTGACCAACGCACGCAGCGAAGGTTACAACCGGATCGTCAAACACGTCGGCCGGATCGCGTTCGGATTCCGCAATCCCGACAATCAACGCCGCCGGGTACGGTGGGCGTGCACCCGCCGCTCCCGGCGGAGCACACCCAGCCGGCATCAATGCCACTGCTAACCGCGAAGAGCCTGAAATCCGCTTATTGGCCCACCCGATTGGTGGCACACTGCAATACCCGACAGTGGTTCGATGCGGTCCGTCACTGCGCGACCGCCCACCAGTGCGACGTTGGCCGATCCGACGCATTGCATTGTCATCGCGAAACAGGTTGTACCGAGCGGTACACCCTTGTTCTGGGCTACCCAGTCGAGGTATCGGGGATCGTAGGGATGAGAGATGCGGCCAGCAGGGTCCGAGCCTGGAAGTTCGCTCGGATGCGTAACACTGGGGATGAAGTAGTTGGGTAGCCGTCCGAAGGGAGGGCGACCAATGACAGTTACCGCCACTCGGTCGGACCGCCTTCGAGTAAGCCTCTGAAGTGCAACTCCCAGTGCCGATCCGGCGAGCGTCTCAAGAATTCCCACGGAGAGGAATCCTACTGTGAGCTGAGGAAACTCCTTCATTCGAGTAGGCAGGGTGAATGAAAGAGGGACGGAGCCCCTGCGGGGCACTGCACTGGTCCCAACGGACGCCCTACGGACGGCAGGGATCTTCCGGAGCGAGTCCCCCCGACCCTAGCGGGTCGTCCCCGCTCTAGCTGGTCCCCAGCACCGATTCCCGTTAGCTGTTCACGGCGGATAGCCTGCTCACCATGAGGTGGCAGGCTGAATCCGATCTCTCGGTGTCCTGGCCAGGACGTACACCACCGAGAGACGCCCCACGATCCGCTGGGGAGTCGGCCCCGTGCCGGTTCACGGGGAGAGAACACCGGGCCACTTCGGTTATCGTCGGACGTGACAGAGAGCGACGAGGAGGTTTACATCGCGTGGATACCTCCCAGCAGGTGGCGATGGAGGTCGCGTTCGCGGGACCGAAGAAGCTCGCCGACCGTCTCGGCGGTCTCGACGTGTACCGCATCGCGTCGGCCGACCCCGACGAGTTCGTCGCGGTGTGCGCGCAGCAACCGGCCGTCCACCGGTTCCCCAAGTCGATGGGACAGCGGATCCAGGCGCTGTGCGCGGCGATCGTCGAGGACTACGACGGCGACGCCTCCGCACTGTGGACGTCCGGCGACCCGGACGGCAAGGAAGTGCTGCGGCGGCTGAAGAAGCTGCCGGGCTACGGCGACCAGAAGGCACGTATCTTCCTGGCGCTGCTCGGCAAGCAGATGGGTGTGCGACCCGAGGAATGGCGCGAGGCCGCCGGCGACTACGGGCACGAGGATGCGCGCCGGTCGATCGCCGACGTCGTCGACGAGCAGTCGCTGCGCGAGGTGCGCGAGTTCAAGAAGTCGATGAAGGCAGCGAAGAAGTCATGAGACGCGTCGCAGCGGTGTGCGGCGCCGCCGTCGCCTTCGCCGGGGGAACCGTGGGCGTGGCCTCGGCCGGCGGGGGCGACGACCGGGTCGTCCTCCGGCCCGGCGACGGGATCGTGTTCTCCGCGGAACCGACACCGGGTTGGTGTTCCGTGGCGGCGGTCGGTCACGACGACGCGGGTCGGCTCGTCGCGATCACGGCGGGGCACTGCTACCAGACGGGATCGTCGCCCGTCTGGAAGGTCGACGAGCAGCATCGAGGGCCGATCGGAACCGAAACGGACGTCGCGAGTACGGGTTCGGTCGATCAGCTGGGATTCCCCACCGACGAGATCGCCGACTACGCGGTGGTCCTGCTCGACGAGACCCGCGTGCGGGGATCGAACACGTCGGTGCCCAACGACCGGGGAGAGCGAGTCGTGCTCGAATCGGTCGCGGTGTTCGGCGAAGGCGAGCTGCCGGTCGGAACACATTGCGCCGCAGGGCGGAGCACGTCGGTGGCCTGCGCGACCGGCGATGTGCGGGTGGACGGGAACCTGATGTCCTCGCCGCTGCTCATGCGACCGGGCGATTCCGGCGGGCCGCTCGTGCGTGCCGAGACAGGGGAATGGATGGGACTGTCGGTAGGCTATCGGTTCCCGCAGACCGCGGTCTCCGACGACCGGCAGGTTCCCGACACGAGGTTCGCCGCCTACCAGCGGGCCGACCGGATCCTCGCCGAGATCGACGCGCGCGACGGGATCGGCTCGGGGTTCCGTCTCGTCGACACCCCCTGACCGATCCCGCCCGCGTTACCGTCAGAGCTTCTCGAAACGCGGAATCAGGTGTTCGGCAACGTTTTTCGACTCGTCGATGAGCGGCCATCCGGCGAGGATGAGGGAGGTCAGTCCGGTCGCGTCGCGCAGGGTGCGCACGTGGCCGGTGATCTCGTCCGGGTCGCCGACGTAGTAGACGGCCGACGATCCCGTGGCGAAGATGTCCAGCGGTGACCACGCGGTGATGCCCGCGTAGAGGCCGTCGCCGAGATACAGGTCCTCGGGTTCGGGCAGCTTGCCGGCGTTGATGGTGTCGACCCAGCCCTGCCGCTGCGCGTCGCGCGCGGTGAAGGTCTTCAGATCCTGCTTGCCGTGCGTGCGGCGGCGCACCGCCCGGTCGAGCACGTCCTGGATCTGCTCGATGCCGGCTTTCTCGAACAGCGACCGGAACCGCTCGAGTGCCTCGTCCCGGTTCGGGCGCACGATGACGCCGGACAGGGCGCCGAAGTCGGTGTACTCGCGCCCCTCTGCTGCAGCGGATTCGCGTGCGGCGGTGAACTTCTCCGTGACGAACGAGGTCTCGCGCAGCATGATCAGGTAGGCGTCGAGCACCTTGCCGGCGTTCTGCAGACCGGCGGGGGAGTCACCCGTTCCCCACAGCGGCACCGAGTGGTCCGTAGGAGCATCGATGCGCAGCGGGGTGTTCGGGAAGTTCGACGCGGTGCCCTCGGCGTAGATGCGCCGGAACTCCGCCCAGTACTTCTCACCGAGCTCGTACCGACGGTCGTGCTCGACGTTCATGTCGTACTTGGTGAGGATGTTCTCCCGGCCGTTGACCGAGTTGATCATCAGGCGACCACCGCTGAACGCGTCGAAGGTCAGGGCCTTCTCGGCGAGCAGTCGCGCGGGCGTCATGTTCGCGTAGATCGCGACGAGGAACTTCATCCGGCTGGTGTGTGCCGCAGCCCAGGTCGCCGAGATGAAGGGGTCGTTAGGCCAGGTCGCGACGAGCGCACCTTCGAAGCCGCCGTCGTCGATGGTCTTCGCGAGTTCGATCTGTCGCTGCCCGTCCACCGGGTACAACCCGCCGGGGCTCCAGGGGTAGTCGCCGTCGGCCTGGGTGAGATACCAGAAGGTCTTGATGGGCATTACTTCGTGTCCTTCGAGGGGAGTTCGAACGGTTCGACGCGGGCGCGGGCGCGCAGCGTGTCGGCGTCCACGGCGAACAGGGCGTCGAGGTAGGCGACGGCGAACGAGCCGGGGCCGGTGGAGTTCTCCTCGGCGATCTCGGACGCCACGGCGACGTGCGTGTGGGCGGCCGCGAGGCCGACGAGAGGGGTCTCCGCGACCGCGAGATAGGCCGCGACGAGTCCACCGAGGGAGCATCCGGTGGAGGTCACGCGCGGCAACATGGCGCTGCCACCGGCGATGCGCAGTCCGACGATCCCGCCGTCGCGGTCGCGGCC
>NZ_JBKFBA010000023.1:4347-7084 GCF_053345925.1 Rhodococcus sp. C26F
GTCGAGCAGCGCGAGCGCGGCGGGCACGGCGGCTGCGGCCTCGTCGGCGCTGTCGACGCCGCGCGTGTCACCGCCCAGACCGGCCAGCGCGATGATCTCGGAGGCGTTGCCGCGGATCGCGGTGGGACGGAACTTCAACAGGTCGGCGGCGAGCGAGGTGCGCCACGCCAGTCCGCCCACGCCGACGGGGTCGAGGACCCACGGGGTGCCGGCGTCGTGCGCGGCCTCGGCCGCGCGGGTGAAGGCCACCGAGGTCTCGTCGAAGGGTGTGCCGAGGTTGACGAGCACTCCACCGGCGATGCGTGCGAAATCACCTGCCTCGTGGGCGTTGTCGATATGCGCGTTGCTGGCGCCTGCGGCGAGCAGCACGTTGGTGAGGAAGTTGGCCGAGACGATGTTGGTCAGCGAGTGCACCAGCGGCGTCTGCGCGCGCAGGGCGTCGAGGGTGACGGCGAGATCGTCGACGGTGGGGGTCGTGGTCACGGAAGATCCTGTCGGGAAGGAGGGGAGGGGACGAAGCGGGTCAGGATCGCGGACATCGCATCATGCGTCGCCCTTCCCTTCTCCGAGTGTCCGCATGGGGAGTGCGGGGTCGGCGGTCCACTCCTCGAGGGATCCGTCGTAGACGGCGATGTCGTCGTGGCCCGTCCGGACCAGTGCGAGCGCCACCAGGCAGGCCGAGACGCCGCCACCGCAGTAGAGGATCAGGGGCCGTGAGGCATCGGCGAGGGCTTGCTCGGCCAGTTCGGCGATCCGATCGGTGCTCCGCAGGACGCCGTCGGCGAGCAGGCTTTTGGCCGGCAGGTTCCGGCTCCCGCCGATGTGCCCGCGGCGCGCGTAACGAGTGGTGGCGGTGCCTGCGAACTGCTCGGCGTCGAGCGCACAGACGAGGGTGCCCGGTGCGTCACCGGACACCACGGCGAGCACGTCGTCGCGATCGCGCCACAGGCCGTGGTCGGGCAACCCGGTCCGGGGTGTGATGGCAGTGCGCTCGGCGGCGTCACCGGTCTCCACGGGCAGGTCGAGCGCGGTCCAGCGGGCGAAGCCGCCGTCGAGGACGCGGGCGGAGACACCGATGTTGCGCAGCATCCACCACAACCGGGACGCCCAGGTCATGCCGCCGTCGTCGTAGATCACGAGGTCGGCGTCGGGGGTCACGCCGAGTTCGGCCAGGGCCGCCGCGAGGTCGTCCGGGGTGGGGCGGGAGAAGTGCAGGTCGGTGCCGGGGGCGCTGAATCCGCCGAGCAGGTCGGCGTGCGCGGAGCCCGGGATGTGCGCGGCGCGCCAGGTCGCGTAGCCGGATTCCGGACGGTAGTCGCCGTCGAAACGGGGTTTCGGAAAGGTGACCGTGGCGTGCAGGACCGTGTGGGCGCCGGGGTCGCTCGCGAGCTCTTCGGCGCTGATCAGCACCTGTTCGTCCCGGAAAGCCGCCTCGGTCACGCGTTGGGTCCTCTCGTCGTGTTCGAGGAGCGACGCTAAACGACGAATAACGTATACGCAAGTATGCGTAGGTCGACGGTGGCATAATCGGCGCACGTAAACGGCATGCCTACGGAGGGTGTAGATGACCGAGCAGGACGCGACGGCCGAGCTGGAGAGCTCTCTTCTCGTCGAATCGCCCACCGGGCGCGACGACCAGACCTCCAAGCAGTACCTGCGCCTGCGCTCGGACATCCTCGCCGGGAAGTTCCCACGCGGCGCCGCTCTGCACGAGACCCAGCTCAGCGAGACCTACGGGGCGTCCCGCACCCCCATCCGCGAGGCGCTCAACTGGCTCGCGCACGACGGTCTGCTCGAACGGGCCAGTCGCGGCTTCCGGGTGCGTTCGGGCACCCCCGAGGACGTCATCGAGATCTATGCGGCGCGCGTCGCGCTCGAATCCGAGGCGGCCGGCGCGGCGGCGATCCGGCACACCGATCTCGACATGGCCAGGCTCGAGCGGCTGCACGATTCGTGCTGCTCCGCCACCGACGACGCCGCGGTGCGCATCGGGAACTTCCGGTTCCACGAGGCGCTGTGGCAGGCCGCGCACAACACGACGATCACGACGTTGCTCGTGCGTCTGACCACCCAGCTGCGGATCTACGACTCCGGGCCGCCGTCCAACTACGGCGAGCCCGATCTGCTCAACCGGGAGCACGCGCAGATCCTCGACGCCTTGCGGGCGCGGAACGAGTCCGCGGCCCGCGAGCACATGCGTGCTCATCTCGAGCGCAGCCGCGAGCAGCGCATCCGCCTCTTCGCCCGCGGCTGAGCCTTCACTCCTGATCGGACGTGTCGGTGTCGCCGGCGAGGATCCGGTACAGCGACTTCTTGGCCTCGGTGAGGACCGCGTGTGCCGCGGCGACCTCGGCGTCGGAACCGCTCATCGCGACCGACCGCGTCGCGACCTGCAGTTCGCGCAGTGCGAGTCGCAGGTCGGGGGCGTCGGAATCGGGATCGTGACCGGCGAAGGGGTCGATGAGCTCGTTCCCCGGATCGTCGATGTACGTGCGGCCCGCATCCGTCAGTGAGACGAGCTTGCGTCCGCCCTCCTTCTCGACGGTGACGAGTCCTTCGTCCTCGAGCTGGGAGATCGTCGGGTAGATCGCGCCGGGGCTGGGGCGCCAGGCGCCGCCTGTCCGTTCGGCGATCGCTTCCATGAGCTGGTAGCCGTGCATCGGTTCGGTGCCGAGCAGGCGCAGCACGGCCGCGCGGACGTCGCCTCGCTGTGCTCGGCCGCGTCGTCCTCCTCGCG
>NZ_JBKFBA010000023.1:7106-15970 GCF_053345925.1 Rhodococcus sp. C26F
GGTGCGGGCGGAAGCCGGGTTCGTCGTCGTGCGGGTGGTGTCCGCGACGGCGGGGTCCGTCGGCGCGGAACGGGCCGCCGGGAAGATTTCGATCGTGCACGGCGCGGCGACGGCCGCGGGGATGTTCGTGGGTTCGCATCCGTGCGTCTCCTTCTTTGTCGATACGATCACGATAGATCTCGATATATCGTTAACGCAAGAGTGGTCTCGGCCACAGATGTCGACGGACCGACCTCCGTGCATGTCGGGAGCCGCCGGTACGCTCGGCGCGTGGCTCTGTACCGGAAGTATCGACCTGCGACCTTCGCGGAGGTGGTGGGGCAGGAGCACGTCACCGTGCCCCTCAGTACGGCGCTCGACACGGGCCGCATCAACCACGCCTACCTGTTCTCGGGTCCTCGTGGATGCGGCAAGACGTCCTCGGCGCGCATCCTCGCCCGCTCGCTCAACTGCGAGACCGGCCCCACGTCCACACCGTGCGGCACGTGCCGGTCGTGCGTGTCGCTCGGCCCGGGCGGTGGAGGCAACCTCGACGTCACCGAACTCGACGCCGCGAGCCACGGCGGTGTCGACGACACCCGCGAACTCCGCGACCGCGCGTTCTACGCTCCGGCCGAATCGCGCTACCGCATCTTCATCATCGACGAGGCGCACATGGTCACCACGCAGGGCTTCAACGCCCTGCTCAAGATCGTGGAGGAGCCGCCGGAGCACCTCATCTTCGTCTTCGCGACCACCGAGCCCGAGAAGGTGCTGCCCACCATCCGGTCGCGCACGCACCACTATCCCTTCCGGCTCCTCGCTCCCACGGCGATGCGGGGTCTGCTCGAGCAGATCTGCGGCCAGGAGAACGTGCCGGTCGAGGACGCGGTCTATCCGCTGGTCATCCGTGCCGGCGGTGGATCCCCCCGCGACTCGCTGTCGGTGATGGACCAGCTCCTCGCCGGTGCCGGCCCCGAGGGCGTCACCTACGAGCGCGCCCTGTCGCTGCTCGGCGTCACCGACGTCGCCCTCATCGACGAGGCCGTCGATTCGCTCGCGGCCGGCGACGGCGCGGCGCTGTTCGGCACCGTCGAGAAGGTCATGGACGCCGGGCACGACCCGCGTCGCTTCGCCGTCGACCTTCTCGAACGCCTCCGCGACCTCATCCTCATGAAGTCCGTCCCCGACGCCGCCGAACGCGGACTGGTCGACGCTCCCGGCGACGTCCTCGAGCGGATGCGCGACGAAGCGACCCGCCTGGGTCCGGCCACCCTCACCCGCTACGCCGAGATCGTGCACGCCGGGCTCGGCGAGATGCGCGGTGCGACGTCGCCGCGTCTGCTGCTCGAGGTGATGTGCGCGCGCATGCTGCTCCCCGCGGCGTCCGACGCGGAAACCGCTGTACTGCAACGCCTCGAACGACTCGAGCAGGGCATCGTCGCAGCCCCGGCGGGAGGTGCCGCGCCGAAGCCGGTGGCAGCACCCGCCGCGCCTGCCGCACCGCCCATCTCGCCCGACGAACCCGCGGCACGTTTCCAGCGTCCCTCCCAGCGCCGGGCAGCGGAGGCGGCGCCTGCCGCACCGTCCAACGAGACTGCTCAGCCCCGCGAGACTGCTCAGCCCCGCGAGACTGCTCAGCCCCGCGAGGCCGCTCAGCCGCAGCCGGAAGTTCCTGCCCAGCAACCCCCTGCCCAGCAACCCCCTGCCCAGCAGGCACCGGTGCAGCCCGAACCGGCCCAGCCGGCATCTGCCCCGACACCGCCTCCCGCCGCCGCGCAACCTCCCGTCGTCCCGGAGGCTCCACAGCCGCAGAGTGTGCCCGACGAGGTTGCCGCGCAGGAGGTTCCGCCGCCCGCTCCCGAGGAGCCGGTTGCTCCCGAACCCGAGCCCGAACCCGCCCGCGCGACAGGCGGTCCCGACGCGGCCCAGATGCGGGGTGTGTGGTCGGAGGTGCGCGCGAAGGTCCGCGAACGCAGCCGCACCGTCGAGGTGATGCTCTCGGGCGCCACCGTCCGATCGGTCGACGGCACCCGCGTCGTGCTCGTGCACGACTCCGCTCCGCTCGCGAAGCGACTCGCCGACGCGCGCAACGCCACGGTCATCGCCGATGCGCTGAAGGCGGTCTTCGGTGGAGAGTTCGAGGTCACCTGCGTCCACGGATCCGCTGCTGCGGAGGCACCTGCCAGAACCCCGGCGCCCGAGAAGAATTCGCGTCCGGCGGGTCAACCGCGTTTCTCCCGGCCGAGCCAGGCGAAGAATGCCGCGCCGCCCGCACCCGTCGAAGCCCCCGCTGTGCCGCAGCGACCGGCGGCCGCACCGTCGGCTGCCCCGACGTTCACACGCCAGTCCGCGGAGAACGTCGACGACATCCCGCCGCCCGAAGCCCCCGATCTTCCCGACGACCCGGGCCCCGGCTACGACGCGCCGCCGCCCGACCCGTCGCAGATGACGGAGGCGGACGTCGAGGAGATGTTCGCCGAGGCCGCCACGCCCGGCGACCCGTCGACGCGCCGCGATCCGGAAGAAGTCGCGATCGAGCTGCTCAAGGACGTGCTGGGAGCGAAACCGCTCGACGAGAAGTAGTCCCGGGCCCCGGAGTTGCCGACGAGCGGTGTCAGCTCTGCGGGGTGTCTTCGTCGGCGCGGTCCGTCGTGAGTTCGTCCCAGGCCGCATCGACCGCGTCGGCGAGTTCGCTGTCGGTAGGCACGAGTTCGCGGATGGGTTCGGGCAGGGTGTCGTAGGTGTAGTTCGCAACCGCCAAGGGAGCGGTCGTGCCCGCGAGCGAATAGCGCACGACGTTGTCGTTGCGCCCCGCGCACAGCAGGATCCCGATGGTCGGTGCGTGCCGGTCCGCGACTCGCAGGTTCTCGTCCACCCAGGAGGCGTAGAAACCGAGTTTGTCGGCGTATTCGGGCTCGAACCGGCCGATCTTCAGCTCGACCACCACGAAGCGCGACTGAATCCAATTGAAGAAGAGCAGGTCGATGTAGAAGTCGTCGTGGTCGACGGTGAAGTGGTACTGGCGGCCGACGAACGCGAACCCGTGCCCCAGTTCGAGGAGTACCTGTTCGAGGCGTGTCATCAGTGCCACTTCGAGTTCTCGTTCCGCGGCCCGCTCGTCGAGATCGAGGAAATCGAAGATGTACGGGTCGCGGACGAGTTGCTGTGCGAGGTCGGAGTCCTGTGGAGGAAGATGGTCCGGAAAATTCGACGGTGCGGCACCTACACGGCGGTGTAACTGCCCGGCGATCTGATGGGTCAGAACGTGACGCGACCACCCGTGTTCTGCTGCGCGAGCTGCGTACCAGTCGCGAAGCTCTCGGTTGTCGAGCTTGTCGAGAAGGACCGTCACATGTCCCCATGGCAATTGTGCAACAGGCTGTTGCACTATTTCCTGGGGCCAGGCGTCCGCGAAGGACCGCATGTAGAAGAGATTGCGGCGCGAGAGACCGCGCATGTGTGGAAACTCGGAGCGCAGGTCCCTGGCCAGTTGGTCGACGACCTTCGATCCCCAGCCGTGTACACGTTGACGCTCGAGAAGGGAGTGCCCGAGCGTCCAATACAGGATGAGCAGTTCGGTATTCGCGGCGCGTGTAGCCCGTAGACGCGCTCGACGAACCTGTGCTTTGAGTTCGTCCAGGAATTGCGGATAGTCCTCGGGAAGCCCGATGGTCTTTTCGGTCACGGCCACATGCTGCCCTCGGGATACGACAGAAATACGAATGCCGCCGTCGTCATGGCCAGCGATCGAAGGGTGCCGTCGCATCACGGTCACCCGGCGATTCGTATCTGTTGCCGACGGGTATCGCCTCATCATGAACCTGCACGAACTCCTGCGCGCCGTCGAATCCTTCGACGCTGTGGATCGGCCCGCCGAGCGCATCGCGCAGCGCATACGGCGAGTCCTCGACGGCTCCGTCGTCGACGACCTGCTCCGAGGTTCCTGGCTCGGACACCCCGTCCATCCGCTCCTCGTCACCGTCCCGATCGGGTCGTGGGTGTCCGCGGCGGCGTTGGACACGCTGCCCGGGCAGCGCACCGCGTCCCGGCGACTCGTCGCGTTGGGACTGGGCGCGGCCGTCCCGACGATCGTCACCGGCTACACCGACTTCTCCACCCTGGAGGATGCCCCTCAGCGCAGGGTCGGTGCGGTGCACGCCGTGTCCAACGCGATCGGGGTGATCTGCATGGCGACGTCCTATCGTGCGCGACGTGCCCGCCACGACCGGGCGGGGACGATATGGACTTTGATCGGTCTCGGCGCGGTCGGAGTCGGCGGCGCTCTCGGCGGTCACCTCTCCTACGCCCAGGGTGGCGGAGTGTATCGGTGGCAGCGACCGTCCGAGAGTGTCGATCTTGCAGCCGAACTCGAGGACATCGGCGCCAAGCGCTGAGCACTCGTCCCCGAGGTTCACAACCCACAGATGAGGCCCACAACCCTGATGGTCGACCACCAGGGTTGTGAGCCTCGTTTCTCGGTTGTGAACCTCCGTCTATCCGCACACGGCGGTCAGCGCGATCTCGAGCGGTGCCCCGCCGGGCAGGGTGTGGACGCCGACGGCGGTGCGCGCCGGTAGCGCATCCACACCGAGTTCGCGTTCGATCACGTCCGACGCGCCGTCCGCGACCACCGACAGATCGACGAAACCGGGCGCGCTCGCGACGTAGACGACCATCTCGACCGGCCGGAACGACGTGCCCTCCGGCAGCGTCGCGCGGATCGCCGCCAACGCGTTGCCCACCGCGACGACCGCGGCGGCCCGGGCCTGTTCGACGGTGACCTCCGCGCCGACCCGTCCGGTGAGGATCAGCTCGCCGTCTCGCCGTGGGGTCATGCCCGCCGTGCGGACGGTGTCGCCGGCCAACACGGCCGGGACGTATCGCCCCTGCGGACGCGGTGCAACAGCAGTCACATCAGTGGACACCCATTGCGAAGCAATGTCAGAGGACACCCAGAGCCACCCCCTCCTGTCGTGGATCGCTGCCGCCGGAGAGCATCCCGCGGTCGTCGATCGAGATCACCTGCGCGCTGCCCTCGGCGTCGAGTGGTTCGAGCACTTCCACCAGGTGGCCGAGTTCGCGCAGTTCGTCGCACACGCCGTCGGCGACGTCGCCTTCGATCCGCAACGCGGTCGGTTCGCCGAGCACGTTGGCGTCCGATCCCGGGAAGACGGTGAAGCGCGGCGCCGAGACCGCCTCCTGGGGGTCGAGACCGTGGTCGAGCAGGTGCGACAGCAACTGCATGTTCCACTGCACCTGGCCGTCGCCGCCGGGCGTGTTGCCCACATGCCGCAGCTCGCCCGCCGAGTCGGTGACGATCCACGCGTTGAGCGTGTGCAGGGGCTTGCGGCGCGGCGCCACCTCGTTCGGATGCCCGTCGATCAGGTAGGCACCGCGACCGAGCCGGTTGTTGAGCACGATGCCCGTCCTGGGCACCGTGAGCTTCGCTCCGAAGGTGAACGCCAGCGAGTGGATGAACGACACCGCCCGCCCCTCGGAGTCCACGGCGACGAACGACGTCGTGTCCCCGGCGGAGACGGCGAACGCCTCGGCCGGTGCACGCCCGTCGATCCGTGCGCGACCGGCTGCGATGTTCACGGGATCGAGCACCCGTGTGACCCCGTCGTTGTCCGACGAGCACCAGCGGAGCCTGTCTTCGAAGGCGACGGTGGCCGCGCGGGCCATCCGGTCGATCGACGCCGCGCCGAGCACAGGGTGGGTGCCGAGCGCGTCGTCGCACAGGGCGGCCTGGTGCAGCACCATCCATCCCGGTGTGGGGAGCGGGGTCTGGTGCACGACGTGACCGGCATAGCTGCCGGTGAGCGCCGCCTCCGCGTCCACTGACGCCCCGGCCTGCCATTCGTCGCCGCTGAACGGTGCTCCGCCCCCCTGCAGCGCAGCCACGCAGCGTTCGGCGAGCGTGCCGGTGTAGAACGATGCCGGATCCTCGGCCAGGGCACGGATCGTGCGGGCCAGATCGGGCTGGGGAAGCACGTCGCCGAGGCGCGGGACCCGGTCGCCCGGTGCGTACACCGAGGCGAGTCCGGCGTCGCCGCGGATCGCATGCAGAGCGGTCTGCACATCGGTTCGGGTTTTCGCCGAGCACGGCAGGCCGCTCTCGGCGATCCGGGCTGCCGGCGCCCACAGTTCGGGCAGCGACCTGCTCGCTCCCCGCCGGTGCAGTGCCGCCAGCGCGGCGGGTGCGCCGGGAACGGCGACGGCGAGCGCCCCGTCGAGCGGGATCGCGTCGAGTCCCCGTGCCCGGTAGAAATCCGGTGTACCGCCGTCGGGTCCGTAACTGCTGCCGTTGACGGTCCACACCGACCCGTCGGGCTCGCGGACCACGGCGAACGCGTCGCCGCCGATGCCGCACTGCCCGGGCAGGGTCAGCCACGTGACCGCTGCCATCGCCAGGGCCGCGTCGACGGCGTTGCCACCGTCCTCGAGGACGCGGACCCCGGCGAGGCTCGCGAGCGGATGACTCGACGCGACCATGCCTCCGGTCGCGAGCGTCGCCGGTCGTGTCGCGCGCCGGGTCATGCCGACCGCATCCGACGTCGACGGGGTCCTTCCGGCGGCTCGGCGGGGTCGATCCCGACGAAGATCTCGCCGTCGCGCTCCTCGCACGGATAGGTCTTGATGGGCTCGGTGGCCGGCGGGCAGATCGGCTCACCGGTCTCGAGGTCGAATGCGCTTCCGTGGCAGGAGCATCCGATGCCGTCCTGGACGAGCTTGCCGGACGACAGCAGGCAGTCGAGGTGTGAGCAGTAGTTGGACGTCGCGTACGCCTTGCCGTCCAGTCGGGAGATGGCGAACTCGTAGTCCTCGGCGTAGAACCGGCGGACGATGCCTTCGGGCACCTGCCCGGATCGGGCCACTCGCTTGAACTCCATGGTCTTTCCTCCAGGCTTGTCGAGGGTCGGTGTCGCCGGTCAGGCGTCGGGGGACAGGTAGACGGTCTTCTCGGACTGGTAGAACTGCATGAGCGTCGGGCCGGCCTGTTCCTTGAAGGTCTGCGTGCTCGACTGCTTGTAGCCGCCGAACGGCGCGTTCATGGCCATTCCCGTGGTGGGCTGATTGACCTTCACGAGCCCGGTCCGCGATCCGGCGATGAAACGCTGTGCGGCGGGGAGACTCCGGGTGACGACGGAGGCGCTGAGCCCGAAGGCGGTGTCGTTCGCCAGGGCGAGTGCCTCGTCGAAGGAGCCGGCGCGCTGGAAGGCCAGGACCGGGCCGAAGATCTCGTCGGTGAGCAGGCGCATCCCCGGGACGGTGTCCGCGAAGACCGTGGGCCGCACGAAGAATCCGTCTCGCAGCGCGTCGTCCTCGCATCGCACGCCGCCGCACACGAGCCGTGCGCCTTCGTCCGTGCCGATGGTGACGTACTCGAGGAACTTGTCGAGCTGACCGCGACTCGCGAGCGGGCCGACATCGACGGCGGCACCCGAACCCGGTCCCACCCGCAGTGCGCGGGTGCGTTCGGCGACCTTCTCGAGCAGTTCGTCGTGGATCGCGTCGACGGCGACGACCCGGCTGGTGCCGGTGCACGCCTGGCCCGACAATCCGAAGGCGCCCTTGACGATCAGCGCGGCCGCCGCGTCGAGGTCGGCGTCGTCCAGGACGACGACGGGGTTCTTGCCGCCCATCTCCAGCTGCACGCGCCGGTCGGGGCCGACGCTGCGGTGGATGGCGCGTCCGACCTCGGTGGACCCGGTGAAGGTCACCGCTGCGATCCGCTCGTCGCCGGACACCGCCGCACCGGCCTTGCCGTCGCCCTGGACCAGCGCGATCGCGCCGGCCGGCAGACCGCCGGCGAGCAGGGCCTCGACGAGTCGCTGTCCCATCAGTGGGGTGATCTCGGACGGCTTGAACAGCACCGTGTTGCCGGCCGCGAGCGCGGGCCCGAGCTTGCGGGAGGGGATGTTGAGGGGGAAGTTCCACGGCGTGATCGCACCGACGATCCCGATCGGTTCGCGCACGGTGTAGATGGTCGTGGAGCCCGGTGCCGGGAAGGTCGCACCGGTGGCGCGCAGTGCCTCACCTGCGTAGAAGCGCAGGTTCATGGGGGTGCGACTCACCTCCATCGACGCCTCGGCGCGGGTCTTGCCCTCTTCGCGGATCAATTCGTCGACGAGTTCGGCCGAGTGTGCGGCGAGGTGGTCGGCGGCTGCTTCGAGGATCGCGGCGCGGCGTTCGGGCGGGGCGGCGGCCCATTCGGGCGCGGCCTTGTCGAGAGCATCGACGGCGTTGCGGACGTCGATGGCGTCGGAGTCCGGGAAGGTGCCGATCAGGTCGGTCTCGTCGGCGGGGTTGCGGCGTTCGAAGGCCGCGCCGGAGGCGGCCGGTACCCAGTTGCCGTCGATGTGGTTCAGTCCGGTGATCGTCATGCGGACTCGACCTCCTCGTACATCTCCCACAGATCGGTGTCCTCGTCGGCGAGCAGCGCTGCGTCGACTCTGCGACCGACGAGTTCGCGGGCCGCCATGATGTCCTCGCCGCGGTCCATCGCGAAGGCGGCGGTCAGAACGTCGCCGGCGAGGTAGAAGACCGAGAACTCTCCGCTGTCGGTGTCACCGCGGACGACGAGTTCGGTTGTTCCGGAAGCCGATCCGGCGAACTGGATGTTGGTGTCGTACTGATCGGACCAGAACCAGTGGGGGTCGTCGGAGAGCGACTGCCGTCCGACGATCGTGTCGGCGACGACCGCGGCCTGGCGGTTCGCGTTGTCGAAGTGTTCGACGCGCACGTGCCGGCCTTCACGGGGGGAGAATCGCTTCGCGACATCGCCTGCCGCGTAGATGTTCCCGACCGAGGTGCGCCCGGTGGCGTCGACCACGATCCCGCCGTCGACGGCGAGTCCGCTCGCCGCCGCGATGTCGGTG
>NZ_JBKFBA010000023.1:15997-22894 GCF_053345925.1 Rhodococcus sp. C26F
CGACGATCCCGCCGGTGGTGGTCTCGATCCGCACGCCATGATCGGAGGTGGTCACCGAGGCGACGCCCGTGCCGGTGCGCAGGTCGACACCGTTGCGGTGGTGCAGATCGGCGCAGTGCCGGCCGACCTGTTCGCCGAGGATGCCTCCGAGCAGGTGCTCGGCCTGTTCGAGGACCGTCACCGTCACGCCGAGAGATCGTGCGGTCGCGGCGATCTCGAGTCCGATGAAGCCGCCGCCGACGATCGCGAGGCTCGAACCCGGGGTCAGGCGGGCTGCGAGGGCGGTCGCGTCGTCGAGGGTGCGCAGGTAATGGACGAGATCGGGCCGGGGACCGGTGGTGGCGAGGGTGCGGGGGCGTCCGCCCGTGGCGAGGACGATCGCGTCGGCGGCGATCTCGCCGCCGTCGAATTCGACGGTGCGGGTCGCGGTGTCGATGCGCTGAACCGACACACCCGTTCGGATGTCGATGTCGTTGGCGTCGAGCCATTTCCGGGTCAGCAGTGCGAGGGAGTCGACTCCTTCGCGGCCTGCGAGGAATTCCTTCGACAGGGGTGGGCGCTGGTAGGGGGCGTGCTGTTCGTCGCCGAGCAGCACGATGCGTCCGTCGAAGCCGCGGCGGCGCAGGGTGCGTGCGGCGACGGCGGCGACCTGGCCGGCGCCCACTGTGACTACGGTGCGAACGGTCATGCCGTGCACTCCTTTCCGGATGCGGCCGGTGCCGGACGCGGGGTGGGGTCGACGAGGACGGTCTCGTCGCGCACGAGGACGGGATAGACCGGCTGGCAGAGGTCCTGGTCCTCTTCGTATCCGGTCTCGAGATCGAAGCGCCACTGGTGGCCGGGGCAGATGACCCGGCCGTGCAGGAGCGTGCCCTTCACGAGCGAACGGTCCTGGTGGATGCACAGGTCGGCGAAGGCGTAGATGCGGTCGTTCGCATGGAACAGTGCGATCGCGAGGCCGTCGACCTCCACGCGGAGTTTGCGGCGGCGGGTCACCTCTTTCACCGTGGCGACGGCGACCCAGGTCGGGGACTCCGCGGCGGTGTCGGTGCCGGCGGTCCCGCTGCCCATGATTTCGGTGGACATGCTTCTCCTTCGCTCGTGTGCGAGACCGGGAGCGGAAGCCGCGAGCGACTTCCGCTCCCGCGCATCGGATCAGGCGGACGCCAGCTCCAGATCGGGGGCGACGTACGTGTCGTACAGGCCCTTCGTGTACGAGAAACGCATCTCCGCTCCCCAGCGGACGAGCTGCAGGCAGCGCTGCTGCAGCTGCGGGGTGTCGGCGCAGTCGAGGACGATCTGGTAGCCGCGCTCACCGTGCACCACGTCCGAGGTGATGTGCAGGTCGAAGAACTCGATCTCGTCCTCGGTGAAGCCGTACACCTCGCGCAGCGGGACGATCTGCTTCTTGTAGATGCTCGGCACCTGCGATTCGAGGCCCACGACCAGGGCCGCGGTGGCGACGACGAAGTGTTCGCGCTGCGACACCGCGTAGCACCAGGCCTGCAGTCCGCGGGTGACCGCGTTCATGTTGTTCGGATCCTCGACGCGCTCCTTGGTGGTGCCGCACGCCTCGGCGAACTTGATGAGCAGGTCGGTGTGCCGGATGTCGGCCAGCTCCTCCTCGTACATGTTCTGGAGGGTGAAGTCCTTGGCGTCGGTGAAGTGATCGGGGGTGTTGGAGTAGATGTTCGCCAGGTAGTCGGCGAAGGGGCCGACGTAGTGGTAGTGGTTCTCGGCCCACCGGGCGAAGTGATGCTTCTCGAGCTTGCCCTCGGCCCACGCCTTGCTGAACGATGCGTTCTTCGCTTCGCGTCCCTTGATGGCGTCTTCGAGTGCGGCGCGGAATTCGTCGCGTCCGAGCAGTTCGGTCATGATGATGCCTTTCGATGAGGAGGTCGTGCGGGGGGATGCGATCAGGCGTTGATCGCGGAGGTCAGGGCTTCGAATTCGGCGATCATGGCGGCGCCGACCGCCTTGTCCTGCTCGCCGTTGCCGCCGCTGATGCCGACGGCGCCGACGATCTGTCCGTCGTAGACGAGGGGGAAGCCGCCGACGAAGATCGCGAACTTCCCGGGGAGCATGTGGCTGATGCCGAACGCTTCGTTGCCGGGGAGTGCGGGTCCGTTGGGACCCTCGTTGAACAGGTGGGTGGCGCGCTCGTGGCCGGCGGCGGTGAACGCCTTCGCCATGGCGATCTCGACGCCGGTGAGGCGGGCGCCGGGAAGCCGGTGCAGAGCAATGACGTTCGCGCTCTCGTCGCAGACGCAGAGGGTCTGCTTCACGCCGATCTCCTCGGCCTTCGTGCGGCCGGCGGCCAGCAGGGGGAGTGCGTCGTCGAGGGTGATGCGGTGGATTCGATGCATTGGTCTCCACTTTCGAAGTCGGGTCGGAGAGTCGGACGATTCCTGGTCCGCGTCGGGATCCGTGTGCGTCCCGCCGATGCCGCGTCGCTGAAGTGTCGGCGGGTGCCGGAGCGGTGGAGCGGTGTGTCCGGCGTGGCTCATTTCTAACAGGGCCGTGCGCCGATGGGGACGGTCAGGATCACCGTCGTTTTCGGGATTCGGTGTACACAGTGCACATGTGTCTGGGACGCATGACTCTGGTATCTGGTGTAGAAAGTGCACACCGCCACGGTGTCGACGGGTCCACCCCCCTCACGGTCCGCCGATGCTCCCGATGGAAGCAGGTCCCCATGGAATCGAGCCCGCGTCTGACAGTCCGAGGACTGCTCGACGAACCGCTCATGGAGGGCGCCCGGGTCGTGGATCGGGAGGCCGATCTCGACCGGGCGCTCACCTGGGTGCTGCCGTTCGGCGAGGTCGTCGGCCGATTCGACGATCTCACCGGCGTCGCCGTGTACATGCGGCCGGAGGCACTGGCCGACAGCGCGCACGCCCTGTCCGCGCTCGCGGCCCGCGACGCGGCGGCCCTGGTCGTCGACGGCGCGGTGCCCGCCGGAATGTCCTGGCCGGCAGGACTGGTGGTGATCGAACTCGACCTGCCCGTCGGATTCGCGGCACTCAACCGGTTGCTCGCCGAGCGGTCGCTGATGCAGGAAGTGCACGTCATGCGCTATTCCGCGCACGTGCACTCGACGCTCGCCGGTCTGCTGCACCGCGGCGCGGGACTGACCTTGCTCGTCAAGGAGGTCTCGGCGCTCGCGCAGCATCCGGCGATCGCACTCGATGCACGTGGTCAGGCCGTCGCCTTCCACGGCGTGGATGCCGCTCGGGCGGAAGAGATCTCGGAGATACTGCACAAGCAGCTGTCGACGGTGACGGCCGCGGAACGTCACGCCCACCACGACACCCGCGTGCTGGAGGAGGTCGTCGGAGGCACACCCTGGACGTGCACGGCCAGCACCATCCGGCTCGGCAAACGGTTCGAGGGCTGGGTGGTCGTGCTCGCCTCGGGCGCGTCTCCCGGACCGCACGAGCTGGCCCAGCACGCGGTCGTCACCGAACAGGCGACGGCGATCATCGGATCGGAGATGCTGCGGCAACGCAGCGTCGACGAGGCCGAGGAACGGGCCCGCGGCGATTTCGTGCAGGCGCTGGTGCACGGCAGTTTCACCAGCCAGCACGACATGCAGGCGCGCGCCGAGTACCACGACATCGACCTCACCTCGTCGTTCGCGGTCTTCGTCGCGCCCGGTTACGGGGAGAACCCGGCCGGTCCGGGTGGCGACGAATCCGGTGGACTGTTGCGGTTGGCCCGGTACGCGGCTAGCGTCCTGCCCCACCCGTCGGTGCGCTCGTATGTCACGGTGATCGGCGACGTCCTGGTGGTGGTGCGGTCGCTCCGCTACCGCGACCCGCGCGACGTCGAACTCGAGATCGCCGAATACGCCGACGCGGTGTCGCAGGACCTGTCCCGCCGGCGCGTGCGCCCGGTGCCCGTCGCCCACGGCGCTCCGGCCGTCGGCGCGGACCAGATCCGGGAGAGCTACCGGCAGGCCCGCGTGGCGCTCGGCATCGGGCAGCGGCTCGGGATGTCGGGTTCGGTGGCCTACCGCGACCTGCGGGGTTACGGCGTGCTCGAGCTGGTCGCCGAGACCGATCGCAGCCGCAGGTTCGTCGGCGACGTCTTCGGGACGCTCAAGCCCGGCACCGACCTGTACGACACCCTGCTGGCCTATCTCGCGGCCGGCGGGAACGTCAACGCGGCGGCGCGGGAGCTGTCGGTCCACCGCAACACGATGCTGTCGAAGCTGGACCGGATCTCCCGCGCGATGGGGATGGACGTCCGGCTGCCGGAGAACCAGTTCACGGCCTGGCTCGCCGTCCGCCTCGAGCTTCTCGACCGGTTGCGCACCTCGGTCGAAAACGAGATCAACTACCGCTGAGAGCGGTCGACTCGGAGCCGGTCGGTGCGTGATCCTCGGGGTCGGCCCCCAGGAACGACGCGGCGAACCCCGCGCACACGACCAAGGCGCACACCGCGAAGAGCGGTCCCACTGTCCACGAACCGAGCGCGACGGTCACCCACGCGGCCCCGACGGCGGAGCCGCCGAAGCGGATCAGGTTGAACACCCCCAGGCCCGTCCCGCGCTCGCCCGCCGGGGACCGCGTCGAGCCGGCCGCCGCGGGGGTCTGCACGGCGGCGATGCCGGCACCGGTGATCGCCAGGACGGTCGCGACGAGCCACAGCCGCGGTTCGTCCGCCGAGAGGACGACGGCAAGCGCGATCTGACCGACGAGCAGCACCACCAGTCCCGCCCGCAACATGCGCCGTCCGCCGACGCGATCGACGGTGCGGCCGACCACCGGTGCGAGGGCCGCCATGACGGCGGGCAGCGCGAACAGGATCGCCCCGGCCGTGGCCGTCGACGCGCCCGTCGCGTGCAACCGCAGCGGCACCGCCAGTAGAGCGGCGCCCAGGCAGAACATCTGCGCGAAGGCGGCGGCCGCGCTCCGCGCGAACCTGCTCTCGACCAGCAACCGGACGTCGACGAACGGCACGGCCGCGCGCAGGCAGTGCACGACGAAACCGACCAGTACGACGATCGAGACCGCCAGGGCGATCCCCGCGACGGACGTGGGAACACCTGCTTGTCCGAACATGCTCAGTCCCAGCACGACTCCGGCGGAGCCGAGCGTCAGTGCGATCGCACCGGGCACGTCGAGGGTCATCCTGCGTCCGGGGAAGATCGGGATCCAGCGCAACGTTCCGGCGAGCCCGATCAGTGCAATCGGGATCATCGGGACGAATATCCATCGCCAACCCCAATGTCCCGCAACGAAACCGCCGAGGGTGGGGCCGATGGCCTGGCCGAGTCCGTTGACGGTGGCCCACGCGCTCACCGCGCGTGCGCGCCGGTGCGCGCCGAACAGCCATGCGATCAATCCCATGACGGCGGGGGCGAATGCGGCTGCCGCAACTCCACCGAGGGCGCGCCAGGCCACGAGGATCTCGAGGGTCGGCGCCGTCGCCGCTCCGGCAGCACAGATCGCGGTGCCGAGCAGGGCACCGCAGTAGACGCGACGCCGACCGTATCGGTCACCGATGTACCCTGCAAGGGGCATTGTCGCAGCAAAAGTGAGAAGGAAGCCGACGGCCAGGAGTGCGCCGTCTTCGAGGCTTGCGTCGAAGTCGGAAAGCATCTGTGGCAGTGGGACATTGATGATGTTGTTGCTCAATGTCCCGACGAGGGTTCCGGCGAGCAGGGCGGACAGGGCCAGGGGAGTGCCCGTATCCGTCTCGGCTGCCGGCGCTGCCGGTGTATCGGTGCGAGTGGTCATCGAACTCTCCGGAACCTCGGGGAACTGCGCGGCACGGTTCGTACCGTCGAACCACTTTCGCACTGCGCTACCGTCGGATGCATCGCCATAGCGGAGTGAAGGTGCACATCGGATCCGGGTGAGCCGGTGCAGGGTGCACATTCGACGACGTCGTGAGGGCGGCGCGGGGCGCGCGACACATGTTCGTAGCAATATTTCACACCGGAGCGCTTCGTCGTCACGAAATCGCAAAAGTGGAACACAGTGCACAACTGGCGTGGCGGGCACTGTGCACCGTTCTCGTTGACCGAGCACGGGCCGTAGCGGAAAGTTCCCCCAATACATCGAGTTCCCATTCACCGTCCACGAACACAGCCCGACTCGTTCCACCCCCTGTCGAAGGAATCGCCTTGGACGTACAACTCACCGCCGCGCACTGGGTCTACCTGGCCGGCATCCTCGTCATCCTGGCCACCATGGCCCTGCGGAAGAACATCGTCGTTCCTGCAGTCGTCGCAACCTTCCTGACCGCACTGACGTTCTCCGGCAGCATCGTCACGGGACTGTCGGCCATCTTCAACGCGAGTCTCGTCGCGGCGAAGGAACTGTTCAACATCTTCCTCATCATCGCGATGGTCACGGCCATGCTCGGCGCGCTGCGCCAGCTCGGCGCCGACCGGATGATGGTCGCGCCGTTCCGGCGGGTCATGCGTGCGGGCACCAGCAGCTTCCTCGTCCTCGCCGCGGTCACCTACGTGATCTCCCTGTTCTTCTGGCCCACCCCGGCCGTGCCCCTCGTCGGCGCGGTGCTCATCCCCGTCGCGATCCGCGCGGGCATGTCCCCGCTGTCGGTGGGCATGGTCATCGCGATCTGCGGCCAGGGCATGGCGCTGTCCTCGGACTACATCATCAAGGTGGCGCCCGGTATCTCCGCATCGGCGGCCGGCGTCGAGGCCGACGCCGTCGCGGACAAGGCCATGGTCCTGTCCCTGATCGTCGGCGGCACGGCTCTGCTGATCACCTACCTCGTGCAGAAGCGGCACTGGCGTGCGCCGTCCTCCGACCTCCTCGTCGAGTGGGAGGCCGCAGCCGACCGCGGCATCGGCGACACAGCCGACCGCGGCATCGGCGACACCCGTGGCGACGACTCCTCGGGTGGCGGGGGTGGCTCCCG
>NZ_JBKFBA010000023.1:22925-23791 GCF_053345925.1 Rhodococcus sp. C26F
CCGGCCGGTGGCCCCAGCGGCGGCGGAGAGCAGGCGGCGACGGCCACGGCGGTGCTCGTGGCGCCGTCCGACCCGATCGCCGACCCCGACGCCGCGGCGGAGAAGGAACGCCGCGGTACCGCGAAGGCGTTCGCGATGCTCGTGCCGCTCGCCTACCTCGCGTTCATCGTCTACTTGATGCTGGGCAAGTTCACCGAGGTCGTGCCGCCGCTGCAGGGTGGTGACGCCGCCGCGATCGTGGGTGGGATCGCAGCGCTGATCCTGTTCGCCGCCGCAGCGTCGACCGACCGCGGAGGTTTCCTCGAGACGACTTCGGACCATCTGGTCGACGGCCTGGTCTTCGCCTTCAAGGCCATGGGCTGCGTCCTCCCGATCGCCGGCTTCTTCTTCATCGGTAATCCGGAGTTCGCGGGACCGATCCTCGGCATCTCCGCCGACGCCGCGGGCCCGGCTATCCTGTTCGACCTCGTGACCACGGTGCAGTCGCACCTTCCGCAGAACGCCTTCATCACGTCCTTCGGCATCCTGCTCATCGGCCTCGTCGCCGGGCTCGACGGGTCCGGATTCAGCGGACTGCCCCTCACCGGTGCGCTGTCGGGTGCTCTCGGACCGGCCGTCGACGTCGACCCCTCGACGCTCGCGGCGATCGGTCAGATGGGCAACATCTGGGCCGGTGGCGGCGTCATCATCGCCTGGTCCTCGCTGGTCGCGGTGGCCGGTTTCGCCCGGGTGCCCGTGCTCGATCTCGCCCGCAAGTGCTTCCTGCCGGTGATGGCGGGGCTGATCCTCTCGACCGTCTTCGCAGTCCTGGTGTTCTGACGACGGCGCGTGTTCCGACGGAAGCGACCGGGTCCCTGCTTCAGGGG